>JAPXRQ010000154.1:0-7178 GCA_033813515.1 Thermomicrobiales bacterium
TGTCAATGCTTACCGGGAGCTCGCCGATACCTACGGTTTTGCCTATGAGAAGAAGAGCCCGGCCCGCCGCGTGCACGATGGGATCCGCTGGCTGACCGAAACCGAGGCGGCCGATGTCGAGAAGGCTGTTTTCGGCGGCCTCTGGCAGCAGATCGTCGATGCCGGTCACGAGGGCAAGGACGTCTCCGCTGCTGTTGTGGTGGACATGAACGATCCCTGGATTCCGCTCCTGCGCACCGCACTTGGCGGCGAGTGGAGCGTGGACATTCCGGATGTCTCAACCGCCGACGATGTGGCCTATCGGGACACCAACGAGAACTGGCCGGTGGAGAACGGGTACGGCGCACTGGTCGCCCGCCATGCGCAGGGCGTACCGGTTTCCCTCAACACCCCCGTTACCCGCATCGATTGGAGCGGACCCGGCGTCAAAGTCGAGACAGCCAACGGAACAATCAGCGCCCGGACCGCGATCGTCACCGTCAGCACGAAGATCATCCAGGACTCGGTGATCGACTTCATTCCGGCCCTTCCGGACTGGAAACTCGAGGCGTATCACGCGATCAAGCTGGGCAATGCCAACAAGGTCTCGTTCAAGATCGACAAGAACCTGCTGGCTGACGGCCACAGTTCGGCATGGGCCAAGGTGCGACCAGAGCAGGGGATGTGGTTCCAGTTGCGGGCATTCGGCCGCGATATGGCCAATGGGTATCTTGCTGGCCCACTCGGCGAAGTCACTGAAGCTGCCGGTCGCGACGCCATGATCTCGCTTGGTCGTGAGGCTCTTGTGCAGATGTACGGAACCAGCATTCTCAAGGCGATTCAGGTCGAGTCGTGCTCAATGTGGCAGTCCGAGCCGTGGATCCGCGGTGCCTATGGTGCCGCTCAACCAGGCAAGGCCCATCTCCGCAAGGATCTCGCCACACCACTCGAGAATCGCCTGTATTTCGCGGGCGAATCAACCTCGCTCGACTTCTTCTCGACATGCCACGGCGCCCACCTGACGGGCATTGCCGCAATCGAAGCAATTCACGCTGCGAAGTAGGTCACAACCCCAGCCGGACTGCGCTCGCCTCACACCATGTGGCGAGCGCGTCGCTGTAGTGCGCCATGCCCTTGTATTGGAGCACGGCCGGGGAGGCTGAGCGAACAACTGCCGCGATCCTTGGCAGAAGATCCGGCCGTTCGGCGGCCACCCGGTCAAGCGGCATGGTGTAGATCCGAACCGAAAACAGGGCCCGCCCGAGATCGGGGAACGGCATGGTTGTCTGGCGCTCCACCCGCAAGGTCAGGTTCGATGCCAGCGTATCCAGGTCATCAAGCCACGCCGCATCCCACGGACGCACGATATCGGGATGGATGTCCAGCCTCGGGCAGGTCGAGATCGAAAACCCAAATCGGACATAAGGTCCCTTGGTGGTCATCGCCTTCATCACGTTCGCCGCTGAATTCATCAGGCGCTGCGAATCCGCGACCGGCTCATGGATGGTGTCGAAGCCGCGCATGACTTTCTCTGCCGGATCCCATCCACTCGGCAGGAGGACATGAAGCGATTCGGCCAAATGACTTCCATCCTCACGCAGGCGCATGATGACGATGTCCTCCTGCACGGCGAGGGCTAGCAAATCGCCCAGGCGAGTGAGGCCCGATTGCGCTGAGACCCAGTCGAGCACACGGCGGCCACCATCGTTGTCCGGATCGATGATCTCAATGGCAATCGACTGCCGGTCGGTCAGGTCCGCGCGCAGGCCAATATGGCGAAGGTCGAGCAGGGGAGGAGAGTAGTCGACATAATCGGGATACTCGATGGCCAGCTGTTTGATCAGGCGAACATAGACCTCAGCCAGTGATGCCGGATCTTCAATATCGATGCACCGGTAGCTGTCCGGCTTGCGGGCGAACGCTGCCAGTCGCTCGTCGAGAAACTCGTCGAACTGACTATCCAGGACGAAGTGATTCTGCTCGTGATGGCCGTTGTAGATACCCGGCAACGGAAAGAGGTCTGCGCGAACGATGAAATCGTCGCGAACGACGAACGGCATGTACGGCGGTGGAAACAGAGCGCCGATTGTTCCCATTAGCGTCGACCGGCGATGCGATCGTACAGGGCGCCCATCGTTATGCCGTAGGTCAGATGACGCGGCAACGACTGCAGGTAGGCATTGAGCGTCAGATAGCGGTCGATGGCGCCGGAGCGAATCCCTGGATGCCGATTTTCGAGCAGGGCAACCGGGTACAGGACAGTGCCTTCTGTCAGCGCAAATGCCGCCCCCGCCACCCAGCCTCGCTTGGGGAGAATCCCGCGCACCACACCAAAAACACAGGCCAGACCAACAGAAAAGGCGAGGTGCGGACCGAGGCCCACCACCTTCGCCCTGCTCTTGTCGTCGACCAGTGGCCAACCCAGCATCTTCAGATCATCGAGATTGACATCCGTGATCCGATTGTCGGCCTCGGCAGTTGCAACATACACCGCACCTGCCACCAGGCCAGACACAATCGCCGCTCTCAGATGCATTCGCCCGATCATTGCGGTGCTTTCTGGATCCTGGCGGGTCTACGCCATCGTGTTGGTCAGGACGCCGAGTTTCTCGACCTCAACCTCGACCACATCGCCTGGCTTCAGCCACGGGGTGCCAGGCAGGCCCATCGCAACACCAGCGGGCGTGCCCGTCGTGATCAGGTCTCCCGGCTCCAGCGTGAAGTACCGGCTGAGGTAGCTGACCAGTTGACGGACGTTGAAAATCATGTCGTTGGTGTTCTCGTTCTGCCGCACCTCGCCATTGACTTTGGTGGACACCTGAAGGCGCTGCGGATCTCCGACTTCGTCTGCGGAGACCAGTGTCGGTCCGATCGGGAAGAACTTGTCTGGCGTCTTGCCAAGCAGCCACTGGCTGGTGCGGTTCTGAAGATCGCGCACGCTGAGGTCATTGGCGGTGCAGTAGCCGTAGACATAATCGAGCGCGGCATCTTCGGAAACATCTGCCGCGGTCTTGCCAATAACCACGCAGAGTTCAACCTCATAGTCAAACTTCTCCGCGTACTTGGTATTCAGCTGAACAGTCTCACCATCGCCAACCAACGTGTTGTTGAACTTGGAGAAGACCACCGGGCTCTCCGGAATCGGCATGTTTGTTTCGGCTGCGTGCTTGGCGTAGTTGAGGCCAATGCAGATGATCTTGCCCGGGTCTGGTACGACCGGCCCAAGCGTCAGGGAACCGCGATCGAGCAGCCACGCGCCCGACTTTCCGGCCGCCTTCGCGATCAGATCAGCCGCGCCGGCAGCGCCTCCGGCCACAAACGCATTGACATCGGTCGGAACAGATGTCCCCAACGCAGCATTCGCCGCTTCGACATCAATCACACCGGCATCGGTCACCAGGCCAAGCTTCAACGCATCGCCGGATTTGAACGTCAACGACTGCATGCTGTTTGCGATCCCTTCAATGGATTCGGACGGACATCTTCCGCCCGTTAGCGTACCAAAACCAGACCGTCTGGACGTTCAGGCGGCGTGCGATTCCACGAAACTGACGATCCGGCGGCAACCCTCCGCCACGTCGTCATCGGACGATGCCAATGAAATCCGCACGTAACCGCCATCCAGCACCTTGCCGAATGTGTCGCCCGGAGCGCATGCCACGCGCATCTCGCTGAGGAGATCGAGGGAGAGCTGTCTGCTGCTGAGACCTGTTCGTGATCCATCGACGATGGCGTAAAACGCACCATGCGGCCGGACCGGGAGCATTCCGGCTGGCTCAAGGATCGACGCGGCAATGTCCCGCCGTCGGATATATGCGTCCCGCATCTGCCCAACCGCATCTTGCGGTCCGGTAAGCGCCGCCACTCCGGCAACCTGTGAGACCGACGAGGCACACGATATCAGCGGCTCCATCATCTTGTTGATCGAGAGAATCAGGTCCTCGCTCGCGACGGCCCAACCGAGCCGCCATCCGGTCATCGCGTACGTCTTCGAGAAACCCGAGACCGTAATCACGCGCTGGTCATCATCGAAAAGAGCGGAGGGGACATGCTCGCCTTCAAAAACCAACTCCTCGTAGATCTCGTCCGAGAGCACGTAGAGGTCGTACTTCTTTGCCAGGTCCAGAACCATCTGCACCGTCTCTCGGTTCCACACGGCCCCCGTCGGATTCCCTGGATTGCAGGTGATGATCATCCGTGTCTTGGGAGTAATCAGCGACTCCAGTGTTTCACGGTCGGGCTGGTAGCCATTCGCGATCGTCATCGGATACTGGATCGGCACGCCACCAACCAGGCTCAGGATCGAGCGATAGTTGGGCCAGCCTGGATCTGGTACGAGCACTTCGTCGCCGGCATTGATCAGCGCCAGAACCGTGCTGTTGATCGCATTGACGCCACCGTGTGCCACATTGGTCATCGCCGGTGTAACGGTCGTGCCCCACTTGGCCGAGTAGCGATCGGCGATGGCCTTTCGGAGCGGAGCAATTCCGGGGCTGGGAGTGTAGTGGGTCGCGCCGGCTGCGGCCTGCTCGAAGGCCGCCTCAATGATGTGCGGCGGAGTGGTGAAGTTCGGTTCGCCGACCTCGAGGTGAATGATCTCGCCACTCATCGATCGGGCCAGATCCATCAGATCACGGATACCAGACCGCTCGATCGAATTCGCCAGGTTGGACGCGCCACGCATGAAAGAGTCCTCTTCTCACCACCAATGCCGGATGTACAGGGAGAGTGTCGCAGGTTCGCCAGGCTCCTGTCGGGCAACAAAAAACGTCCCTCATCCCGGAGGACAAGGGACGTTTGAGGGGGCGAGTTACTTGCCGCCGGCCGCCGCGTAGCGCTCAGCCACAGCCGCCCAATTGACTGTGTTCCACCAGGCCGCCAGGTAATCTGGCCGCTTGTTCTGGTACTTCAGGTAGTAGGCGTGCTCCCAGACATCAACACCCAGGATCGGGGTGCCGGAGCCGTCCATCAGGGGATTGTCCTGGTTTGGAGTGCTGGTCACGGCCAACTTGCCGTCCTTGACCACAACCCATGCCCAACCGGAACCAAACCGGCCAGCGCCAGCCTTGTTCACGGCGTCCTTCATTGCATCAAGTCCGCCCAGATCGCGATCGATTGCCGCGGCCAGGGCACCCTCCGGAGCGCCGCCATTCGGACCCATGATCTCCCAGAACATGGTGTGGTTGACATGTCCGCCGCCGTTGTTGCGAACGGCCATGCGCTTGTCTTCGGGCACCTTGTCCAGATTCTGGATGAGATCGAGTGCACTCATCGCCTCGAGTGCGGCGTCACCGGCAATTGCATTGTTGAGGTTGGTGACATACGTGTTGTGATGCCTGTCGTGATGGATCTCCATCGTCTGGGCATCGATATTCGGCTCGAGTGCATCGAACGCGTACGGAAGAGGTGGCAGCGTAAAGGCCATCTGGAATCCCTTCTTCAAAGCGAATCAACGCCGACGAACATCGTCGGTCAGATCGTTTCCTTCGTACAGCGTACCAAAGTGACCGCGCCGTCTGTCCCGCCGCGAACTACCGAAGCGGTCAGGTTGTGGAGAACCAGAGCGCGAAAAGTTCGGAATTTGTGTGCCAGTCACCAGAGACGGTTTCCGCGGTCGCATGCGATCGATGGAATTGCACCTGCGCGAACTCGAGCCGCGCGGAATAGAGTTGCGCCCCATCCCGTTCCGCCGCCGCAATCACCCGTTCAAATGCCGTTTCCACAACATCGGTCGCAGTTTCCCGACCTGGTTGCCGCGACCAGTTGAGCACGTCAAGCCAAATCCGCCCGATTGTTCGTGGCTCATCAAAGGTGTTCAGGATTGCCGTGGCCGCTTCCGCCGCCCGGAGCAGGAGTTCGCTGTCACCGGTCTCCATGGCCCAACGAATGACCGGCTGCCAGAAGAGTTCCGACATTTCCGCATCACCTGGACGCAGACGCTCGGCCAGGTCCTGGCAGGTGGGCACACACGCCGCCAGGTCGAGCGGTCGCGGTTGCTTCAGCAGCCGCTCAACGCCCGCGAAGATGACATGGAAGGGAAACTCGTCCTCCTCCCACCGTCGTTCAAGCCATTGCGTTGTTCGGATGGGGCCGACAGCACCGGCCAGTTCGATCCAGGCATCGAAACCGGCCAGGACTTGTCCGTCAAGTTGAGGCTCGGTTGAAAACGCGGCGGGTGTGGAGAAGCGCATGCTATTCCTGTTGTCTGGTACGGTCAGTCCGTCGCACACGCACACGGTCGGCGACAATTGTGCGGGAAATCCTGGCGTAACGCCCGCGTCTTGAAGAGGGACCATGCAAACATCGCGGATATTGGCCATCTCATTGGTCACGTTGCTGGCAATACTTCACATAACGCCCGCGTTTGCCCAGGAGAGCACGCCATCCGCGAGTCCCGAAGCAAGCCAATGCACCATCGATCCTCGCCCGGTCGATTTCCTGGTTGGCATCATCACGGCGGAACATCCCGCCACAACTCCAACGCCGATCACAGCCGTTCCGACCGGACCCGACGTCGACGATGCGATACGGGATGCGGTCCTGACCGTCGTTTACACCCTGACTGCCTGTGTCAATGCCGGGGATTACCTGCGCGCGTTCGCCCTGTTCGACGATGGCTACCTTCGCCGCATCATCGATCCTGACGGTCTGATGGGGGAGGACGTGGCGTATGAACTGGGCAAGCAGTTTGAGCCCATTCACCCGAGCGCCGAAGATGACCTGACCCGGATCGTGCGTGTCGTCTCGGTCGCTGCTCAGGCGGACGGCGCTGTCTCAGTGGCGGTCGAGACGAGCGGCGGGGTAGATCGTGATCAGGACGATTCCCAGATAGATGTCTTCGTCCTTCGCCAGATCGACGGGACCTGGAAGATCATCGATGGTGCGAGCGACCTGTCGATGCCCGAAGCCGCCGCCACTCCCTGATTTCCGTAGCCATAACTACACGAACGGAAGCAGCAGAGTTCCGGTCCAATTGGTAACCTATAGGAAGCAACGTACGGAGCGGAAGCGGCCCTCCGGCGATGGCGTCTGTGCTGCGCCACACACCTGCTGGTACCAGTCCAATACAGGGGCGCAAAGGAGCATTTCATGACAGACCCGACCCTTTCTCGTCGCAAACTCCTGGCCGGTGCATCCGCCGCGGGTATTGCAGCGGCGGGAGCAGGCATTCTCGTTGGTGGGCCGTCCCGCCAGCGTGC
>JAPXRQ010000155.1:0-7127 GCA_033813515.1 Thermomicrobiales bacterium
TATTTGGGAATGCCTTTTCAACCATGTAAATGAAATGGACGCCAGAATCCTCTTCGTGATGATCCAAGACCCAGAAGTAATTTGACGTGTTTACCGGGGCCTCTGTCGCCTCGACCCAATCCCCTCCAGCGGCCACGCGCCAGAACATCCTGACCAATGAAGTTATTGATCTGGAAGACGAAGTATCAGTCTTTCGCAGCGGAAGGTGCTTGCCGTTCCACGGGTTTATCGGGTATTTCGGGGCATTAAACGGCACCTTGGGCGGCACGTTCGTCTGTATTGGACGAACCCCCTTCCCTGGCTTATTGCTCCCATAATAGCTGATATTGCATGGCATCTTACACCGAAGGCGCTACCGAGGTTGCAGCTTCACCGTATCCAAGTTGTGCAGCGATGTTCGCCAGGCCATCAAGACCCGGATACTCATCCGAACGACGCTCCATGAAGTTCAGCATGGCCGACAACACGTCATTCCGGTACTTCAGCGGAGTCAGCTTGTTGTCTCGCTTCAAAGCCATCAGCCGCTCATAGGCCAAGAGTGTGCGATTCCGGAAGTCCGTGCGATACTCGTGGATCTTCGTCTTGTTCAGAATCTTGCGGTCCACGATCTTGTCTTCCGCGTCAGACAATGCCCGTTCACGCTCGCGTTCGATTCCAGCGCTCACAGAGGCCCACACTGTAGTATTATTCAAGCCTCTGTCAATAAGCGTTTGGCGCGCCTTCGAGAGTTCATTATCAAACCGGATATTGATGTCGGCCAGCCTTGGATCTCCATATTCATCGAGCAGCCCATCAACATCGGCGACATAGGTGTTGAAGTCAGTCTCAAAAAGGGCAATCAAAGCCTCAATGTCGGCGGTGTAGTCGTAGCCGGACCCCTCGGTTGTGTTGATGTCGTCTTCCGTCTTGTCCAGCATGACATTGTAAATCGAAACGATCTCATCGTACCGCTGGTCGTTGATCGAACGCCCCTCGTTGTACGCCCCAGTGAATTGCCGGATAAGATCGTTCAGGACCCTCTCGGATTGGAGCTTACGCCGTTTGAGGCAGTAGATCTTCTCCTTCCACCCCTCGGGGAGCGTCGGGCTGGGCGCAATCGTCTGGACGGCAATCGTCTTGTAGACCGTCCAGCCCTGGGCCATGTACCATTCGAGGTATGCCGCATTCGGGTCGGACGCCTGAATCGTCATATACTCCGTTTCAAACCACCCGGAAGCGTCCAGAACGGCCTCGGGGACAGGATCAGTATCGACGATGTAAGACATTGGATTGATCTTGTCCATGACACTCTCCTTTACACGTTATCCAGCGAAGCCAGAACATCATAGACGATCCGAACGCGGACAGTCCCATCCGAGAAGGGAGTGTCGCCAATCGTCCCGTCAGCTTGGCACGGGAACAACTCAATCGCCGCCGTTCCGGAAAGAACCGCCGGAGCAATGATCTTGTTGCTCTTGGCGTTCTTCAGCAGAGTTGAAGTCTGCCCATAAAGGTCTGGGTCCGCGTCAACGCCAATCCCGACTGTAGCGACATTCCCCCCGGCCACGCCAAGGGTTACGATATTCGCCTGCACAGACCGGAGGAGCGCGCCGGAAGGCACAGTGAACACCGCAACCCCGGCAATGGCGCCCAAAGCCACAGTCTTATCGACAACGCGAGTCTCATACCCTTCCGTCGCCGTCGCACCAAATCGAAGCACAACCGCGCCAGTATCGGACCCCGCAATGACCGTCTTGTATGCGATGATGGCGTCACGAACGGCCTTTTCAGTGGCAAGTGCCGTGTCAAGCGCAGAGCCGGAATCGCGGACAGTCGTTTCGACAGTCAGTCCATCAACCAGCGTCTTCTGCGCGGAGGCCCACTGCGGAACTTTGTATTGGGTAGTTGTCGCCGGAGCAACCGTTGTGCCCATCGCGGCCTTCAGGCTCGCGCCGGTGATCTTCTTTTCGACACCACCGACCAGCACATAGTATTCGTCCGTGTCGGTTACGGCAGTCACGGCGGTAAGCCCCGCCACATGCGCGGCCAGCGAAGACAGGATCGAAGCATAAAGCGTGGACAGCTTGACCATTTTCCCGGTCGTCCCGACAGTCAGCGGCAGCATGTCGGCGGCAGCAGGAACGGTTACTTCCGTCAAGTCGGAAACATCCAGAATCGAAGCCGCAATGGCATCGCGGATCATCGTCGAAAGATTGGTCAGCGTGACGGTTTTTTCCAGTCCCCCGACGGTCTTGAATACCATCTTATCGGCAGCAACAGGAGTCGAATCTGAGTTCGCCCAAATGGCGTCGATGACGTACTGCTTCACCACGTCGATGTCCAGTGGCTTCAACGCGCCGCCCTGCAGCATGAAAACAGAGTCGGCCCCGGAGGTTGTCGTTCCAGCCGCGATAGCCTCAATAACGTCGATCACGAATGCCGCAAGGCTCGTCGGGGTGATGCTGTTGGGTGTGCCGGACCGGGCGATGGGTATAAAGTCGGTCCCTGTCGGAGTTACCGCAGGCATATCAGTCGTGTTCATCTTGACGCTCATCGTAACCTCCCAAGCTGATTTATTCGCAACGTGACAGAATCATACGCCCATCTCGCCTTGGAAGCGAGCCAGATTATTGCCCATGGCCCACGCGCCCTGGGGTACTCGACCAAGTTCCGGTTGTCCTTCCAATCCCCTTTCGGGTACGTCCCAACCGACCCAGCAATGACGGCATCAATCCCATCGACAGCCGCGTCCGTGGCCTCTTCCGCGCTCTTCCCTGTCACGACGCGCCATGTCACAGTCCCGCTATTGTCGGCCAATACGCCATGGATCTCGCTCAACACGGCATCTTCCATCTCATTCGAGGACAACTTGATCGGGCCAAGCAAGACATGACTCTGGATACTGATCCCGTCATCGTCTTCGGCCAAGTCATCGAATTTACGGAGAATCCCGTCCTTGCAGCCCAAAACAACGTCGGACAAGTCCCCGGTCAGGCTCGCAATGCGAGCGGCCGCCAAAGGCTGGTGCTCATCGGCGAACATCACCGGCCAGATAGCCTTCTTGTCGGCATCCATGAACCAATGCGTCCCCACTCCAGTTGACGGAGTAACAAACAGGTGAAACCCATTGCTTTTCGCCTCATAGGCCATCGAAATCGTATTCGTTGACGTGTTGACAGCCCGAAGCTCGTCGGGAACCCGGTCTGTACTCCACTTCACCGGAGGAGACCCGTCGCCGCCAACCACATAAACCCCGTCATTGCTCAAAAACGCCACAAGGCCATTCGGAGCGCGAGCCCAGGCGGTATTCGTTATCGCGCCAATCTCTTCACTCACCAAAGAGATCGAGCCATCCGTCGGGTCGCCACGGAGCAGCCACATGCCGTTTTTTGTCGAAATCAGCATCGACTGATCGTTGTTTGGGATCATCGCCGTAATCGGCTCACCTATTCGGCCAGCCCGGTCAATCTGGCCGGCAATCGCCCGACCCACATCGCCCATATCGCGGGAAAGCCCCCAATCCGTCAAGTCTCCCTGCCGCGAGCAGTACCAGACGTGATCCTCGCCGTAAAGGAAAAGGCGATCTCGATACAGGCAGGCGTACTTGCATCCGGTTGGAATGGCCCCATCAGTCGCCACAACAGTCGCCACAATCCCGGTGGTGGGATTCCATGACTTCAGCCCGGAATCGACCAAATAGAGCATCCCACCCCGCTCGACGGCACTATTCACAGTGGCCGAAACAGTTGAATCCCACTCAATAGCATCACCGGAAGCCGTCTGGATAGCCTCTCCTGCGGCAGTCTGCCATGCCGTATCAAGCGTCAGGAGTGCCCCGCTTCGGACGGAATAGCAGACTCCATCGGCCACGACAACGAGGTCTTGATGGCGGGCTTGGTCTGAATCGACGCTGGTGACAGAAATAACGGCGGAAATGGTCGTCCCGAAGTCTTGGGCGAGGTATTTCACCAACCCTGGCCTCGATCCGCCGCGCTTCCGCCGCTCAATAGGGCTCTCCCCCCTCACATTCAATGCCCATGGAGTGGCATAAGGAGGGGTTGCCATCTCGCGATATTCCCCACGCCGACTCACTCCAGCCATGGGGAATGCGAGTTGCTTGGAGACAACCCGTGGCATGATTTTTCGCCTTACGCCACGGTCACGGCGTCAAAATCGCACGAAGTCACTGTGCCTTCGTTGCAATACAGGGCCGTCCCGGCGCCGCCGTCGGTATGCTGAAACAGGCACCCGGTCTCATAGCCAGCCGTGCCATCGGCCGGAACGGTTTTGCCATGCGCCATGAGCAGGCCAGTCACTTCAACGTCGGGTTCCTTCATCCGAATCAGATCGCAAATACGAGAGATCATAACCATACCGCCTTTCTTGTTTTACCACGTCACTCCCTTATACGTTATCGTCCCATTGGATCGACACGATAAGTCCGTTTCCTCGGCAATGAGTTCAGGTGAACCCATCTGCCCGAAATAGCGAGCGCCAACCTTGCGGTCCAGCGCGATGCTCGTCGCCAGAGAAGCGGCAAACCGATCCCAATGCAGCCCCTTCTCGTCATTCACGCGCTGCTCGGCCACAGCCAGGCAGCTTTCAACCACCGTCTCGGAGTGCTTCATGCCGCCCAGAACAAACGGACGGGTCGAACTCAATTTTCCGACATACGCCTCATAGCGATAGGTCAGCGTGTATGCGGCGTCAGGGGCACGCCACCACACCACCTCAAGACGCTGACCTTCATCCGCCGTTGTCCCGGCCTTGTAGCGCACCGTAGCATACGTCGGACGGCCATTCCCGGCATCCTGCTGGCCAAGTGCCAGCATCCGATGCTCGCTTATCATGTAGATCGGCGTACTCTGCACCGAAGCCGCGTAATGGATGTTCCCGACAATTCGGCCAAGGTCATCGGGAAGATCCTGCTCGCGGTCGCCAATCACGGTCACAATGGTCGTTGTGGGGTTCAAAAATGACCATTCATATCCAACTTCGATCCCTTCAATGGCCGGTGGATAGTAAAACTGGCGAACCCCAGACTGGACACACCGATCAATCATGTCGCGATTGTCGCCAGACCATGCGGAAGCATCGCTCCCGAGTCCAAGAAAACGGCCAACCTCAAGCATGAGATCGGCATATTTAAGCGACAATGCTGACTCAGACACGGCTTACTCCTTCGCGTCGTTGAATTTTCCCTCAAAAAGGTCGGAAATAGCGCCGATAATGGCGAGAGCTTCAGGCGACAGCCGACCGGGATTCAGCTTGTCCTTCTTCAGCTTCATCGCGTTGTGGATCATCACCAGAGAACGCGGGAACGGCTTGGAATAGCCCATCGCCAAGAACATCTCCTCCATCAGAGGGTCAACCTTCAACAGAGGCGCAACATTCGCAACGGGCGCAGCAGCAACTTCAGGTTTTTCGGCCATTTTGCTCCTTAAAATCCCCTCGGTGGGATTGCCACCGAGGGGACCATCAAACACTCACTCACCCAATCAGGCTTGAGTCGCACCGCCCGCCAGGTCCAAACAGAACCAGCGAGCGCCCTTGAACTCAAACCACGCGGCGTCATCGGCGGCGTCAAACGCATTGACTTCCGCCAACGCAGACGACCCGTCGATCTGAATGCCAGCCTTCACCAAATCGACCACGAAGTCGCTGGTCGTCATGGTGCCGAGGCAAACAAACGCCTTTTTCGCGCCCGGGAACGTCTCCTGCGCCAACTCGCACTCCGCGTCCGCCGTGAGGGTCAACCCGCCGCAGACATAGGAGATTCCACCAACCATGTACGGCTGATTGTCGCCACCGGCATTCGGCATACTCAGGAACTCGATACCGCCGGATTCCTCGCCGTCCATCAGGTCGGCTTGGGCCGTAGGGTTGTTCCGAACGATGTACCCCGTGCAGGTCAGGGCGGCATCGCCGACACCGGCCGAGCTCGAAAGCACACAGACGGTAGCACTGGTCACGCTGGCCACCGTGTAGAGACCAGCCGTGATTTTCTTGGTCGTGCCTTCATCCTCGCCACCGAGGATGTAAACCTTGTCGCCGGCCAGAACGGGCGCCGAGGAGTGCGTCAGGGTCTTGCCGTCGGTCGCCAGCGACCAGGCACCCACCATGCTCGACGTGACCACCGCATCCGCAACGGTCTGCCGAATGTACGCGGAGCCACGCCCCTTGTACCCGGCTTTCACGAAGCGACCGGCACCAGACCCGCCTCCGACCTGGAAGGTCAGATAGCCGGTGTCGATAACCGTATTGGCGCCAAGCGCGATCTTCACACCACGACTGCCCGGGCAGTAGATGCGAATCATCTGGCCCGTGCTCTTCGCGGAGTAATACTGAGCCGCGACACCGGCGAAGGCCCGGTTGTTGCTCGTACTGGGACGCTCGACACGGTTATGCCGTCGTCCATCCGCTGAGGCAGCCGTGCCGTAATTGGTGTTGTAGCACACCGCTTCGCCCTGTTGCAGGGCATCAGTCCCCTCGTACCAAACCTCCTCCAACACCACATTGGCCGACTGAGCCGGCGCGTTATTGCTCTTATCCATCGTCATTACCTCGCTTTGGGTTTTTAAGGCGCGGGGGCCGCCAAGCCCACGCTCACATTGGTCAAGCCTTCGAGAAGACGGCCTGACGACGCAGATTCGTGCAGACCATGTTCAGCGAGGCATCGAGATCAACACGGCGAACCGTGTGCTTGCTGGGCACAACCATCGGCTTCGAGAGATTCTGCTCCCAGCCGTCCACCACACCGACAGCCATCCAGTTCCAGTCGATCATGTAAACAGGATCGGTGGAATCGTCATCCAGCTTCGGAACGTAGGTCAGCGGAGTTCCCTTGAACACCGCACGCCCGTCCTGGCTGGCCATGTCCGATCCGAGCGACATGTTGTTCTGCTCCAGAATGGAAGCCACGTCCAGCAGCACATCGCCGGGGCCGTAGATGCCGTTCTTCATGGAGCCGAGCTTAGGCTCATTCACGGTCATAGGAGACCGGAACTTCGTGCGCTGATGGGCCTTCCGCATCTTTTTGATGAGATCGGACTTGGAAACCGCCGTGTACTGCGCGGTCCAGTTCGCCCACCGAGGATAGGTGGTCGAAGAGATGCCAGCGCGGCCATCGGTGAACCCGGACGGATCGA
>JAPXRQ010000156.1:0-7095 GCA_033813515.1 Thermomicrobiales bacterium
TATCCTCGCCGATATTGCCTCGGGCGAGGCGCTGAAGTTGGTCGCAAAGAAGGGTCGCCTGATCGTTCTCCGCAACGACGATGTCGAACTCGGTGAGATCGAGCCGAAGACCGCCCAGCGCGTCATCGAACTGATGGCTGGCGGCAACCAGTACGAGATTTTTGCCCTCGGGCAGTCGGCATCCGGTCTTCGCGTGATTCTGCGCGAGACATTCCGGTCCCCGGCCCAGGCCGAGCGTGTGTCATTCCCCCGCCAGATCAGCCAGGCTGGTCGCTATCTCCGCGAGCGAGAGGTCATTCGCCAGCGCGACGAGGCCGACTTCTACTTCTCCGATGAGGACGAGGAAGATAACGGCGCGGAGACTGAGGAAGGCACGACCGAGGTTGTCGATGATTTCGACTCGTCGGGCGATGACAGTGGCGACTTCGGCAACGAGCGCGGTGACGACGAAGAGGATCTCGCTCTCTAGTCCCTCCCTCACTCACTTGAAAAGCAAAAGCGGGCGGTTCAAACACCGCCCGCTTTTTTGTATTGGTCGAGATGGGCTAGTCGAGGATGATGAGCAACGCGATCATGAGGACGAAAAGTCCGCTGGCGGTGATGATCAATCGGCGCAAATCGTCCCGGACATAGGCCATTTCCTGCTCACGGGTCAGCACAAATCCGCGACCGGACGCCTTGGTGGTCGCCGTGGCTGCGGAGGGTGCGCTGGCGACGTTGTTGGCGCCAACTGACTCTGACGATCGCACCTCGGCCGCCTTGAGTTGGGCGCGATTGGGCCGGCGAACGGCGGTGGATGTGCGTTTGGGCGTCGATTGCTTGCTGGACATGTTTGTCTCTGTGGTGCGAAAACAGCGCGGGCAGCTGGGATTTCAGCTCCCAGCCTGCCGAGTATACCAATCCGGCCGGGTGGAGGATCAATTGATCGAGCAGGACTATCCGCCAGTGCACAAATCGGACGGAGTATCAGCATCCTGTAACTGATCGCCTGGCAGGGGTGGAATTGTTCGCGTGCCAATTGCATCCAGCGCACGGGAGAGGGATCGGTATCCTCCAAGCCAAAGCTCGTCCAGTGCCGGGGCGAGGCTAGTGGAGATGGCCAGCGGAAGGGGCTGAAGCGGTTCCCCTGGAGCCTGAAAGACCACGGCTGTGTCTGGTCGCCAGGCGTCAATCAGTCGCTGAAATGTCGAGGCACTTAGCGCAAATTGATCGACTGCCATGACGAGTGCGACCGGCGATTGCAGCGCGAAAAGGCCGGTGATCAATCCGCCGAAGGGACCCTGCCCCGGGTACCTGTCCTCTAGCAGATTCGGATAGTCGCGATCTGCTGGTGCGACCACGTAAACCGGATCGGCGAGCGATGTCATGAGATCCAGTGCACGATCGAGCATGGTCTCCGACTCGTGGTTGAGCACCGCCCGGGCCTTGTCAGAGCCAAAGCGTGAACTGGCTCCGCCGGCAAGAATGAGGCCGCCTGGCCGAGACATGGAGAACTTTTCGGCTGACACTATCGGGCCCTTTGCATTCCGTTAATGTCGGGGTATAGTGCACCGAACGAGCAGTCGAGGCAACGCTGCCTCACCGTCGTTGAGCAACAGAACGGCACCGTGAAAGGAGCCAGACGTGCCAACGAAACACCATCCCGAAGACCAAGCAGTGCGCGGCACAGTGTCCTGGTGACCTGTGCCGCGTTGCTTTTTAAGCGGGTTAGTGCGGATCAGTAACTGCGAATCGGCCACATGTGGAGGACAGGAACGATGCACTCAAGCATGATCGGCAAAATCGAAAAAGCCCATCGCTATGCGCAGGAACCCGATCGGGTCCGGCTTGATGGGCTCTCGGCGACATTCCGCGGCAGTCACGACGACTATCGCATCACTTTGCAGGACGGCCACTGGACCTGCACGTGTCACACATTCGAATCGCACGCCGTAGGCACCTGCGCACATGTCATGGCGCTGCAACAGGTCCTTGGTTCGATGCTGGATGAAAGCGTCCGCTACGATGTCGGACTGACCGCCGATGCGATGCCGGCAGAATCGGGCGCGAACGCCTAGAGTCGACTGTCGCCCGCCATTACGATCCGGGTCGGTTCAGCGGCACTTTCTCGAAGTGCGCCACGCGGACCACAAACGCAACTCCTCCCCCGACCCGGGTCGCGGCAACGTGTTCGAGATCCTCTTCGGTGACATCCAGTGCAGGCCAGTGTTCCTGCCGATCGCCGCAATGTTGGCGCAGCAGCTGTTTGAACAGCGGAACCTGATCATCTTCCACGACAGAAAACACCGTCGTATTGCCCTGCCGCAGAAATCCACCGGCACTGGCTATTCGTGTTGACATGATGTTGCTGGAAGACAGCGCGGTCAGGAATGCGTTGGTGTCGTAGTCCTGAATGACCGCGATAACAAATTTCATTAACCGTCCAGGTACTGCGAATCGGCCCTCTTGCGGTGGATTCTACGCAATTCAGGTGTGGATTGGTACGTGCGGATGTTTACGCGTGCCCGGATCGCGACACCGCGGCAGCCACGTGAGCACCGAATTCACCGGTTGAGACGCGGGTAGATTGTTCGTCGGCGACATCTGGGGTGCGGATGTTGGCCTCGAGCGTGGCGGCAACCGCATCCTCGATGGCTTGCCCAATATCGTGCCGACCAAGTGAGATGCGGAAGAGCATCGCCAGCGAAAGGATGGTGCCGACCGGATTGGCCAAACCCTGGCCGGCAATATTCGGGGCACTTCCGTGGATTGGCTCGTAAACACCCCGCCGACGCGAATCTGTCGTCGAGCGCGCCTTGCCGATGCTGGCCGATGGAAGCAAACCAATCGAGCCGGCCAGGACTGATGCCTCGTCCGTCAGGATATCGCCGAACATGTTCTCGGTCACAACAACATCGAAGCGGGCCGGACCCTGAATGAGGTGCATCGTCATGCTGTCGACCAGGACGTGCTCCAGCTGGACCTCTGGATATTCGCTGGCCAGTGCAGTGGCGACTGATCGCCAGAGTCGGGAGGTATCGAGCACATTCGCCTTGTCGACCGAGGCCAGTTTGCCGCTTCGGTCCCGCGCGAGTTCAAAGCCAAGCCGACATATACGATCGACTTCATATTCGCGATAGATCAGGGTATCGACAGCGGCACGACCGCGCCGTTCCTGCCAGGTCTTGCGGGGTCGACCGAAGTAGACACCTCCGGTCAGTTCGCGCACGACCATGATGTCGACGCCTTCAAGCAGGTGACGCTTGATTGGTGCGCGATCAGCCAATGCAGGCATAACCTTGACTGGTCGCAGATTGGCAAAGAGGCCCATACCCCGGCGAAGGCTCAGCAGGCCCTGTTCCGGCCGGATCTTTGCCTTGGGATCGTCCCACTTCGGGCCGCCGACCGCTCCAAGCAAAACGGCATCAGCCTGATTGCACCGATCCAGGTCTTCCTGACGCAGGGGTGTGCCGTGGGCATCGATTGCCGGCCCACCCAGCAAACGCTCGTCGGCGTTGATCGTCAGATTGAAGGCACGCTCAGCGGCCCGGGCGACCTGCATCGCCGCACCGACGACTTCGGGACCGACCCCGTCACCGGGCAACAGGACAAGATCGATGGTTTCCGCGGTCAACGTGATTCTCCTGGGTATGGGGTTCAGTATCCGTACTTGAGGTAGCGAGGGTAAGTTGTGCGGGCGGTGGCGACGGCATCCAGATCGAGTGCGGCGGTGGCGAATGGTTTGCCCTCGCCGGTCTCGCTCAGGATCTGACCATCCGGATCGACAATCATTGCGCGGCCGCCGAACTCGGTCTTGCCATCGATACCCAGCCCTACCCGATTCGAGGTGAGGACGTAGGCGCCCGACGTGATTGCCGCCATGCGAGACGCAACTTCCCAGCGACCGTGACGTTGCGATGCACGCGGCACAGCGATGATCTGCGCTCCCTGATTGCCCATCTTCCGCGCGAGATCGGTCGCCATCAGTTCTGAGCAGATCAGCACCCCGATGGTCAGGTTGCGGACCTTGATCGGCTTGTCATTGATCGCGCCTGCCGTGTACCAGGATTGCTCATAGAACCCTGGATCCTCCGGCAGGATCGCCTTGGCATGCAGATCGACAACGCCGGTTTCTCGCGTCCAGGAGAACGCGACATTCTGGCGCACGCCGTCGGTCACCTTGGCTCGCGTCCCAATGACGATTGCGTTTCCGAAGGATTTCAGCCCGGCGAGCAATTCATCATGTTGGCCGACGACCTTCGCCCAGGATTCGTCCGATGCATTCGGCGACACCCCGAACCAGGCACTGGCCGGCAGTTCCGGCAAGACGACGATATCGGACTCGGCAAAATCGGCATGCTGGATGAGCGAGGCCCAGCCAAGTTCAAAACGATCCCGATTGTCCTGCAGTTCAGCGACCGATGCGCGAATGATCATGCCGTGAGTGTACGCGGAAGGTAACCCGGGCGCGTGGCTTCGAAGGCCGCAATGGCATCGTCGTGCTGCATGGTCAGACCGATATCGTCCAGACCGTTAAGCAGGCGGAACTGGGTGAATTCATCGAGCGGAAACGTGACCTCCACCCCAATTTCCGGGACCGAGAGTGTGCGGTTTTCGACATCGATCCTCATTTCGAGGCCCGGCTCATCGGCAGCGGCCTTGAGCAGATAGTCGGCGACCTCCTGATCGACCTGAACTGTTATCAGTCCGGTCTTGGTCGCGTTGTTGCGGAAGATGTCGCCGAAGCGCGGAGAGATCACGGCTTCAAAACCGTAGTCCTGGAGCGCCCACACTGCGTGCTCGCGCGACGAGCCAGTGCCGAAGTTCGGTCCGGCGACCAGGATCTTTGCGCCGTTGAACTCTTTCTTGTTCAGGACAAAGTCGGGATCATTGGCACGCCAGGCCGCGAAAAGGCCCTCGCCGAATCCGGTTCGCTCGACCCGCTTCAGGTACGAGGCGGGAATGATCTGATCGGTATCCACATCGGTGCGGTCCAGCGGTGCGGCAACACCCTGGATAGTGCGTACTTCTTTCATGTCTAGCCCAGATCTCCCGGTGTAGCGAGTGTGCCCATGATCGCCGTGGCGGCTGCAACAGCGGGTGAGACCAGATGGGTTCGGCCACCCTTGCCTTGTCGGCCTTCGAAGTTGCGATTGCTGGTGCTGGCGCAGCGATCGCCGGGGCTGAGAATATCCGGGTTCATACCGAGGCACATGGAGCAGCCAGCCGAGCGCCATTCGAAGCCGGCATCGGTGAAGATCCGGTCCAGTCCTTCCTGCTCAGCCTGGGCCTTGACCCGCATCGAGCCAGGCACAACCAGCGCCCGGATGCCATTCCGCACCTGCTTGCCGGCCACGACACCGGCGGCGAGGCGGAGATCCTCAATCCGGCTGTTGGTGCAGGAGCCGATGAAGACGGTATTCACCGCAATATCCCGCATGGGTGTGCCGGCGCGGAGATCCATGTACTGGAGCGCGCGTTGGGCTGCTTCCCGTGCACCGGGATCGTCCATCGCTTCGGGATTTGGAACGCGGCCATCAATTGGGATGACCTGTCCCGGGTTGGTGCCCCAGGAGACGTGCGGCGAGATGCGGGCGGCATCGAGTTCGACATAGTGATCGAAGGTGGCGCCCTCATCAGTCGGAAGCGAACGCCAGTCATCCAGCGCGCGTTCCCAATCGGCGCCTTTGGGGGCATGCTGGCGACCCTCGACGTAGGCATACGTGATGTCGTCCGGCGCGATCATGCCGGCCTTCGCGCCCGCCTCGATCGACATGTTGCAGATCGTCATCCGGCCTTCCATCGAAAGGGCACGAATAGCCGATCCACGGTACTCGACGATCGAGCCAATACCTCCGCCAGTGCCAATCTTGCCGATGATGGCGAGAATGATGTCCTTGGCGGTGGAACCGGCCGGGAGATCGCCCTCGACCGAGATCGACATCGACCTAGGCTTGATTTGGGGAAGCGTCTGGGTAGCCAGGACGTGCTCGACCTCGCTTGTGCCAATGCCATAGGCAAGAGAGCCAAACGCACCGTGTGTCGATGTGTGCGAGTCTCCGCAGACGATCGTCATCCCAGGCTGCGTCAGGCCAAATTCCGGACCGATGACATGGACAATGCCCTGGCCACGGTCGCCCATGGGATGCACGCGGATGCCGAACTCTTCGCAGTTGGTGGTCAGGACCGACACCTGCCTGGCCGAAATCGGATCGGCAATCGGCTCATTGATCCGGATCGTCGGCACATTGTGGTCGGCGGTCGCGATGGTCAAATCCGTGCGTCGGACCTTGCGGCCGTTCATGCGCAGGCCGTCGAACGCCTGCGGAGAGGTGACTTCGTGGACGAGATGGAGATCGATATAAAGGAGGTCAGGCTCACCCGGGGCGGACCGGACAACGTGTCGATCCCAGAGTTTGTCCGAAAGTGTGCGTGGTGCTGATTCTGCCATTGGTGCCTATGTCCAGCGACTTGTGGAGGAACCGGCAATCACCGTCGACGGTTGATTGCGTTCCAGCCGGTTGATCGCCGCTACGTATGCCCGCCCGCTCGCCTCGACGACATCGGGCGCGACGCCATGTCCGGTGTAGATGTTTTCACCATCACGGATGCGGACATTGACCGTGCCCTGCGCATCCTTCTGCGGGCCAAGCGCTTCAACGTTGTAGTACTCGAGTTCAGGTTCCTTGCAGATGGCGGTGTCAATCGCGCGGAGCATGGCCTCAACGGGGCCGTTGCCTTCGGCCTCACCGACGAGCTGTTGCCCGTCCCTGGCCAGCACGACCATGGCTGTCGCTGGTTCGCCGCTCGCGATATCGACCTTCCATTGCACGAGGTGAATGGAATCGCCCTGGGTTTCGACCGAGTCCGTGACCAGTGCCTCGAGATCGGCGGCCGTCACGTGCTTCTTGCGATCGGCCAGTTCGAGGAACTTCAGGTACGCGTTCTGCAGCTGCTCATCATCGAGTCGCAACCCGAGCTCGTTGATTGCGTTCTTGAATCCCGCGCGACCCGAGTGCTTGCCGACAATGAGTTTCGTGCCTTCCCAACCAACGTCCTGCGGATTCATGATCTCGTAGGTCGTCCGGTTCTTGAGCATGCCGTCCTGGTGGATAC
>JAPXRQ010000157.1:0-7050 GCA_033813515.1 Thermomicrobiales bacterium
TGGCGTCGGTGAGGGCACCGTTGTTGCGGTGCTGGTCGGCGTGCTGGTCGCGGTCGGGGTACTGGTCGGGACAACCGTGTTGGTCGCCGTCGGCGTCGCGGTCGGAATCGATGTCGGCGTGCTGGATCCGACCGGCAGACAGGTGATGCTGTAATCGGCGGCAACCATGGGGAATGGCTGCATGCGGATGGTGATCTGATAGTCGCCTGTGGACGGAACGATGTACGTCACCGATCCCGGCAGGGGGATGGACTGATACAGAATTGCCGCGACCGAAACATCCATCGACGTCAGCCCGATTGAAGGATTGAAACCTGCAATGACAATGGTCTCGCCCGCATTCAGGGATTTCGGAGTGAAATCGATTAATGATGTACTGAGGTTAGGCAGGTTGTTGAAATAGTCGCAGCCCGTAGAGGTTGGCCCCGGTGTGCTTGTTGCGGTTCCGGTCGGGGTAGTGGTTGCGGTGTTTGTCACCGTGTTGGTCGCCGTTTGCGTCGGGGTATTGGTCGCTGTGTTCGTGGCGGTGTTCGTTGCGGTATTGGTCACTGTGTTGGTGGCCGTATTGCTCGGGGTATTGGTGACCGTGCTTGTGGCCGTGTTGGTCGCCGTTTCCGTCGGCGTATTGGTTGCAGTGGCCGTATCCGTTGCCGTGGCGGTGTTCGTGGGCGTCGCCGTGTCGGTGGGTGTTGCGGTGTTGGTCGGGGTTGGCCGCGGCTCATCGCCAAAGTCGTGGATGATGGCCGGCTTGGTCAGCGTGGTTGCGCCCGATGTGATCGAGACATGGACCAGCAGATTGGGCAGCCGATCGTCCGCCACCGGTGAGACCGTCGTGATGTACGCCGGTACCGCCAGGGTCAGGTTGTACTGGCCAGCGGGCACCGTCAGCGTGCTGTCGAGCAGGAGATGCCCGGTCGGATCAGTGGATGCCGACACGGTGAAACCACCGGCCGGCGCCGGACCGGTCAGCCGGACAACAACCTTGCCGAAGCCTCCGTGCCGGATCACCGTCTGCACCCCAATGCTGGAGAGGACCGGTGCCTTGATCAGCACCACCCGGCTCTTCGTCACGCCGTCCAATGTTGCCGAGATCCTGACAATGCTGTTGGCCGCGACCGGATCCGTGCTAACGGTGAATTCCTTTTCAGTGGCGCCCGTCCCGACATGCACAGTTGCCGGCACATTGACCGCCCCATTGCTGGCCGAAAGCGCGACATCGACCCCACCCGAAGGGGCAGGTTCGGTCAGTTCAACCCGCAGCGTGATCCGCTTCCCGCCGGTCTGGGAGCCAGAGCCATAGAGGTAGTGCAGATTGCTCGCCGCATCGGCACGTGGCGCGACCTGCCACCAACCAACCAGTCCGAGTGTCAAAACCAGGACGAATGCTCCCCGGACGAGTCGATCGATCACAACACTTCTCCCAATGTTCGCGGCGGTCATGTTCCTGCAGTCTATCGCGCCAGGGGAGTGCTGTATACCTCGCGTAACAAATTCATCGCCCTGTATCGAACCGGTGTACTGATCCACCCCAGATCAACGGACGTGACAAGGACCGCGTCACGCGCAGCCCTGCGATAATCCAACCGCTGGTCCCCATGGTTCGCGGTACGCTGGAGCGCCCTCATGTCCACCGAGTTGCCCTGGGATGTCCTGCTGGTTGGCGGGGCGAGTGGGACCGGGAAAACCAGCCTCTGCCAACCCCTGGCCCGGCACTATCAGGTTGGAATCACCGAGGTCGACGATTTTCAGGTGGCGATTGAAGTGATCACCACCCCGGAACAGTTTCCGGCGCTCCACCTGTTTCCAGCTGATCCCGACGCGTTTTACCGGATGACCGATGCCGAATGCCTTGCCCATGGCATCTCCTGCGCAGACGAGATGATGCGGGTTTTGAAGCCGGTGATTGAAAACCACCTTGAAACGCGATCACCGATCCTGCTGGAAGGTGATTTCATCCACCCTCAGTTGATCGAGGCCTACCGGTTCACAAACCGGGTGCGCGGATTGGTCCTCGTAGAAACCGAGAACCAGATTGCGGCCAACTACCAGGCGCGAGAGCACGACCCGCAGGAAACCCGGGCTCGCGAAAGCTGGCGGTTTGGGGAGTGGCTTCGGCAGGAATGCGAGCAAATGGGAGTACCAGTCATCTCCGCCCGGCCCTGGGAGACCGTGCTGGACCGTGCAATTGCCGCCATTGACGGATGAACCTGTGTTGTTTTCGGCGATGGCGTCGGACCCTTCCCACATCCACATGAACAGCCACGCGCGCCCAATGTCTGCTGCCGTGTAATCTGGGATCAGGACCGTTCCTCAGCTCGATCCTACAATCTCTAGCCACTGCTATTCGGCAATCAGCATCCGCCGGGAGGGGCCACGTGTCAGAACCCGCTAACCCCCAACGGTCAATTGCTCTCGGGTCCGATCTGCGCCGCATTGCCGATGTTGCCCTGCTCAAGGATGTGGTGAAGCGCTTCAACATGCACGAGGATTCCACGCTCGCCACCTCGTTCGCCTATTACTGGACCTTCGCCATCCCTCCGCTCCTGATTCTGGTCACCATGATTGGGGTCCTGATCGACAAGGCGACCAATATCCAGCTGGTCGAGAACATTCGCGAACTGATCGAGGATCGCGCCGAACCCGACTTCCAACCCCTTCTCCTGCGCCTGCTCGATCAGGCCGTGACCAAGGTCGGATCGGGTGCAGCCAGCTTCGGAGTCCTCTTCACCACCGTGCTCGCCCTGTGGTCGTCTGCCAGTGCGATTGCCATCCTCATGCTCGGGTTCAATCGCGCGTACGAGGTCGCCGAGACGCGCTCCTGGATCCGGCAGAAGGCGATTTCCCTCGGCTTGACCCTGATGCTCGTTGCGATGGTTCCGCTCGCATTTGTGCTGCTCGTCTTCGGCCAGCGGATCGGCGACTGGGTGGCCGATCGCCTCGATATGGGCTCGGCTTTCAACACCGTCTGGGAAGTGTCCCGCTGGCCGATCGCAATTCTGGGCATGATGCTTGCCCTCTCGGTTGTCTACCGGGTCGGTCCGAATGTTGCGCTGCCATTCCGCTGGTTTACGGTTGGCGCCGTGGTGGCGACCGTGCTCTGGCTGGTGTTGGTCGCCGGGTTTGGGATCTACCTGGGCTTCTCGAATCCGGGTTCCGCGTACGGGGTGGCTGGCAGTGTCATCGTCTTGCTGGTCTTCCTGAATCTGACCGGGCTGGTCTTTTTCCTGGGCGGGGAGATCGACGCCGCCCTCTGGCGCACCCACGGCGGCCCCCAACCCCCCATCGCCGACGCCTGACCTCCATGTCGAGAATCAGGGCGCGGCTCCGTCTTTGGGGTGAATGCGGTTAATCTGAATCGCATCGGTTCCGTTCTGGAAGGAGATCCAGGTGACCAAGTACCTCATGCTCAAGCATTACCGCGGTCCGTTTACCCACCTCTACACCCCCGGCGATCAATGGACCGCCGAAGAGTGGGATGCGCACATCAAGTACATGCGCGATTTCGCCGACCGCCTCAAGGAGACCGGCGAGTACGTCTCCGAAACCGCCCTCTCGATGGACGGCGTCTGGGTCCGCTTTGATGGCGAAAACAACCCGCCGCTCACCGATGGCCCCTTCGCCGAGACCAAGGATCTCGTCGCCGGCTGGATGATGATCGATGTCGAATCGCATGAGCGGGCGCTGAACCTGGCCGCCGAACTCTCCGCCGCACCCGGAGCCGGCGGCAAGGCAATCGGCGAGTGGCTCGAACTCCGCCCGGTCATGCACACCTCGCTCGATTCAACCGACTAGCCAGTGACCGCGATCGATGGCGAAGCGCTGCGCGAGCATATCCCGGCAGTCGTCGGGGTGCTCGTCCGGCGCGGCGCCGATTTCTGGTCCGCCGAGGATGCGGTCCAGGCCGCCCTGATCCGCGCGCTCGAAGTCTGGCCGAACGATCCCCCGCGCGAGCCCCGAGCCTGGCTCATCACCACCGCCTGGCGTAAATACATCGATCAGATCCGCAGCGACACCGCCCGCACTGCCCGCGAGGAAGAATTCGCCAGCGAACCCCAGCCCGGCGATATCCCCACCACCGACGACACCCTCTGGCTCTACTTCCTTTGCGCCCACCCCGCCCTGACCTCGGCCTCCGCCGTTGCCCTCACCCTGCGCGCGGTTGGCGGTCTGACCACCAGGCAGATCGCCGATGCCTACCTCGTCCCCGAAGCAACCATGGCCCAGCGCATCAGCCGGGCCAAGCAACGCATCGCTGGCGAACGCCTGGATCAGCCTGGCGATGTCGGCACTGTCCTCCGCGTGCTCTACCTCCTCTTCAATGAGGGCTACTCCGGCGATATCGATCTCTCCGCCGAGGCCATCCGCCTCACGCGCCAACTCGCCTCCCAGCTCGATGAGCCGGAGATCTCGGGCCTGCTCGCCCTCATGCTGCTGCACAATGCCCGGCGCGCCGCGAGGATCACCCCATCCGGCCGCCTCATCCCCCTCGCCGAGCAGGATCGCACCCGCTGGGATACCGGCCAGATCACCGAAGGCGTGGCCATCCTCCAACGTGCCCTCGCCCGCGACCGCCTCGGCCCCTACCAGGCGCAGGCCGCGATCGCCGCCCTCCATGCTGATGCCCCAACCGCCGCCGAGACCGATTGGCCGCAGATCGTGGAGTGGTACGACGAACTTCTCGCACGCGCCCCGTCTGATATCGTCCGCCTCAATCGTGCCGTGGCAATCGGGGAGTCCCGTGGTCCCGCTGCTGGTTTGGCCGAACTCGCCGCGATCGACCCTGCGATTCCCCGCCACACCGCGGTTTCGGCCTGGTTCCACGAGCAGTCCGGCGATCTCGATCTTGCTGCCCGTGAATACGCCGAGGCTGCCCGCCGCGCCACCTCCGAGCCGGAACGTGCCCACCTCGCCCGCCAGGCAGCCCGATTGCGCGCCCTCACCACCGAACAACGGTAGGATTGATCGATGATCCCCGCTCCGGAGGCAAACGCCATGGACTTGCTCGATCGCATGCTCGGTCACGACTACTGGGCGACCAATCTGCTGCTCGAAACCTGTGCTCCGCTCACGGAAGCCCAACTGACGCAGGAGTTCGATGTCGGCAACAAGACCATCCTCGACACGCTCACGCACCAGATCCATGTCCTCAACTACTGGCGACAGGGGATGGCCGGCGAGCAGATGACGAAGGACTGGCCGCAACGCCAATCCATCGCGGAGTTGATCGAGGTCCACAACCGCTACCAGCCCGCCTTCGCCGATGCTGCGCGATCCGCCCAGGCAGACGACCGCCTCGGCGAGACCTTCACCGATTTCTACGGCTATCCCCAATCAATCGGCGCGACCATTCTCCAGACCATGTATCACAACACCTGGCACCGCTCCGAAGTCCGTCACATGCTCCAGCGCCTCGGGGTACAGGATGTCTGGGATGGCGACCCGCAGGAATGGGAGTACGTCCTCCGCAACCAGAACCTGTCCTGATTTTGGCCCTACGATATGTCCGACCGGGGCCGCCGGCGAATCGTCAGCAACATGGAGTCGTCACATCATGGACATGCTGGATCGCATGCTTGGGCACGATGCCTGGGCGACTGAACTCCTGTTTGAGCATTGCGCCGATCTCTCCAACAAGCAACTCACCCAGTCGTTCGATATTGGCCATGGCACCATCCTGGCCACGCTCGGCCACCTGGTCGATGTCGTCGATTTCTGGTCGTCGCAAATCGAGCAGCGGGATTTCCAGATCGCCGATGTCACCGAGTTTGCCGTCGTCGAGTTGGCCGAGATCCACACCCAACTGCACGCCCAGTTTTCCGCCGCTGCCCGCCGTGCCCGCGATGAGGGCCGCCTCGACGATCTCTTCACCGACACCCACGGCTACCCCCAATCGATCGGCGGCACGGTCCTCCACCTGATCTACCACAATGTCATCCACCGCTCCGAAGCCCGGCACATGCTGCAGCGTCTCGGCATCGCGGATGTCTGGGATGGCGATCCGCAGGAATGGGAGTACGGCATGCGGGAGCGCGGCCACTTCGCCTGACGCCATGTTTGCCATTCGTTAATCCCTGATCGCCGCCATCCGTGCACACTTCCTGCCAGGAATTGCAGACAGGAGCAGGCGTGCAGATTTACGGACATCGCGGTGCATCGGGCCTGTTGCCGGAGAACACGATCGCGGCATTCGAACGGGCTATTGAACTCGGCGTGGCGGGCATCGAGACCGATCTCCACGCCACTGCTGACGACCAGATCATCCTCACCCACGATCCCAGCCTGGCCCGCGCCTATGGCATCGATCGCGATGTTCGGATGATGACCCTGGCTGAGGTGCAGGATGTCGCTCCAGACGTCCCAACCCTGCGCGATCTACTTGACCTGGCCGGCGATCGCATTCATCTCGATCTCGAGGTCAAGCAGCCCTATCTCGAGGAACTGATCCTCGCCGAACTGGCTCGCTACCCGGCTGCGCGCTGGGCAATATCCTGCTTCGACTGGCGCTCGCTCAAACGCTTCCGGACGCTCAGCGCCGGCATCGACCTCTGGCTGCTCTCCATGTTCGATAGCCCCCTCCTCTGGCAGGCCGCTGAAGCGATCGATGGGGCCGCAATCGCCATTTACGACAAGGCCATAACCGCCGAAACAGTCGCCAGTGCGCATGCCAGCGGACTTGAAGTGATGGTCTGGACCGTGAACGATCCCGACCGCGCCGCCGACCTCGCAGACCTCGGAGTCGACATCCTCTGCACCGACCACCCGGAACGTTTCCAAACTCTTTAGTCCGATGCCGCCAATGTAGTCACGGGGCGGCTCTGCCCCGTCTCGACCCCCGGTCGAGGTCGCCCGAGGGCGAAAACCGTGCCAACCACCCCGCCGCCACGAACCTACCTAGCAGCCAACAACGTAGTCACGGGGCGGCTCTGCCCCGTCTCGACCCCAGGTCGAGGTCGCCCGAGGGCGATGCCGGTGCCGAATAACCCGGTGACACGCTGAAAATGATGCTGGTAATAGGCTACGGGGCTGCCGTGACGCCCGGAGCTAAAGGTC
>JAPXRQ010000158.1:0-3456 GCA_033813515.1 Thermomicrobiales bacterium
GAAATGGCCGGTACAACGCGACATTGCTGGACGATTACATCATCAGCGGCAAGGGCAACAATGTCTGGAACCGCGGCCTGGGTGGAATCGTTGTGGTCCGTCTGATCTGGTAGTTCACCATTTGCTGCCCTCCACAACGACCGGGTGCGCCTCCGCATTCGGTCGTTGTGCTTCGTTTCGATCGCCGGACGGGATACCATTGCAACGCGTCTGGCGGTGACCAGTTCGACCGGGGTTGAGATGAAACGTCGTCGCTTGCAATCCATTGTCTCGATCCTGCTGCTGCTGACCTCGGCGGGATTGCTGGCCCTTGGCGCCTTTCTGTACTTCGATGATGAGAAACAGCCGGAAGAGCCTGCCCGTCCGACAGCGGTGCCCGGACACTACCAGCTCATCGACGTGATCGATGCGATCGATGATGCCGGCGTGACGACTGAGATCGGCGATGCGCAAACGAATGTGCGATCGCGGATGCTGGGGACAGCGGGACAGATGTTGAAAGCCGGAGACGGAGCAATCTACGTCTTTGTCTATCCGGATATCGCGACCCAGGAAGAGGCGACGCTGGATGTGTTGCCGGAGGATGTGGATCTGATCGGACTCGGTGGAGATCCGATCCAGTTCGAGGACGCGATCCTCAGCGCGAACAGCAATGTGGCAGTGATGATCATCGGTCTGGATGACAAGGATGCCACCCGCGTCGACAAGGCCATTCAGGATCTCCCATGACGGAAACGGAACCGAATGCACCGGCGATGAGCGACGATGGCATGTCGTACGGGCGGGTCGGCTACGGGAAGTTCGCGCGGCTGTCCCCGTTCATTCTGGCGCTGGTGATGGCGGTGGCGATCGGGTATATCGCCCTGAACCGTCCCGAGAAGAACCGCCTCTCGCGCGATGTCATTGGTGATCCTGCTCCGGCCGTCTTCCTGACGACAACCGAAGGCCAGACGTATCCCCTCGCTTCACTGCAGGGGAATGTGGTGGTGCTCAACTTCTGGGCGTCCTGGTGCGAGCCGTGCGTTCGGGAGATGCCGGCGTTTCAGGCGGTGCATCAGGAAGCCGGGGATGATGTGAAGATCATCGGCATCAATCTCAAGAACGATCCGGATGCCGATGCTGTGGCCGCCCTGCTGTCCTCTTCAGGCGTGACCTATCCGATCGTGAAAGACACTGGCGGATCGACCACATTTCACGGTGATATCGAGGATGCCTTCGGCGCGACCGGGCCATATCCGATGACAATCATCATCAGTCCGGATGGCACGGTCAGTCAGGTCCTGTTTGGCGAGCTTGATCAGGCCGGAATCGAGCAGGCGATCACGAAAGCGCGCGGCTAGGCGGTGACTGCGGCCGGTTTGCGAACCGGGTACAGCCAGTCGGCGTGTGCCGCATTGCGACCCCGGACGATGTCGAAGAACGACGTCTGAATCAGCTTCGAGACCGGGCCGATCTTGCCGTTCCCCACCGGGCGTCCGTCGATGGATTCGATCCACGCGATCTGCACGCCCGTTCCGCAGAAGAAGGCTTCGTCGGAGAGGTAGAGCTCGGTGCGGTCGATCTCGCGGGTTTCGTGGGGAATCCCCAGTTCCTCGGCGAGCGCCAGGATGGTGCGGCGAGTGATGCCTTCGAGGATGTCGGAGGTGATCGGCGGTGTGGTCAGGATGCCATTGCGCACGATGAAGAGGTTACAGCCGGATCCTTCGGAGACCTTGCCAGCCGTATTGAGAACAATTGCCTCGTCGGCGCCCTTCTCCTCAACCTCGTCCTTGATGAACGCAGAGTTGACGTAGGAACCGGTCAGTTTGCCGCGGCTGGGCATGGCGTTATCAGGCACGCGGACCCAGGATGAGACGGCTGCCTTCTGACCGCGTTCGAGATCGAGGTAGTCGCCCATCCCCATCACATAGACGGCCAGTTCATCACCCAGGCCACGGAGCCGGGGAGTCAACTGGACGGCCGGTTTGTAAATGAACGGCCGGAGATAGATATCGCCCGACGGCGCATTCTTAGCGACAAGTTCGGCGATGGTCTCGGCCAGCGATTCGGGGGTGAAGGGTAGCTCGGCCCGCAGCAGTTTGCCGGAGTTGAGGAGGCGGGTGGTGTGATCGATCAGGCGGAAGATGTTGATGGTTTCGCCATCCTGATCGAGGTAGCCCCGGATGCCGGCGAAGGCACCCGTGCCGTACTGCAGTGCGTGGGTCCCGATGCTGATCTTTGCGTCTTCGAACGGCACAATCTGCCCTTCAAAGAAGGCGTAATCCATCATCGCGGTCTTGACTGCCATCGCCTGCACTCCATCCACAGCACCAGCGAACGGACCGACCGCCGCCAAGCGTGCCTCTCAATTGACCGATTATTGCATAGAGTTTTGTCGCCGAAGCTCAGGGATTGTCTTCATTGTTGATGCGCATGACACGGTAGCTCTCCGCATATTCGCAGGGAGGTTGGGCCTTTTTGCCGCTCTCCTGCATCCATTCGCGCAGCCATTGCATCTCATCGGATTCCGGAATCTGGCTACCGTGGGCGCGGAGGGCGGCAATCTTCTTGTCGACGGTTGAGGTGACATCGACGAACGTGTTTGCGTCATCGCCCGACATGCCAATCCAGACCTCGCGGACCCGATAGGGCTCGTAGCCCTCGGCCAGGAGCTCGGGGAAGTAGCGGTGATTCTGGGTGGCCGGGAAGACCGCTTCCAGCGCGGCAGTCGCAACAGCGCGGTGATCCGGGTGATTGATGTACTCGGACTCGAAGAACCAGCTGTTCGGTGTCGAACACATGACGACATCAGCCTTCAGGTCGCGCATAACGCGGACCAGATCGCGGCGAAGATTGAGATCGGGCACGACCATGCCGTCCTCATATCCGAGGAATCGCACGCCGGCGAGACCGAGGACTTCGGCAGCAGCCCGTTCCTCGCGCTCGCGGGTGGCGACCAGATCGGCCGTGGAGAGATCACGATCATCGCTGCCTTTGGAGCCATCGGTGACGATCACGTAGGTGACGGTGTGTCCCTGCGCTGCCCAAAGGGCGGCGGTACCTGCCTCGCCAAAGTCAGGATCATCGGGATGGGCGGCGATGATGGCGACATTGCAGGGGCGTTTGCTAAGGACGGATTCGGTCGTCCAATCCCAAAATGCCAATGTGAACTCCTTGATCAACCGATCGAATGCATGGCGGGAATCATCCCGCATTTGATGATCGAATGGCGATGGCGCAAGTTGACAACAGATACAGGTCTCGCCCACGATAGGTTGCAGAGCGTTTCATTGAATGTGGAAGTGTTGTGACAAACCGCACGCGCAAATCTGAACCAGCCTCCAGCGCGAGCCGGTCCCAGCAGGTGACCAGCGCGATGGAGGACTACCTGAAGGCGATCTATCGGCTGGAAGATGCCGATCAGATGGTTTCGATGGCGCAGCTGACATCCGAGCTCAATGTGCGCGGCGCATCCGT
>JAPXRQ010000158.1:3466-7018 GCA_033813515.1 Thermomicrobiales bacterium
TCCGTGACGAACATGATCAAGCGCCTGAGCGAACTCAACCTGGTCGAGTACGAACCCTACAAGGGCGTCAGTCTGACCGATTCCGGCCGCAAGATCGCGCTCGAGATTGTCCGCCATCACCGATTGCTGGAGCTGTATCTGTCAGAGAGCCTGGGCATGCCATGGCACGAGGTTCATGCTGAGGCCGAGTTGCTGGAGCATCACCTCTCGGATGAGCTGGAAGCGCTGATGGATTCGGCGCTTGGGTATCCGACGCGCGATCCTCATGGCGATCCGATTCCGAACGCTGCGCTGGAGATTGCCGAGGATCTCGGGATTGATTTGACGCAGGTTGAACCCGGTGCGGAAGGCGTGGTCAGTCGTGTCTCGGATCGCAATCGGGAGCAGCTGGAGTATCTGGGCTCACTCGGTGTCTATCCGGGTGAACGGGTGGCAGTGCTGGAGCGGATGCCGTTCGACGGGCCCTTGCGAGTCCGGATTGGCAAGCAGGAAATTCTGCTGGGACCGGCCGTTGCACGCCAGGTGATTGTGGAGCTTTGACCCTTCGGTCAGTGTTCGAGGCCGGCGGAGATGGCTTCGCGGCTGAGACGGGATTCGGGATCGCCGACTCGATGCCGTAAGGCGCGCAATTCGTCGGTCACTTCCTGCAGATTCTCATCAATGCCGGTGAACTTGGCCTGCTGGTCGCGCACAAAGCGGGTATACGGCGAGATCGCGTCCTCGATGCGGCTGATCGACCGGGCGAGCTCGTGTTCGAACTGGTCGGTCATGACCTCAATCAGGCGGGCTTCCAGTTCGTCTGATCGCCGGCGGAACTCGTTTCTCGACTGACGGCGTTTGCGCGGAAGGATGAAGAGCCCCAGCCCGGCGACCAGACTGGCGGCCATGATGCCGGTGATATCGACAGCGACTGTGCTGGCGGCTGCGACGATCAACGCACCAAGCCCGACCGCTCCCGCTTCGGCGACTGCGACCTGGGCAACGGCATTGCGCACCCCAACCGACAGTTCGTGTGCGGCAGCCTCGGGATCGTAGCGATCAACCTCGTCCTTCGCGCGGTTCGAGACTGATTCAAGCAGTGAGCGGCGGTCATACCGGAACTGGGCGCCAACCTCGCCGATGATCTCATCCTGGTACTGCGCGAGGCGGCGGCGATCGACATACTCCTGGACCGATTCCCACGTGCGCAGATCCTGTTCGACCATCCAGTCGATCAGTTCGTGGATGGTGGCGTCGATCTGGTCCTCGGTATCGCCGACGACCTTGCGCTCGAATTCGGCCTTGATCTTGTCTGAATTGAGCAGATCGAATACCCGGCCGATGCGAATGGTGTCCTCGAAGAACTCGTCTCCGCGGGCGGTCATCTTGCTGATGATGTTTTCGATGCGGGTGAGGTGATACGCGAACTGGCGACGCATGTCCTCGGCATAAAGCTGCAGTTGGCGATCGATTGTTTGCAGTGTCTCCACATCATCGGCGAGGACGGTCAAACGCTCGGTCGTGGCCTTGTGATAGCGCTGGGCAAGATGCTCCCCGATACCAAGTGGACTGAGCAGTTTCAGCCGGATGCGGCTCTCTTCGTCCAGCGTCTGGAAGATGAAATTCTCCAGGTTCGCGAAGTTGCTTTCAGCCCAAAGGCGGTCGTGCTCGGCCGGATTCGAGGAGCCAACTGATTTGGCCTGCTGGGCGAGAAGGGTCGAGACCGGGAAGACATCGGGCCGGAAGCCAAGCAGACGCTCGATGTTCTCCGTCACGAACTCGACAACCTGCTGGCGTTCTTCGGGAGTCCGGATCAGATCGATCTTGTTGATGATGACCGTGATCTTCTTGCCCCATTCGCGGATCGTGGCCATGAACTGGCGTTCGCTCTCGGTAAATGGGCGATCGGCCGAGGTGATGAACAGCACCAGATCGGCCTTGGGAACGAAGCGCTGGGTAAGGGCTTCGTGCTCGCGAACGATGGCATTGGTGCCCGGGGTATCGACCAGGGTGGTGTCTTCGAGAAATGGAGCCGGGAAGGTGCGGGCGATGATGCCATCGGGCAGCATGCGTTCCGATTGCGCTTCGCCGTACTGGAGGAGGTTGATGACGGCGGTCGTCGGGGTCACCCCTTCGGGCATGACACGCTCGCCGATCAAGGCGTTGAGGAAAGCCGATTTCCCGCTGTTGAACTCGCCGACAACCACCAGCAGGAAGAGGGAGGTGAGTTGATCGGCGGCTGTCTCGAGCGCGTCGACATCTTCCTGCGTGGCGGGATACGCCTCGAGAATCGCACCGAGCTTTTCCAGTGTCGCCAATTCGGCTTCCAGCAGTTGCGCCTGTTGCTGACTGAGCACAGTTGCATCCGATGTGCCGGAGCGTTTTTTGCGGAAGATGTCTCGCATGGGAGGGATGTCCGAGCTTGAGAGATCGATGCGGCGAGCGATCAGGTTGCGAATGAGAGCGGGTCGCCGAGCAGGTCTGTCCGAGGTCCGCTCATGAGCCAGACGGCGTAGTGGGATTGCTGTTCGAGGCGCGATTGCCAGTCTTCGGCGGAGTAGAAGACGGCCTCAATCTTACTGGTCGGCACACTGAGCTGGGTGGCAACGCGCTCGACGGCAGCGTCGATTTCCTCCAGCGGCACTTCGCCGATCAGAACAAGTGGAATGGGTGTTTCGGTCAGGGTGTCGCGATCGAGCGGGATCGCGCACCCGATAAATGCGACTTCGAGTCCGGTCACGCCATCAAGTGAGGCCGCCAGGATCTGGGTTGGGCCAAGCGCACGGGCGACCAGTGCGGTCAGCTCCGGGAGGATCGGACTGGTGGGATTGATTCGGTATCGGCGGGAGTTGCCTTCGCGCCGGGCCTTGATCAGTCCAATACGCTCCAGCTTGTAGCACTCATGCTGGAGTGAGCTGATCGGCAGGCCAAGCAGGCGCGAAAACTCGGTCAGCGAGACAGCGGCCTGCGGTCGCGGGAGCATATAGCCCAGCACCGCGGCACGCACTTTGGATGAAAACAGTTCGGACAGCAATTCGTTCATTGGCAGCCGCGAGGATCCCCTTCCCACAGGATCAGCCCGTTACGGTTGGAACGTAGCATAGCCAAAATTTCGTACATTGCACGAAATGTGGAGTTATTCGCCGGAATCGTGGGCTGCTGTTCGGTGGCGCAACAGGTCAGAGCGGCTAATGATGCCGACCAGGGTGCCGTTTTCGCAGACCGGGATACGGCGGATCCCATGCAGGCCCATCATCTGGACGACGGCTTCGAATGTGTCGGCAGGATTGGCCCAGACGACACCACGGCTCATGATTTCACCGACCGTCGCGCCACGCTTGCTGATGACATCGAAGCCACTGATCATACCGACCAGATCACCCTGCTCCCCAAGTACCGGCATGCCCCCATATCCGTTGGCCAGAAGCGTATGGGCCACATCCCAGATGTCGGCTGATGGAGTGGTCGTCACGACAGGGCTCGTCATGATCTCGGAAGCAATCGCCATTGGGCAGGTCATCCTTGGTTGGTGATCGTGTCAGACTTATCAGGGTGCAAAGCGTAGCGGATTCG
>JAPXRQ010000159.1:0-7001 GCA_033813515.1 Thermomicrobiales bacterium
ATCGCGCCTTCGTTGATCACCAGCGTCTGGGTGTTCACCTTGCCGTGGACCTTGCCGCTCGGCATGATCTGCAAGCGCCCGCGGCAACGAACCTCGCCGTTCAGATCTCCCGCAACAGTGACATTGTCCGCCTCGACCTTGGCGGCAACAGTTGCGCCTTCGGCCACGAACAGGGTGCCCTTGCAATCGATGGTTCCCTTGACCTCGCCATCAACCCGCAGATTGCGCGTGGTCTGGAAAACGCCATCGAACACCGAGTTGCGATCGATCACGCTAAACGCATCATCGTCATCGGTGCTATTGGCTGCGTAATTTGGCATCGTCATGATCTGTGATTCCTTCGTGACGGCGGGTTAGGCGCCGCGATTCGCCCGCCGCTGAATGACGGACGTCGGTTTGGTCGCCTCAGGAGCATCGGCGGTCATCTTGAGTTGACCACTCATCACCGCTCCCTCATGCACGACCAGCTTCGGCGCCTGGATATCGCCAGCGACGCGGCCAGATGGCAGGACTTCGAACTTGCCGCTCGCCCGCACTGTCCCGCGCGAGACGCCGGCAACAATCACGGTTTCAGCGGTCAATGTGGCGTCAACTTCAGCGCCTTCGGCCACGAAGATCGAATCGTCGGCCTTGACGGCGCCATCGAGCCGGCCGTGAATGTGGACCGACCCCTTCGAGTTCATCTCGCCCTTCCAGGTCGTCTCTTTGGCCACAACCGTGGTGGTGGCATCGACCTGGGGAATAGCGGGAGCTGCCGGATCCTGGGTTACCGGAGCCTGGGGAGTCAGATTGCGGGCATCGACATACCCGTAGGTGGTTCCGCGCTCCTGATAGGCAGGTGCGGCGTCGTCCATGTCATCCAACTCGTCGGAATCGCCGAGTTGGTTGCGCAAGGCCCCCATCTGTTCCTCGAAGCTCTCGCTCTTGTTGTCTCGTCGAAACACGTTTCGTCGTCTCCTGGTGAATCCCATTGGGATTGCTGCGGGTGCGGACTTGCCTCCCCCGAATGCAGACGCGAACATACGCAAATCTGCACTGTACGTACAGTGTAGCAGAGGCCGTCAAGCAGGACCCGGGTCCTGTTCCGGATGCCCTTTCAACGTACGCCAACCGCCTTGGGTTTCGCCGAAAACTCCCTGTGGGCGGGCACAATCCGTAGCGGCGACCGTCAGGTCGCCTACCAACGCGACCGCGCAACTCTTGGCTCACCCCACAACTGATCCCCCGGGTGAGATTTGTGAGGGTTCGGTACTATCACGCCAACAATCTGCCGCCGCCCGATTGACCAAACGGAGCCGACCAACCATGAAGATCACCGACCTTCGCTGCGCGCTTATCGGCAATCATCCGATCGTTCGCATCTGCACCGATGAGGGCATCAGCGGCTACGGTCAGATCGAGCACTTCAAGCCATACATGGTTCCCCACGTTCTCCACTACCGGGAGGAGTTGATCGGGCTCGATCCGACCGATGTCGAGCGCGTCATGATGCGCATCCGCCAGCGTGCTTCCTTTAAACCGTGGGGCGCATCGGTCAGCGCGATCGAGCACGCCCTCTGGGACATTGCGGGCAAAGCGGCTGGCGTCCCGGTCTACAAACTGCTCGGCGGCAAGGTGCGCGACAAGGTTCGTGTCTACAACGGCGCCATCCGCAAGCAGGTCTCCGAGCAAACGCCCGAGGCCTACGCCGCCAATGTCCGCGCCATGAAGGAACATCCCTTCGGCTTCAACATCGTCAAGCAGGGCATCGCCTTTCACAGCGGCATGATTCACGACATCCCCGGCTTCTTCCACGGCGAACCGATCCGACCGCACTATCACAGCTTCGTCTCGAAAGGCGTCCTCACCCCCAAAGGCTTCAACTTCATCGTCGAATGCGTGGAGGCCATGCGCGCCGAACTCGGTGACGATATCGGCCTCGCCCTCGACTGCGGCCCCGGCTTCGTCCTGCCCGATGCCATCAAGCTCGCCCGCGAACTGGAACGCTTCAATATCGCCTGGATGGAAGACACCCTGACCGGCGATTACGTCCCCTGGGTCAACCCCGATCTCTACCGCGACCTGACCGTCTCGACCTCGATCCCGATCCACACCGGCGAGCAGATTTACCTGCGTCACAACTTCAAGGACCTGATCGTCAAGCAGGCCGTCCGCATCGTCGGCCCCGATCCATGCGATATCGGTGGTATTGCCGAACTGAAGTGGGTGGCCGAGTTCGCCGATATGTTCGGGGTGCTGATGGCGCCGCATGGCACCGGCAACGGTCTGCTCGGACTGGCCGCCCTGGTCCAGGTGGCCGCCGCTCTGCCCCAGAACTACATCGCCTTCGAAATGCCCTACGCCCAGGCCGACTGGTGGTTCGATATCGTCGAAGGCCTGCCTGATCCCCTGGTCGTCAATAGCCAGATCGAGGTCTGGGATCGCCCCGGCATGGGCGTCGAACTCATCCCCGACAGGGCCCTGGCGCACATGGCCGCCGAGGACCAGGACTTCTTCGACTAGCCCTCGTCTGGTCCGGTGATCCACATCCGGCCGGTCGCCAGGGCGAACTCCCAGACTGAAACTTCCGGCACCTCCAGGCCCTGCGCCCCAAGCGAGGTGCCGACGTGTGCCCGATGCTCGTTACCATGGTGGATAAGTTGATTGATCAGAACGGAGTCCCGCACTTCGAACCGGTGCCCATCTCCGCGCGTCTCGGTGATCGCCTCGCTATCCCAATCGGTCGCGAGGTGCTCCACCAGCACATCGCGGATCACCGTAGCCCGCTCGGCGAGTACGGCCAGTTCAACATCGGCATCATCCTTCCACGGATGATCCGGCCACTTGCCTGTGAATCGCCGGGTGTACGAGCCCTCTGCAGAAATGATGTGCTGCAGTGTCTCCAGCGGAGATCCATACACCCCATCCAGCGCGAACTCAATTTGCTCCCGCGGCAACTGCGAACAGAACGAGATCAACACCTGATTTGCCCAGTGATTGTGCTCAACCAGTTCGATCAGCGATTGCTGCGATCCCATTCCCATTCCTCCGTGATCGAAATGTCACTGCCGCCGCCGCAGGTCCCGCAACGTGACATTGTCGGACCCTTCCGGCCGTGACAGCGCAAATTTCGGACTGACAATCCGCTGGGCATGATATATCCCGCGATGCCCGGAGATCGTGTACGCGATAAACACGGCGATACCGATGTAGATGATCCCGTTGCCGCCAAACAACTCCGCACCCATCAGGACGCACGCGATCGGTGTGTTGGCCGCAGCCGCAAACACCGCCACGAATCCGAGAGCCGCCAGGAGTTCCGGCGACATCCCCAACGGTCCGGCCAGCGTCGCACCCAGGCACGCACCGATCACGAACAGCGGAGTCACTTCGCCGCCCTTGAACCCGAAACCCAGGGTAATCGCCGTCAGCACCAGTTTGATCAGGAATGCCCACGTCGGCACATCACCCGTGAACGCATCGCTTAGCATGGGCAGGCTCAGTCCGTTGTACATCTGCGTGCCTAGCGCAAGCGTGATGAAGACCACGATGACACCGCCGCTCGCCGTCCGCACAACCGGATTGCGGAGATAGCGCTTCGAGATGTGTTCGATCTCGGCAGTCATCTCGCTGAACACGGCGCTGGCCAATCCGAATGCCACTGCCGCCACCGCGACCTTGAGCACCACCGACGGTTCCAGCGCAGGAATAACAGTGGCAATGTGGTAATCGGTGTGCGCGACCCCGAGGAGATGCACCGCCTCGTTGCCTATCAGGGCTGCGATCAGACACGGAAGCAGGGCATCGTACCGAAATCCGCCGATCGCAAGCATCTCCATGCCGAACACGGTGCCGGCCAGGGGTGTTCCAAACACACTGCTGAATCCGCCGCTGATCCCGCACATGAGCGCCAGGCGCGTATTGCCTGGCGACAGCCTGAGGCGTCGGCCGATCTCACCCGCGATTGATCCACCCATCTGGACCGCGGTGCCTTCGCGACCGGCCGAGCCGCCGAACAGGTGGGTCGCCACCGTACTTGCCAGGATGAGCGGAAACATGCGCAATGGCACCCCGGCTCCCTGCGGCTCATGAATCTGGTCCAGAATCAGATTGTTCCCGCCTGCGGCCGACTGCCCGTACCCCTGATACACCCAGGCGATGATCGCGCCGGCAACTGGCAGCAGGAAAATGAGCCATTGGTGTGCTTCGCGGGTTTCAGTCGCGACACGGAGCAGTTCGAGGAAGAGTCCGCTGGCGATACCGCTCAGTGCGCCGATACTTCCGGCCAGGAGAAAGAGGAAGGCGACTCGTCTGGGGTGCATGAACGCTCCACAACCAAAGAACGGTGAACCGGAAACCGGCCACCCGCAAACTGGTAGGAGTCATCAGCACGCGAAGTGCATTTGTGGCGAACCCCATCGCCGCTCGATTGCACCCGATTGTAGGCAGCCACGTTCCAGTCGTCAACGGCCGCAGGTCGTCTGCCGGCCTGCTCAAGCAACGGAGAGGACTTGTGACGGCGAAGATCCAGATGACCACCAGTCAGGCGCTCAAACTGCTCCAAACCAATCCAGCCAAGATGCGGGAGTCGACCGCCGACCTCACCGATTCCCAGGCCGCGAGCAAGCCATCGCCGGATGAGTGGTCCGTGACCGAAATCCTCGCCCACCTCCGATGTTGCGCTGATATTTGGACCGAGGCAATCCACATCATACTGGCCGAAGATCACCCGCGCATCAAGGCCGTGAATCCCCGCCTGGTGTTCAGAACCTCTCCCTATCCGGGTCTACCTTTCCACCAGTCGTTCGCCGAGTTCGAAGCGCAGCGAGAAGTCCTGCTCACAAGACTGAGGACATTGGCTCCGGCCGATTGGGTTCGAGCGGCCGAGGTTTACGGCGCCGGCGCCCCGCTCGAACGAACGGTCGCCTTCTACGTTCAATGGCTGGCACGCCACGAACGCTCCCACCTGCGCGAATTGGCCAGGGTCGCCGAAATGGCCAGGACTCAGGGAATCAGCCAGGACTGAATGAACGCGTCCAGTTCCATGAAGTGCTCGTGGTATTCCGGCGTACCTTGCATCAGCACGTAGTCAGCGTGCGCCATGCCTTCATAGACATGTAGGTCGGCGATTGAGTCCGCATTTCGGATCGCCCGGTGCACCCGAACGGTGTCGCTCAAGAGCAGATCACGTGTGCCCGAGATCAGGTAAGTCGGCGGGAAATCGGTGAAGTCGCCATGGATCGGGGAGACCCCCGGATCGTCCAGCGCCACATCTCGCGTGTAGATCTCCAGCGGCTGACTGGCCGACCCCTCCCATCCCCAAAGGAGCCGATCCGCCCCTGTGTTGAGGAAACGCGAGTCGCCCACCGGAGCCATATCGACGCAGGGCGTGCCGACGAAGAGACAGCCTGGTCTCGGCAGTCCCATCAGTCTCGCCTTGAGTGCCAACGCCAGGGTCAGATTGCCACCAGCCGATGTCCCGCCCACAATGACCGTGTTCGGATCAGTGGTCTTCAGCAGCGCCTGCCAGACCGCAAGACAGTCATCCAGCGCGGCCGGGGCCGGATAGTCGGGCACCATCCGGTAGTCGACGGAGAGTACGCGGATGCCGATCTGCGCCGCAATCTCGATCGCTTCCGCCGTGCACGCGAGTCCGGCTCCGTAGAGAAACGCGCCACCATGGATATGCAGAAAGAGATGCTCCGCGTGGACCTCGGCCGACTCGCCTGGAATCACCTCGTAGACCGGCACGCCGCCGATCTCGATCTGGTTGATCGTTATCCCGAGACCGGGTATTGCGTCATTTATCTGGGCAATCCGTTCGGCGTCCGATTCCCGCGCCCCGGCTGCCATCTCGTCCAGCGACCCGTACATCGGAAACGGTTGCGGAGCTGGTTCGGCGGCAAGAATCGCGCAGACGTCGGCACTCGCCCCTGCTGGTGGCGGCAGGCGCCGCTCGGGAATAATCCAGTCGCTCGCAGTTTTCCAGTCTGAGGTCATGGCGAAATCCGACCAATCTTTCAAACGCACGCTGTCACGAGTTCGGCGTACAACTCACAGTCCAGCGTACCTGAATTTCGCCATCAACATGTTGCCATCGCACAGCACGTGTGATGCTGTCGGCCACGGTGAATTGATACTGAAACGGCGTCTCCACGTAGAGTGCGAAGTAAATCACCATGGTGCCTGTTAGGTAGGTTCCGAGAATCTGATCGGGCGTGCCGCCGACTGTCTCGGCCTGAATGGATACCGTTTCGCCTGGGTACAGGTACTGGATCAGCCCGGCAACCACAAAACTCTTCCAGTAAATGCCGTCGTACACCGGATCATTCAGTTGGGTGCAGCCAGCCGAAACCGGCACCGGAGTCGCGGTTGGTGTGTTTGTCGCCGTAGGAACCGCGCCGAAGGTGACATGGGCTGACGTTTGTGTAACGGATGCGTAGCCAGTCGTTTCGATCAGTACCGAGAACCAGTATTCGCCGGGTTGATCTCGGGTGAGTGTGATGCCCGACGGGTGGCAGATCTGTCCCGGATACACCAGCTGCGGTGTTCCGAAATACCCGGACACAGGGCCGCCGTCCGATGCGGTGAAGGTAAACCAGGTACGTGTGAAACCGACAGGCACGATCATGCAGACTGACCACGTAGCGGTATCTTCGACGATCAGAGTTGGTCCAGTTACCATCGTTGCCGAGATCGAACCTAGGGTCGAAGGAATTTGGGTTGCAGTCGCTGTGGCAGTAGCCGTTGCGGTTTTTGTGGGTGTCGCGGTATTGGTGGCTGTGGCAGTGTCGGTTGGAGTAGCTGTGTCTGTTGCCGTCGCAGTTGCGGTCGGAGTCGCAGTGTCTGTTGGCGTGGCCGTGTTGGTCGGAGTGGCCGTCTCGGTTGGGGTCAGGGTGTAAGTCGGGGTCGGCCGCGGGTTGCCACCGAAGTCCCGGATGGTCGTCGTTGCCTCCACCGATCCTGACGCCCCCTGGACATGCACGGTCACGGTCTGACTTGCCAGGCGGTCCTCAGTTGGT
>JAPXRQ010000160.1:0-6961 GCA_033813515.1 Thermomicrobiales bacterium
GCATTGAGCAATTGGCATTCCCTGCCTGAAAGAGGCAAAGTGAGTTAGCGTGAAGATCATTGTTGGGCTCGGAAATCCGGGCAAGGATTACCAGAAAACCCGCCACAACCTTGGCTTTCAGGTCGTTGACCTGCTTGCCGAGCGCATGAGTGGCCCAGGGAAACGCAGCAGGTTCCGGGCCGAGCTGATCGAAGGACAACTGGCAAACACCAAGGTTGTTTTGGCAAAGCCACAGATGTACATGAACCTCAGTGGCATCCCGGTGCGGGAAATCGTCAACTGGTACAAGATCGACCTCGACGATTTGCTCATCGTCTATGACGACATGGACATCCCGCTTGGCCAACTGCGCATGCGCGAGGAAGGCACCGCAGGCGGGCACAATGGCATGCGCTCGATCATTACCGAACTGGGCACCAATGCGTTCCCCCGCCTCCGGGTCGGTATCGGTCGTGGCGGCGGTGCCTCAGTCGCGCATGTCCTCTCACGCTTCAGCGAGGATGAGATGCCGCTGGTCAACCAAATGGTTATGGACGCCGTCTCTGCATCCGAGCGTTGGATCCAGTACGGCAGCATCGCGACCATGAATGAGATTAATCAGGTGAAGCCCGTGCCGACAATCGTGGAGGAACCAACAGCGTGAGTGAGCAGATTGCGGTTGTCGGGAGCGGAACAATGGGATCGGGCATCGCCCAGGTCGCGGCGGCGGCCGGCTTCCCGGTGGTCCTCCTCGACACGGACATCGATCGGCCCGTGGCGGCCATCGCACGGATCAAGTCCATTCTCGATCGCCAGGTCGAAAAGGGAAAAATGACCGCCGAATCTGTGGACGCGCTGATCGCGAATCTGAAGCCATCAGCGACGTATTCAGATGTTGAAGGCTCGTCAATCGTGATCGAGGCCGTCTTCGAGGATTTCGAGACCAAGCGGGTCGTGGTTCAGCGTGTCTCTGAGGCCGCCCCTGACGCCATTTTTGCAACCAATACGTCTTCGATCTCCATCACGAAGATCGCTGCGCAGCATCCGCATCCCAAGCAGGTTGCCGGGATGCACTTCTTCAATCCGGTGCCACTTCTGCCGTTGGTTGAAATCATCCGCGGCGCTCAATCGTCCGACACCACGATTGCCACTCTGACCGACCTCGCAACACGCATGAGCAAGACGCCGGTGGCAGTTGCGGACAGTCCGGGATTCGCCGTCAATCGCATTCTGATTCCGATGATCAATGAAGCGATCATGTGTCTCGAATCCGGAGTGGCTGAGCGCGATGCCATCGATCAGACCATGACACTCGGTGCGTCGCATCCCATGGGACCGCTGGCGCTGGCCGATCTGATCGGGCTGGATGTTGTGCTTTCCATCATGGAGGTGCTGCATCGCGATTTGGGTGAGGACAAGTACCGGCCGGCTGTTTTGCTTCGTAGAATGGTTGAAGCAGGTAGACTGGGACGGAAATCTGGCGGAGGCTTCTATGACTACAGTTGAGTCTGCCCCGATCCGAGTCCTGATCGCCAAACCCGGCCTGGACGGGCATGATCGTGGCGCCAAGGTCCTCGTCCGGGCCCTGCGCGATGCGGGTATGGAGGTCATCTACACCGGTCTCTTTCAGACACCGGAGATGATCGCCGTTGCGGCCGAGCAGGAGGATGTGCAGGTTGTCGGCCTCAGTATCCTCTCCGGCGCACACATGTCCCTGTTCCCCCGGATCATCGATGAACTCAAAAAGCGCAAGCTCGACGATGTCTTGATCGTCGCCGGGGGCACCATCCCGCCGCGTGATGTGCAGGCGCTGGCCGATCTTGGCGTGAACCATGTCTTTGGGCCCGGCTCGTCGCTGTCGGGAATCGTCGACTACATCCAGACCAACGCCCCGGCCCGAACAGGAAACACGTTCTAGGTATGGGTCTCTTCGAGGATGCCCGCGCGGGACACGGTCGCTCCCTGGCCCGCCTCACAACGCTGGTCGAGAACGATGACGCCGGAATCCTCGCGGAACTGGATCGCCGCGGACTTCCTGATCAATTGCCACACGTCATCGGTCTGACTGGTCCACCGGGCGCTGGCAAGAGCACGATCATCAACGGGCTCCTCCCCTATTTCGACACCGACCGGAAGATCGCCGTGCTCCTCGTGGATCCATCGAGTCGCGCAAGCGGCGGCGCGGTCCTTGGCGACCGTGTGCGCATGCTCGATTGGGGCGATGAACGCATCTATCTGCGCAGTCAGGCCAATCGGGGACAGGAGGGAGGGCTGGCACCTTCGACTGGCGCCCTGGTTGATCTGTTCGCCGTTCTCGGCTTTGGCACCATCCTGATCGAGACGGTTGGCGTCGGACAGGATGGCATCGATATCGCCGCGGTTTGCGACACGACGGTCGTTATCCAGTCGCCGCAGTCTGGCGATGTGGTTCAGTCGATGAAGGCCGGCATCCTCGAGATCGGTGACATCTTCGTCGTGAGCAAGGCTGAACTGCCGGGCTCGCACACGACCGTGCGCGACTTGAATGCCATGGTTCAGCTCGCGGATTACGAAATTGACGATTGGGTCCCGAAAGTCATCCCGGTCTCGGCCGCCGAGTCGCGCGGATTTGACCAACTGGCAGCCGCGATCGCACAGCATCGGGAGCACGAGCCACCGTTCGACAAGATCAAGCGCCAGCAATGGGAGACCGAGAAACGGGCCGGTTCGCTCATTCGCAAGGCGATCCGGGCGGGTGAGACTGATGTCACTGGCAGGGAGGAACGGGTGCGGTCCGCGCTTACGTCCGCGCTTGCCTCGCTCGGGCAGCCGCATTAGCGATTCGGGCCGCCATCATCCCCGCTCCGACTCCGTTGTCGATATTCACGACGGCCATCCCCGGGGCGCACGACTGCAACATGGTCGTCAACGCTCCGATTCCCTCGCCTCCGAAGCCATAGCCGGTCGAGGTTGGAAGGCCAATCACTGGTAGACGCACGAGGCCGGTGACGATGGTCGGCAGGATGCCGTCCATGCCCGCGGCGACTACGAAAACATCTGGTTCCCACTCGATCATGGCTTCAAGCGGTCGGACCAGCCGGTGGATTCCGGCCACGCCGACATCCCACGTGGTCTGGACCGTGCAACCAGTCTCGCGGGCGATCAGGGCGGCCTCGGCAGCGACCGGGATATCTGAAGTGCCGGCCGTGAGTACCGCAACTCTGCCGCCGTTCTCCGGGGGTGCTGATTCAGCAGAGACCACGACGCCCGAGTGCTCACCCGGTTCGAGCAGGAGGACAGTGTTGTCGGCCAAACCACGGCGAAGATCGTCCAGCATCGTCGCGGGGATCTGAGAGATCACGACTCGCCCAGTGGCCGGCAGGAGTGCCTCGACCCCGGCCAGGACCTGCTCGGTGCTTTTCCTCGCGGCATAGATCACCTCTGGCCCGCCGGTGCGATGGCTACGTCGGGTATCACCGCGAACGGGTTCGTTCCGGTCCTCGCCGTGCTGCTCTGCGTTGAGTTGATCGCGAAGGTGGTCAAACGGGCGCATGCTCAAATCCTGATTCGCTGAGTAATGTGTCGATAGGCGCCATTTGGCAATCGCGAGACATCAGAGCCAAAAACTCGATATTGCCGGCCGGTCCCGTAATCGGCGAGCGGACCATGGACGCCGTGTTGAACCCGATCTCGGCCGCCTCGGCAATGACACGTTGGATGACGGAAACGTGTACGGCTGGATCCCGCACCACGCCGCCCTTGCCGATTTCAGAGCGGCCGGCTTCGAACTGCGGCTTGATCAGCGGAACGACATATCCCACCGGTTTCAGTACCGTTCTGGCCGCAGGCAGAACCAGTTTGAGCGAGATGAACGAAACGTCTATCACGACCAGATCGATCGGCTCGGGAAGCGATTCCAGCAACCGGACATTGACCTTCTCCATGACTTCGACACGTTCGTCTTCGCGGATACGTGCATGCAGTTGTCCGTAGCCAACATCCAGCGCGTATACCCGACTCGCTCCACGCTGCAGGAGACAATCCGTGAAGCCTCCGGTGCTGGCGCCGAAATCCGCGCAAATCCATCCCGCAGGGTCGATGCCGAAAACATCCAGCGCATGATCCAGCTTCTCGCCGCCACGACTGACGAAACGCTGTTTCGCCTTGAGTTCGATCGTCTGGGCAGGTGAAACCGGCTTCCCGGCTGCGGTGGCAACATTGCCGTCAACCAGCACATCGCCAGCCATGACAAGCGCTCTCGCCCTGGCACGGGTCTCGGCCAGATTCCGATCTACCAGCGCTTCATCCAGGCGCATACGCTCAGCCTTGGCCATGGACTTGCTCGACTTTGTCCCGGAATCCGGCACTTTGGCCGTGACACAACGCAATCGCGAGCGCGTCGGCCGCGTCGTCTGGTTTGGGCGCCTCATCCAGTGCGAGCAGAATCTTCACCATCGCCTGGACCTGGTGTTTGTCGGCGTTGCCATATCCGGAGATGGCCTGCTTGATTTCGGCTGGTGTGTACTCAACGACTGACAGGCCGGCCTGAGCCGCCGCCAACATCGCCACGCCCCGGGCCTGCCCGACAGCGATGGCAGTGGTCACATTGCGTGAGAAAAACAACTGCTCGATGACAACCACGTCCGGGTCGGTCTGTCCGATCAGGTTCGCCAAGGCGATGTGAATCTGCAGGAGGCGGTCGGCCATCGCATCGCTGGCCCCTGTTTCCAGGGTTCCGAATGCGACGGCAACGTAGTCATCCTCGGCATCGATCACCCCATACCCGAGCCGGGCAGTGCCTGGATCAATGCCGAGAATGCGCACCTAGGCGCTGACCTGGGCAAAGACCTCGTCGGTCAGTTCGAGGTTGGTGTAGACGCTGGAGACATCATCGAGATCTTCGAGTTTCTCGATGACCCGAATGACCTTCACGGCCTGATCGGCTTCCACAGGCACATTGTCTTTCGGCTTCATGATCAGATCGGCGGCATCGATCTCGAGGCCGGCGCCGGTCAACGCTTCCTGGACGGCATGCAATTCGGTCGGCTCGGTGTACACGACCGTGATCTCGTCGTCTGTCTCGAACTCCGAGGCGCCGGCGTCAATGGCCAGCATGGCGATCTCATCAGCATCCATCGCGCCGTTCTTGACCGCGATCTGGCCGACGTTGTCGAACATCCAGGCGACCGACCCATCGGCGCCGAGATTGCCACCGCCGCGTGTGATCACGGCGCGAACTTCTCCAACGGTGCGGTTGCGATTATCGGTCTGGGCCTGGATGACGATTGCGATGCCGCCAGGCAGAAATGCTTCATACATGACTTCGTCGAAGTTCTCGCCCTGACCGGCGCCCTTGGCCCGATCGATGGCGCGTTCGATGTTGTCCCGGGGCATGTTTTCGGCGCGGGCCCGCTGAATGGCAAGCCGGAGGCGGCCGTTGGCTTCCGGATCAGGAATACCGGAGCGGGCAGCGACGGTAATTTCGCGGGCGAGTTTGGTGAAGAGCTGGCCACGTTTGGCATCGGTCGCGCCTTTTTGACGCTTGATCGTGGACCATTTTGAGTGACCGGACATGAGAAGACCCCAGGCTGGAGGAACGTATTCGCTGGTGACGAGTATACAGTTGACCTTGTCGCCAACTGGTACGTACCAGTATCATGAAAACAATTCACGATCGCCTTGAATCGTTCATAACAACATCGTAGATTGTAAACAATGCGCGATTCGACATATGCGGAAGAGGTGAACTCGACGTCGATTTCCCGGCCAGCAAGCTGAACGTCTTTCGCGTTGTTCATTGCGGCGCCTCCCGCGCCGACCGTGATGGGGCACGATCACATGGTTTCTTCCCTCCTCGACAAGGGCCGCGATCAAGGATTTGTTCTTTCGGATGACATCATGGCGATGTATCCGAATACCGAAGAGCAAGTCGACAATATCGATGAGCTCTTTGGCTGGCTGATCAAGGAAGGCATCGAGGTCCTTGAGCAGGCTCCAGCCCCCTCGCACCGCGAAACCGAAGCCCAACTCGCCGAAGCAGAAGAGGCAGAGGACCGCGCCCTCGCGGCCGAAGCCGGCCTTCCTGCTGTCGGAGACTCCGTTCGCCTTTATCTCCACGAAATCGGCGCCACCGACCTTCTCACAATGGAAGAAGAAGTCTGGCTCTCCAAGCGCATCGAACTTGGCCGGTACGCCGTTGAGCGGCTGCTCGAAGTTGACCTTCCGGGTTCCGAACGTAAATCGCTCGAAGCGCTCAAGCGTGATGGGGAACTTGCCCGCGACCACCTGATCCAGGCCAATCTTCGGCTCGTGGTTTCAGTGGCGAAGCGGTACGTCGGTCGTGGCATGTCGTTCCTGGACCTGATCCAGGAAGGCAATATCGGCCTGATGAAAGCAACCGAGAAGTTCGATTACAAGCGTGGATTCAAGTTCAGCACTTACGCGACCTGGTGGATCCGCCAGGCAATCACGCGGGCAATCTCCGATCAAAGCCGCACGATCCGCCTTCCCGTCCATGTTGGCGAGACGATCAATCGCGTTCGCAAGGTTGCGCACCGGCTGCAGCAGATTTACGAGCGTGAACCGTCCGAAGATGAAGTCGCCCGGGCGCTTGATCTGACCACTGATCGCGTTCGCCAGATCCTCGACCACAGCCGCACGCCGATCTCGCTTGAGTCCCCGGTTGGAACCGAGGGCGATGCCTTCCTCGGCGATTTCATCGAGGATGACAAGCTGCCATTGCCGATCGATCTTGCTGCGCATCAGTTGATGAAGGAGCAGATCGCGGAGGCACTGAGCAAACTGGCCGAGCGCGAACGCAAGATCATCGAACTCCGATTCGGTCTGGCCGATGGCAAGTACCGCACGCTGGAAGAAGTCGGACGCGAGTTCGGAATCACGCGCGAGCGCATTCGCCAGATCGAAGCCAAGGCGCTGCGCAAACTCCGTCATCCAAGCTATAGCCGGCGCCTGCGGGGTTACCTCGAATAACGCACTCTCCGGG
>JAPXRQ010000161.1:0-6867 GCA_033813515.1 Thermomicrobiales bacterium
GCCTGGGGCAATACCGACGACTATGGGGTCTATGCCGAGCCGCTGGCCGACATCGCCTGGCGTGCCGGGTATGGCGCGGATATCAATTACGATGCCGACCCAAACCTGCTTGCCGCGTACATCGATGATGGTGTGCCGGTGATTGTCTGGATCTCGGTCTATGGCAATTGGGGCTGGCAGCAGGTTGATGACTACGGAAATGAGTACCGCCTGGTGCCGTACGAGCACGTCGTGGTTGCAAACGGCTACGACGACAACGGCGTCTGGATCTCAGACCCGGGCACCGGCGCGTACAACCAGCTCTCCTGGAGTTACTTCCTCTACGCCTGGGGTTTGATGGACGGCATGATGCTGGCCGTTTATCCGCACTGGTAGGCAGGTCTCTGTCGGTTACCAGTCGGGCTCAGGCGCGACTGCAAATGAGCACATACGCGGGTAACACGCCCAAGTCGCCCGTTGCCATCTCGTTCATTACTGCCAATTGTCCCTGGATAAATGCGGCCGCACCCTCGGGCATGGTTGACCAGCCGGTGTCCTCGAACGCGATGTTGGCATTGCCGATTTCCCAGCCGGCGTCCTGCAGTCCCTGCGTATCGAGCGGGGTGATGGCATCGACGTTCCAGCCGGCGCGCTTCACCAGGGCGATCATCACGGTACGATCGACGGCAGTGCGGACATTTGATTGCGGATTCGGCGTGAGGGCGCTCTCGTAGCCCTGAATCTGCACGGCGAGCAGGTGTGCAACCTGATCGAGGGCGGTCGGATGCATATCCCATTCGGCCAGGGCCAACCGTCTTGTCCACATCCCGACCCGGCGCAGGGTCGCTTCCAACTGGGACGGTTGATCAAAATACCAGGCGCCGTGGGCCAGCACCGCGAGATCAAACGCGTCCTCCGGGAACATAACCGCAGAATCCAGCAGATCAAACTCCCAGTGCACATCGATCCTTGAGCCCAGTTCCGATGCGGTGATGATGCCCATCGCATCGCCCAGGTTGACCGGGGAGCCATAGGTTGGCTCGGCAATATCGACCGCAGTGACCTTGCCGGTTGGGCCGACCAGATTGGCGAGAACGGCGGTTGTATCCCCCTGCCCGCAGGCGATCTCCAGAATCCGGTCACCGGGGGAGATCCCGATGGCCCCGGCAATCTGCTGCCGGTACGCGGTCTGGATCAGTTGCATATCGCGATCACCGCCCGACGCAGCAAAGGCGGAGCGATCAACGAGTTCGTTCAGGGTCAGCACAATTACTCCTCGGCGTTGGTGATGCGTATCAACTGGAGCAATTCAATCACGGTCATGATCACCAGGAGGGTCGCGAATGTGACACACCACGTGCAGATGGCGTAGATCACCCAGATCTCTACATACGTCAGGTATGCCTCTCCAGCGACTCCGGCGATCAGGATCAGGAAGATGGCGGCGGTGGCCGTGAACGGATCGAGCAGGTTCCGATGCCTCGCCCACCAGAGTCCCAGAAGGGTGATCGACATCAGCAGACCGAGCAGCGCAACCGGGATCGGTCCGAGCATGGCGTACTTGCTGTTCTGGACCGTATGGCAGTCACCGCCGACCGCACAGACCAGCACATCACTCTGGTAGTGGGCGATCGTGAGATAGATGGTGACGCCGAACGTCGCCAGCATCACTGCCAGCGACGCCCAACTCAGGCGAATCGAGACGGGTGAGGCGATCATTCGCCCACGGCGGCCTTGATCCGCGCTTCAAAGTCACTCCACGACGAGAACCCGAAGGCCGTGCCTCCGTTGATCGTGAACGATGGAGTGCTGGTCACACCTGCCGCACCGGCCGCATTGTTCAGATCTTCGACGGTGTCCTTGTGCGTGTTGTCGGACATGCAGGAGTTGTAGGCATCCATGTCCAGACCAGCATTTTGCGCCATCTGGCTGAGGCGGTCGCTGCTGAACGCGCCTTTGTTTTCCCCGATCTGGTTGCCATAAACCTGCTCATGCATCGCCCAGAACTTGCCCTGATCGTTGGCGCACAGGACGGCTTCGGCTGCCTCCACTGATTCATCTCCCAGGAAGGAGAACGGGCTGAACTGCAGCCGAACCTGACCAGTTGCGATGTATTGGGAAAGCAGGTTCTGGAACGCAGTCGAGTTGAACTGGCCGCAGTACGGGCACTGGTAATCGCCGTACTCGACGATAACCACAGGCGCATTTTCTGCCCCAATCGACATGCCATTGGCGGGGATCGAGGCATCGAGCGTCGTGATTGGCTGAACCGCCGCCAGCACGGTGCTGTCGTCGTCGTCCCGATTGATCAGCGCAAGGACGCCGATTGCGAGCAGCGCGATCGCCACCGCTCCGCCAAGGATTGCGAAGAGGCGGCGCTGTTTGGCTTTCTTAGCTTCGGCAGCCTGACGGGCGACCCGCGCCTGGGCTTCGGCTTCGCGACGTTGGGCTTTGGTTTGTTTGCTGGACATGGTCTGTCTCCTGAACTCGGTGGCGCAATCGATTGAACAGCACGAAAGCGGCCGACAGCGCATTGGCAGTCGGGATTCTGCAGGCCGACTCAGGCTATCGGGGGAGGGGATTCGATAGCGGGGGTGTGTTGTTGCGGCGAACCCTGTCGTGAGTTGGGCGCCACAACCACTATCGATGGGGCGGAGATAACGGGATGCGCGAGGACCACACCAGTGGCCAGAGGGAGGGCGAAGTTGACGATGATATCGTTTTGCTGATCGTCAGACTGCTTTTCGCAGGGATCGACGACCACCCGATGACCGGCGACATCGAACTGCGCGGATCCATCGGATTGCTTGAGGGCGACGGCCCATGCCGTGCTGCACGACGATGCCGCCGCCACTGGCATGACGGCCACAAACGCGATCGTCAGCAGAAGGCACGGTATCAGGAGCAGCTGGAGTTGGCGCCGCAAACGAAGCATGGTCAATCTCCGCGACCACGATGGTCGCAATTGACATTTTAGTGCGCTCACTCGTGCTGATCCTGTGAATCCGGGGCCTAAACGTTGCAATTGCGCAACAACCAGAGCGGCAATTGGCCGATGGTTACTTTGCGGACTTCATCGGCGCAGGCGACAATGACGCGCATATCAGGCTGTTACGCATTGGCCCAGATTGCGGGCATGAACCAAAGGAGTTTCTCGACGTGGCAGTGACACAGGCATACAACACGACCGATCTGGTCGCCAAGGATCGGGCGCACATGCTGCACCCGGTTTCCAACATTCGTGCAGTGCTGGAACACGGTCCGCTCGTGCTGGCGAAGGGCGAGGGTGTCTATCTTTGGGACACCGATGGCAACAAGTACATCGACGGATTTGCGGGGCTCTGGAATGTCAACGTCGGACACGGCCGGCATGAGCTCGCAGTTGCCGCCGCCGAGCAGATCGATGAAGTCGCGTTTGTCCCAACATTCTTTGGCCTCGCTTCACCACCGGCAATTGAGCTGGCGGCCAAGCTCGCGTCAATGTTCCCGGGCTCGCTCAATCACATTCACTATACCTCGGGTGGCGCTGAATCGAACGAGACCGCATTGAAAATCGCGCGGTACTACTGGTACCTGCGCGGCCAGTCGGAGAAGATCAAGATCCTCTCCCGCAAGCACGGCTACCACGGAATCGCCATGGGTTCGCTCGCGGCGACCGGCATTCCCGCGTATCACGAGGGATTTGGACCGGGTGTGCCGGGGTATGTCCACCTCTCGGCGCCGTACGACTATCGCTTCAATCCCGACAACCTGGATGAGGATGGCTTTGTCGCCTTTCTCGCGCAGGAACTTGAGGAGACGATTGCCCGCGAAGGCGCCAATACGATTGCCGCGATGATTGGCGAGCCGGTCCAGGGTGCGGGCGGCGTGGTTGTCCCGCCAGCGAAGTACTGGGACGCGATCACTCCCATCCTCAAAAAGCACAACATCCTGCTCATCGCCGACGAAGTCATTTGCGGCTTCGGGCGCACCGGCACGATGTTTGGTGCCGAGACGTACAACTTCCAGCCGGACCTGGCTTCGTTCGCCAAGGGCGTGACGAGCGGATACATCCCCCTGGGTGGTGTTGCGGTATCGGATGAGATCTTCGACATCATGGCCGAGCCAGACCGGATGTTCATGCACGGTTTCACCTACAGCGGCCACCCGGTGGGATGCGCCGTGGGTATCCGAAACATCCAGATCATCGAGGATGAGGATCTGCCGGCCAACGCCGGAACGCAGGGCGCGTACCTGCTGGATCAGTTGAAGGCGAATCTGGGCGATCACCCGAATGTCGGGAATATCCGGGGCAAGGGCCTGATGCTCATGGTCGAGTTAGTGGCCGATCGCGCGACCAAGGCGAAGTTCGATCCGGCGCTGAACCGCGGACCCCAATTGCAGGGTGCGACCCGCAAGCGCGGCCTGATTGTGCGGGCGTCAAATGACGGCATTGCTATCGCGCCGCCACTCATCATCACGAAGGACGAGTGCGACACAGTCGCGGGAGCAATCACCGAAGCGGTGCACGAGGTGCTTGGGTAGGTTGTAGTCGCCAGAACCAGATAACAAGCAGAGCGGTCGTCAGCACAAGCTGCTGGCCGCTTCTCATTCACCAACCTGACCGAATCGGACGATCGCGATGAACTACCCGTCCGGTGCGCGATATGCAGTCTCGAAGAGGGTCAGGTGGAGCGGACGGTGCGGTAAAGCCAGGCAAGAAGAAAGATGCCGGTTGCGGTCAGAACAATCGACGCGCCGGACGAGTAATCGGCGTAGTAGGACAGGTACAGGCCGATCACGCCTGACGCAACCGCGAAGATCGACGAGAGCGCCATCATCCGCGGGAGCCGAGTGGTTAGCAGCGAAGCCGCAGCGGCCGGGGTGACAAGCAGCGCGCTGGTCAGGACAACGCCAACTGCCTGGATACCAGCAACGGTGGCCAGTGCGAGCAAAATCAGGAGGCCATACCGCACCAGGTCTGTCCGCAAACCGATCACCTCGGCGTACACCGGATCGACCGAGGCCAGGACCAGTTCCTTGTGGAAGAGGGCGAGACTGACGAGAACGACAGCAGTAATCCCGGCGATGAGGCGAAGCTCCTGATTGGTGACGCCCAGAATGTTGCCGAAAAGCATGTGCGTCAGGTCCCGGAATGAGTTGGCGGTGCTCATCAGCAGGATGCCGAACGCAAACATGCCGGTGAAGACGATGCCGATCGCGGTGTCCTCGCGTACTTCGGCCCGGCGAGAGAGCCAACCGATACCGAGTGCAGTCAGGATACCGGCCAGCACTGCCCCGCCGAAGAGACTCCAACCCTGCAGGTAGGCAACTACAAGGCCGGGAAGCGTGGTGTGGGCCAGCGCATCACCGATGAAGGCCATGCGACGAAGCACGACATAACATCCAAGCGTGGCGCAGGTGATGCCGACCAGGATGGCCGCATACAGACCGTTTTGCATGAACTGATAGCGGAACGGGTCGATCAGCCAGTCAACCATCAGAAACCATGTCCGTGCGCGAGTGCCTCTTCCAGCGAGACCTGACGTCCATCCGCAAGGAAGACCACCTCGTCGTAATCGCGATCCAGGCGATCGAGGTCGTGCGTGGCAATGACTGCGGTTTTGCCCTCGGTGCGCAGTTCATCGAGGACGCGGTGAAGGACGCGACGGGTGTCGGCATCGACCGCATTCATCGGCTCATCGAGGAGAAGCAGATCGCCGCCCTGGACGAGGGCGCGAGCGAGCATGGTTCGTTGCTGCTGACCACCCGAAAGTTGTCCGATTTGCCGATCAGCCAGATCGTGCAGGTTCAGCCGGTCGATCTCGTGCTGAACAAGGGTTTGATCGGCAGGTGACAGTCGCTTCATCCAGCCGAGATGCACATAGCGACCGGTGCCGATCAATTCCCGCACGGTCATCGGGAAGCGCCAGTCGATCTCGCCGCGTTGGGGCAGATAGGCAACGCGATGCAGACATCCTCCGACCGGCATGCCGTAGATAAGGATCGAGCCAGATTGGGGACGGATCAGGCCGACGATCGATTTGAGCAGGGTCGATTTGCCGGCGCCGTTCGGTCCGACCAAAGCCACCCGCGATCCCACCGGGACCGCGACCGAAACTCCACTCAGGGCGAGGCGATTGTCCCCCTGCATGCCAACCGTCAGATCGCGGATATCGATGGCTGGTGCATCGGGGGCCGTTTGACCGTGACAGGTTTCGCGGCGGTAGGGCAGTGTGATCATCAGTTCGGCACCGTTCCACCAAGCGACGTGACGATCGTGATGACATTGGAGCGCATCAGTTCAATGTAGGTCGGGGCTGGACCGTCGGATGCGGTCAGGGCGTCGCCGTGCAGGGCTGGGGCAAGCGTAACTCCGGCATCGGAGGCGATTTGGCGCATGAGATCGTCGCTTTCACCGGTTTCGACGAAGATGGCTGGCACTCCGCTGGCCCTGATGGAATCAATCAAGTCGGCGATTTGTCCAGCGGAGGGATCGGCGGCCTCGGTTGAGATGGCGCCGAGGGCGGTCCCGAGGATGGTAAAGCCATAGGCGTTGGCGAAGTAGCCGAAGGCATCATGCGAGGTAAAGAGCAGGCGCTTTTCGGCCGGGATCGAAGAGACGGCATCGCGTATCCAGGTATCCAGCGACTCGAGGTTGGAGATATAGGCATTCGCGGACGATGCGTACGTTGACGCATTGCCTGGATCGACGGAAGTCAGCCCGTCTCGAATGGCAGTTACCTGGAGCATCGCGTTCCGGACATCCTGCCAGACATGCGGATCGAACTCGCCGTGATCGTGATCCGCATCGTCGTGCCCTGGATCGTGTACATCGCCCGTGACGGTCTCTTCGGCGTGGGCCTCAGCGGCTTCCTCGTCCGCCACTGCGATTGGGGAGACCTGGGA
>JAPXRQ010000162.1:0-6860 GCA_033813515.1 Thermomicrobiales bacterium
CCCTTGGGTACTACTCAGGTGTCCAGGGCAATCAACCCGGTGCTGGCGATCCGGTTCCGGACGACATTGATTCAATCCCAACCGACAACTTTCTGCGCGGCATCCAGCTGACCGATGCCGATGGCGCCGTCACCTTCAAGACCATCTATCCAGGCTGGTACACCGGCCGCGCGATTCATATCCACATGAAGGTCTACGCCGGCGGCGATGTCGATGAGGGCGAAGCAACCGAAGGCGACGAGACCTACGCCGGTGGACACACGTCCCATACCGGGCAACTCTTCTTCGGCGAGGACATGAACGACCTGGTCTACGTCAACGAGCCCTATGCAAGCCGCGTGACCACCCGGTTGGCCAACGCGGACGACAACATCCTCGGCGATCATGATGAGGAACCGGGCTTCATGCTCGAACTCGCGCTGGTCGATGAGAACGATGTCACCAAAGGCGTCACTGGAGTGATCACAGTCGGCGTCGATCCTGATGTCACCCAAACCGGCCAAGGTGGTGGCGGCGGTGGCACACCACCGGACGGGGGCCAGGGCGGAGGTCCCGGCGGCGATCCTCCAGGCGGTGACCCCAACACGACGGAGACTCCTGCCGCTTAATCATCCAGACACCACAAAATTCGCTCGCACCACCCCGGACTGCTGCTCCGGGGTGTTATCGTGTCAGGAGTGCCAAATCTTTGCGACGAAAGTGAGCCCTCCGTGAGCCCTGTTTCTGCTGAGCAACTCAACGACATCCGCAATCGCGTCGAATCGTTTGCCCGCGATCAGATGGCCGAGATGGAAATGCCCGGCGTGCAGATCGCGCTGACGGATCGCGATGGATTGATCGGCTCATTCAATCTCGGATACGCCAATCTCGACGCCCAAAAACCGGTGACGGACGAGACGCTGTTCGAGTTCGGTTCGATCGGCAAGTCGTTCACGGCAATCTGTTTGCTGCAGCTGGCCGCCGAAGGCAAGGTCGAGATCGATTCCCCCATGGCCGGACAATTGCCCTGGTTCGAGGTGCGGTCGCAGTACGAATCGATCACCGTCGGCCACCTGTTGTCACACACATCTGGACTGGTCTCCGGCACCGATTTCACGCCCGAGCAGCGGTACGAAGTCTGGTCGCTGCGCAACACCGACACGATGTGGGCTCCTGGCACGAAGTTCCACTACTCCAATGTCGGGTACAAGGCTCTCGGCCTCTTGATTGAGCGTGTGACCGGCAAGCCATATGGCGAGGTTGTTCGGGAGCGCATCTTCGAACCGCTGGGCATGACCGGCGCTGTCGGAGCAATCACGCACGACATGCGACATCGTCTCGCCGTCGGCTATCAGGAGACATTCGATGATCGGCCGAGACTACTCGGCCACGGGGTTGTCCCGGCGACCTGGCTGGAGACCGATTCCGGTGATGGCTGCCTGTGTGCCTCGGCAAGCGACCTGGCAATCTACCTGCGCATGCTGATCAATCGCGGCGCCTATCCGGGCGGTCGCATCCTGACCGAGGAACAGTTCGCCACCCTCAGCACCCCGCGCATCGTCACCAGCGAAGAGGATGACGAAGCGTATGGCTATGGCGTCTCGGTTTCGGCTACGCGCCCGCCTGGACCGATCGGGCACAGCGGCGGCATGGTCGGATACATCTCCGATATGCGTGGGGATGCTGATACCGGTTATGGAGCGCTTGCCTTTACCAACACGATGAGCGGCGTCTGGCGCATCACGAAATACGCACTGGAACTGCTCAACGCAGCATCCTCTGGCGCTGAGGAACCCGAACCACCTGTTCGCGAGGAGTCTGGATTCGAGGGGCTTGCCGGACGTTATGTGAATGCAAGTAGTGCGATCCAGATCGACGAAAATGCCGGCGAGTTCACCCTGGTGCGCGACGGCTGTCGGTTCCCGTTGCGCAAAACGGTTTGGATGGATGGCAACCTTGTCGACGATCATCCGGGCGAGAACCTCTTTCCCTGGCATGCGCTCCGCAATGATGACGAGACGATCGAATGCATCGTGCACGGACCCGATGTGTGGGTTCCCGAGGGGGCAGATCTGCCCAAGCCGACCGATCCCGAGCTGGCGCGCCTGGCCGGGCACTATCGCGCGAACAATCCCTGGCAATCGAACTTCCGTATCGTCGCGAGGGGAGATAGTCTCTATCGCGTCTGGGCCGGTGGCGATGAGCAGAAGTTGACGAGGGTTGGCGACGCCTGGACGGGCGAATCCGATGAGGATGGTCCGGAGCAATTCTGGATCGAAGTCTTCGTGGACGGATTGGTCGGTCGGGTGCGAGACCAGCTGGGCTCATCGTGGGAGCGATCAGCTGCGCCATAGGTCCGGGGTTGCCCGCATTTGCGGCCTAACGATTTGACGGGCGGGATGCAAGTCGGTATCCTTTGAGGCCGAATGCGGAAGTGGCTCAGTGGTAGAGCATCTCCTTGCCAAGGAGAAGGTCGCGGGTTCGAATCCCGTCTTCCGCTCCCTCAAAACGCGGCGCAACCGGCGTCGCGTTTTTGTTTACCCGCCTCGCCGTTCCACCTGATTGGGACCAATCGGCAGCCAGCGCATAACAGGCACCCGCTCCGATGGGATACTGTCTCATCACGTCTTACGGGAGGAGGCCCTGTCCATGAATCGACGCAGATTCGCCGTAGCACTCGCTGTCGCCCCTGCTGTCCCATCGCTTGCCACACGCGTCGCTGCACAGGATTCCGATCCCGACATCGCCGAAATGCAGGAAACTGTCGAGGCGATGCAAACCGAGGTCGCCGCAGCGGGCTATGACTCGATCCCGGAAGCGGACGAACTGAGCCAGAGCCGATTTGATCGGAAACTGGCCAACGCAACCGAAGCCGAGCCAGCCTTTGGTCCGAGCAAGGGGTCGCTGGCACACGACGAGCAGTACATTGCGCTGGAATTCTCGTCCGGGTACTACGCCAACTTTGTGCTCTCGGCCAGGTTCACGAATCCGATTGAAGATGCGGATGAGACCTTCGACTTCGGTGTGGAGTTCCGCATCAGTGGCGACTATGTCACTCCATCGCGGATCTATCTGATTTTCTCCGGTAACGGTTCCTGGTACGCCTCTGTTGGCACGGATGAAGAATGGTCGGCCGAGAAGGAACTCAATCTCGGCTCCGGGGAGGCATCCAGCTTTGACGACTCAGTTGACGGCGTCAACGAGCTGACTCTGATCGTCGAGGACCAGCAGGCGCACTTCGCAATCAACGGCGAGTACGTGGCGTCGATCGGCTTGCCGCCCGCAGTCGTGGGTGCAGTGGCAATCGGAACGGGCTTCTATACCGGTGATGCAGTCGACGGACGGGTGACCCGCTTCCGAGAATTCACCGTCTGGAGCCAGGATTAGCTAGCGATTGCCGCCGGATCGTTCTCGGGCGGCAGGTGAACGTTGCGCGCCTTGACCGGATGGGCGGTCAGATCCAGCAGGAACCAGAACCCCTTGAAAAACGGGTTCCAGATGATCGGCGTAATGATCGCAAGCGGCAGGATGATCAGCTCAACCCGCCACCAGATCATGTCTGTCCAGACGAGCAGCACAACCATCAGGGCCATCACCAGGAACTCGGCGAAGATGACATTCAAGACCATCGCCCCGAGGAAATAGCCGTTCTCGCGAACGTAGCGATAATGGCAGGTCGGGCACTCTTCCTTGATCTCGATCCAGCTCTTCCAGATGCCACTGGCGCCGCATATCGGACAACGCCGGCGCAGAGCACGACTCAGCAAAGTCATTGGCGGAATCTTGATGGTGGGATCGTCAAGTGGAGCGGGTTCGATGGGTTGGCTGGCCATGTCCAAAATTCTTGATTGGTCGATTCATCACAGACTTCGGCGAGCTTCCGAAGTTCGCCTGCAATTATCGCGCACATGGCGAGCACATCGGCCATTTGGGCAGAGCATCTGACCGTCATTGCTGATGATTGTGCACCGCGACCAACACTGCCCAAACAGTGGTCTCCCCCACTGTTCCTAGAGGCAACCGTTCGGGTTGACAGCCTATGGTGTCTCGCCTATTGTCGGCCCATCCTCACCGATCCAACCGGATCCAACCGGTCGTATGGTGTGGTGGGAGCCCGATTGACGGCTCCTGGTGGAACGAGACATTGAGGTCTCGGCTCTCGCCGATCCTCGATGCCTGCGGAGGACAAACATGGGTAGCGACGTTACGCTTCAAACCCTCGCTCGGCAGTTACGCAGTGGTCGCATAGACCGACGTCGGTTCTTCCAGGGAGCAGCAGGATTAGGCGCATCGGCTGCAGCCGTTAGCAGCGCTCTCCGTATTGCCCCGACTCGTGCCCAGGACAACAAGGTCACCATGTGGACGACGTTCACGGCTGATGGTCTCACCAACGTCCAGGCAGTGGTTGATGGGTACAACGCCCAATCCAGTGGCCCACAGGTCGAACTGGTCCAGATTCCACCGGCGCAAGTCACCGATGTCACCACCCTGATGACAGCGGTCCGCGGTGGCACCGGTCCGGACCTGTACCTCTTCGATCGCTTCATCGTTGCCGAGCGGGCAAGCGAAGGCCTTCTCCAGGACCTGAGTTCGTTGGGCGCCGACGAGATTATGCCGAACTACGTACCCTTCGCGGCCGCCGAGTCCATGTTCGATGGCAAGGCGTACTGCCTCCCGTTTGACACCGATGTGCGCGCGCTGTTCTACAACAAGGGCATGATCGACGCCGCCGGTGGCGACTCTTCTGTTCTGGATCCAGCGAATGGTCCGGCAACCTTTGACCAGGTAACCGAGATCGCGAACATGCTGAACGAGCAGGACTCAAACGGCAACTACACCAAGATGGGCTTCGTGCCCTGGGTGAATCAGGGTTGGCACTACACCTATGGCTTCGCCTTCGGTGGCAAGTTCATGGACTGGGATGCCTGCGCCGTCTCGCCGGACGATCCCGCCATTGTTCAGGCCTTCCAGTGGACGCAGGACTACTGCAATGCCCTCGGCGCAGACAAGGTCAACGCCTTCGGCAACCCGTCCATGCAACCAGGATTCGATCCGGCCCAGCATCCATTCCATGTCCAGACACTGGGCATGCAGGTCACGGGCGACTGGGAAATCGCGCAGATGGCTCAATACGCGGCCGATGTGGACTACGGAATCACCTGGATTCCCGTCCCGACCGCCGGCATGACCTCCCAGACCTGGGCAGGCGGCTGGTCGGTCGTCATTCCGCAAGGCGCCAGGAATGTTGAAGGCGGCTGGGATGCGCTCAAGTGGATCTGCGGACCGGATGGTGGCCGCATCTACACGCAGAAGAGCACCCACGTGCCTGTCTGGTCGGCGCTGTACGAGGAGACAGATCTCTTCTCCGAGCGGCACCAGTTCTTCCTGCAGCTGGTTCCGACGGCCAACAACCGGCCGCCGCTTCCCGTCGGCAGCAAGTATTGGGACGAGCTGACGACGGCCTGGCAATCCGCGTACCTGAATCAGGGTGCGCCGGCCGATCTGTTGGCTACTGTCAAGGAGCGCGTAAACGACGATCTGGGCGACTTCTGCCCACTCGCGCCTCCTGACCAGGGCTTCGGCGGCGGAGCGGCAACTCCGGAAGCCTCCCCGTCCATGTAGCAGTACCCACAGGCGGGGCATCTCGGTGCCCCGCCTTTTTCCTACCCCACACCACATACGGTCCTGCCCAACTGACGTCCTGGAGGTCCATCCGTGGCCGAGAGCACCTTACAAGCACCTGTGCGCGTCAAGGAACCGTTCATGAGCCGCTTCCGCCTGACCAAACGGGAGTGGAAGAATCTCGGAATGGGCCTGGCATTCATCAGTCCATGGCTGATCGGTTTCTGCGTTTTCCTCGTCTATCCCATCTATTACACAATCAGAATCAGCTTCACCAAGTACACCGGCTTCGGAGATCCGAAGTGGATTGGGCTCGAAAACTACCGGGACATGATCCACGACGAGGTCTTCTGGAAGGCCGTGTACAACACCCTTTATTACACCCTGCTGGCTGTTCCCATCGGAGCCGTTGCGGCACTGGTGTTGGCCCTGCTCATGAACCAGCCGCTGCCGGAGGTCAAGATCTTCCGGGCGATCGTCTATATCCCCTCGGTCATTCCCCTCTTCACGCTTTCATTTGTCTTTCAGGTCCTGATGAACCCGACCCAAGGCATCTTCAACCGGTTCCTGCTGTTCCTCGGACTACCCAATATCAACTGGTTCGGTGATCCGCGGTACGCAAAGTTGGCCCTCGTGATCCTCGCCCAGTTCGGCGCCGGTCAGGCCGCCATCATTTTTCTGGCCGCGTTGAAGGGAATCCCCACCTCGCTCCAGGAGGCGGCCGCCCTGGATGGAGCTGGCACGATTCGGCGCTTCTTCAATATCACGATCCCGATGCTCACCCCGGTCATCCTCTACGACATCATCCTCGGCCTGAGTCTTGGTTTGCAGATCTTCACGCAGGTCTACATCCTCGGCGGCGATCCGCCAGGCAGCCCGGCCGGATCGACCATGATGTACGTGGTCTATCTCTACGTGAACGGTTTCCGGTACGGCGAGCTCGGGTTTGCCGCAGCCATGGCCTGGGTGCTGTTCCTGGCCACGGTTGTGATCGCCGGGATCATCTTCGGTACCTCGAAATGGTGGGTGAACTATGACCAGGTCTAGCGCTGCCGTGTCATCTGCTCAGGGTGGAACCCAACATTCGACCGGGTTCAAGATCAGGCGATACACCCAGAACCGCATCGTTCCGCGGATCTTCATCATCATCTTCGGAGCGTATTACTTCCTGCCGCTCTACTGGATGGTGGCCAATGCGCTCAAGTCGAATGAGGAACTAACCCACTACCCGCCGACCTGGTATCCGCACTCGCTGGAAT
>JAPXRQ010000163.1:0-6793 GCA_033813515.1 Thermomicrobiales bacterium
GCTGCGAACGGTGTGGCTTGGCCACCCGCGGCCCGGAAGCCGCGGACTACGTTTGGGTTTCGGACGAAAGCGCGCATAGGAAAACCGCCGGACGAACAATCGTCCGGCGGTTCTTTTTGTGCGGTTGATCGGCAGATCTAGATTTGGGCGAGGGCCTGATCGAGATCGTCAATGATGTCTGAGGCGGTTTCGAGACCGACCGACAGGCGGACGTAGTCGTCGGTTACACCGGTCAGGGCCTGCTCCTCGGGGGTCAGCTGACTGTGGGTGGTGCTGGCCGGGTGGATGATGAGCGATTTCGCATCACCGATATTGGCCAGGTGCGAGAACAGCTTGACCGACTCGATCAGCGTGCGGCCGGCATCGAGACCGCCCTTGACGCCGAAGCCGAGGATGGCGCCGAACTTGCCGCGCGTGTGGTATTTGCTCGCCTGGGCGTACGCGGGATGGGTCGGGAGACCGGGATAGTTGACCCACTCGACCTTCGGGTGCTCCTGCAGGAAGCGGGCGACGGCGACAGCATTCTCGCTGTGCCGGTCCATGCGGATCGGCAGGGTTTCGATGCCCTGCAGGATCTGCCAGGAGTTGAAGGGTGAGATCGCGCCACCGGTATCGCGCAGGACCGAGACGCGGGCCTTGATGATGTACGTGATTGGGCCGAGCGCATCCCAGAAACGGAGACCGTGGTAGCTCGGATCGGGCTCGGTGAACTCCGGGAACTTACCGGAAGCTGACCAGTCGAAGTTGCCGGCGTCAACGATGATGCCGCCGATGCTGGTGCCGTGGCCGCCGAGGAACTTGGTCGCCGAGTGAATCACGATATCGGCGCCGTGCTTGATCGGATTGACCAGGTACGGGCTGGGGATCGTGTTGTCGATGATCAGCGGGATGCCGTTATCGTGGGCGACCTTGGCAACGCCCTCGATATCAAGCGTGACCAGGTTCGGGTTCCCGACCGTCTCGGAGTAAACCGCCTTCGTCTTCGGAGTGATCGCGGCAGCGACAGCTTCCGGGGTTGGCTCGACGAACTTGACCGTGATCCCCTGCTTGGGGAGGGTGTACTGGAAGAGGCTGTAGGTGCCGCCGTAGAGGCTGGTGGTCGAGACGATCTCATCCCCTGCCCTGGCCAGATTCTGGATGGCGGCGGTTTCGGCGGCCTGCCCGGAGGCGAATGCGAGGGCGGCGACTCCACCCTCGAGGGCGGCGACGCGCTCCTCGAAGACGGCCGTGGTCGGATTCATGATCCGGGTGTAGATGTTGCCGAACTCCTGCAGCCCGAAGAGCTTGGCGGCGTGCTCGGGGCTATTGAAGACGTACGAGGTCGTCTGGTAGATCGGCACAGCTCGCGAGTTGGTCGCCGGATCAGGGACTGCGCCGGCGTGAAGGGCGAGGGTCTCGAAACCCAATGGCTTTTCTGGTGTATCGCTCAAGGCTGGTACTCCAATGATTATGTCACGTTCTGGACATCAGATGATGTCCGCTCATATCTGCTCGCCAGCGGTCCGGACCCGCGGCGGAAGCATTCAGTTGGTTGCGGCCGATCCGTATTCGGCCAGGAACGGTTTGAGGACGGCGGTCAACTGATCCCATTCCTTGAGGAAGGCATCGTGACCGTGCGGCGAATCGAGTTCGGCATACCGGGCGTTCTTGCCGGAGCCGACAACACGGGCAGCAAGTTCGCAGATGGAATCGGGCGGGAAGAGCCAGTCGGAACGAATCCCGACAAGCAGCATCGGCGCGGCGATGGCATCGATCCAGCGTGCCTCTCCCCCATCGCGACCGAGATCGTAGAGATCCATGGCCCGTGTCAGGTAGAGGTGGCTGTTGGCATCGAACCGGCGAACCAGCGCGGCGCCGTGATAGTGGATATAGCCTTCGACGTCGAAAGTTCCGCCGAAGCTGGGATAAAGGCTGGGCCGGGTGGCGGGTTTGCGGGCAAAGCGATCGTCCATGCTTTCGCGGCTGTGGAAGGTGACCATGGCGATCATGCGGGCGACGGAGAGACCATCGGCCGGGAAGACGCCTTCGTTCGCGTAGTCGCCGCCCCGCCAATCGGGATCGGCCATGATCGCACGTCGACCGGCCTCGTTCAGGGCGATGCCTTGCGGACCGAGAGCGGGAGTGGCGGCGATGGGTGCCGAGGCGAGGACCATATCGGCATGTCGGGTCGCCCATTCCATGGCCTGGAATCCGCCGATGGAGCCGCCGATCGCGATCACCTTGGTTGCCCCGAGATGCTCGAGCAGGCGGCGCTGGGCATTGACCATATCGCCGATGGTGACGAGGGGAAAGCGCATTGCGTACGGGCGATTGGTGAGCGGATCGATACTGGTCGGCCCGGTCGAGCCCTGACAGCCTCCGAGCAGATTGGCACAGACGACGAAGTGTGCATCGGTATCGATCGCCTTGCCCGGTCCGATGAGCGGATCCCACCACCCACCTTCGCCCGCGGCCTTGCTGTCGCCGGTGAGGGCGTGGAGGACGATGACGGCGTTGGTGCCGCCCGCGTTGAGCTTGCCCCAGGTGCGGTAGGCCATTGTGACGTCGGCCAGATGTCCACCCAGTTCGAGATCGAGCGAACCGATCTCGACCGACTGGAGGACGCCATCCTCGGCAGCATCGGCTGGTCGGCCGGTGGGGACCAGGGTGAGGTGGGGTGGCTGTTTGACCGGGGATTGTCGATTCCGGATATCAGTCATGGACACGCATTTCCCGCTGCGAAAGCCGGTTCGGCGGCGATGCTGGGCATCACCGACGAGCCGGATGGAACGAACCAATACAGGCTGCGATGTTCTCGTTGTGCGTGGGGGAATGAAAAACCCCCATGCACGAGCAGGGGGTGGAGTGTCTCTCTTACCCCTTATCTCGCAGATCACTCTGCCGGAGTTAGCACCTTACGGAGAATTGCACTCCGCAGGTTGCCGGGTTTCACAGGGCCGTTTTCCCTCAACCACTCAGATAAGGCAGTCTTGAATTGTTGGGGTGCATGGTAGCCGGGCCATTCCATCCCTGTCAATGGAGCCGAGGCAGTTCGAGGCCGGATACCCTCGCGATTCAATCCTCTCCTGACAGGCAACTCTCCAGGTTGAGAGGCGACTGGCAATCGAAGCTCCGTTGTTCCGCCGATACTCGGCGCACCATTGACGCCAGTTGCGTTGTTCAACGATGCGGTGCATGAGAACGGGTCCTGGGGCGGCGGGCGGGCACACGCAGTGTTCCCCTACAGCAGTTTGGCGGTGACGGGTTCAGGGTGTTTGGGTTGGACGGACTTCCAAGGGGGTTGGTGAGTCGTTGCGCAGTTGGGGAACCGGAGCGGGTTTACGCGGTAAAACCCTACGGCAGGTTGGCGCAATCAGGGCATTTTGTAATGCGGGCTGGATTGGGCCTGGTTCGGTGGGAGGATGGGAAAAAGGTTGTCCTGATTTGGATCAGCGAGGAGCGTTTGCATGCCAGCGATGAGGCTTGAGGTCGTGTTTATCCCGGTTTCGGATGATGATCGCGCGATCGGGTTCTACCGCGATCAGGTCGGGTTTGAGCTCGATCACGATTTCACGGTCAGCGAGGATCTGCGCTTCATTCAGCTCACCCCGGTCGATTCCGCCTGTTCGATCGTGATTGGTCGCGGGATGACGGACAAGGAGCCGGGATCGTCCAACAATGTCATGCTGGTGGTCGAGGATGTGCGGGCGGTACGAGAAGAGTTGCTTGGCAAGGGCGTGACGGTGACCGAGGTCGATGTCCAGCCGTGGGGAGACTTCGTGCAGTTCAGCGATCCGGACGGGAACACGTTCACGCTGCAGCAGCTGCCGAAGCGCTGAAGGGACCGCGCGGGACTAAAGATCCCGCGCTAGATATTCCGTCGGTTGAAACCGACTCAGGCGGGTCGAGTACCCAAGCAAGTTGCCAACTTTCATGAACCGAGACCTTGCCCCGAGCACGTAACTTTTCCCAGAAATGCCAGTTCCCTGGTCAGCGGCACCGCCTACTCTTCGAATCGTTCAAGGCGGGGATTGGTGGTGCCGTTTGCGTGGTGTGTTTTCTGATTCGTCACGTATCGGCAAACAACATCGAGATGCCGTTCCGCGAAGGTTTCAATGCCATATTCGGTTTGCCGTCCAAATCCGGCATCCTGCAACGCCTCGTTCACAACTCTGGAAGAGTTTCCTTTGATGTACTGGACCGCCTTTGAAATGGACAGTGAAGGAGGGATCGAAACTACGATGCGGATGTGGTCTGCGATACCACCGATCGCGTAAAGCGGCATCTCATAGCGTCGACAACAATCCTCTATTGCCCGATAGATGATCGGCTCGCGGAGTTCATTGACTAGCGGCTCGCGATGTGCCGTGGCCGTGACCAGGTGGTAGTACGTTTTCCAATACGGCATCGTGCCAACCCGCCAACTTCAACTCCGTGTTCCGATTGGCTGAATGATGAACACCAACAGAGTCGGTTTCAACCGACGGAACATCCAGCGATGGGCTTCAGCCCGTCGCGGCCGGCGGTGCATCGACGTTGATACGATCGGGCTATTTGCCGGGGGTGGTGGCGGCGTTGCGGAGGCGGGGATCGAGGGCGTCTCGCAGGCCGTCTCCGAGCAGATTGAAGCCAAGCACCACGAGTGCAATGGCGGTGCCGGGGACGATCGCGGCCCACGGAGCCTGCTGGAGGTAGCCATAGCTGCTGCTGACCATTGAGCCCCAGGATGGATTCGGCGGCTGATTGCCGAGACCGAGGAACGACAGCGAGGCCTCGGCGAGGACGGCAGCCGCGAAGTTCAGCGAGGCATGCACAATCAGCGGCGCGGTGATATTCGGAAAGACGTGCTTCGCCAACATGCGGGGCACGGCTACGCCGGTGGCCTGGGCCGCCTCTACGTAGGTTGTCTGGCGGACGGCGAGCGTCGAACCACGGACAACGCGCATGAACGTGGGCATGTAGACGAGCGCGATTGCGATCATGGCGTTTTGGAGACTGTTTCCAAGTGTGGTGACGAAGACAATCGCCAACAGCACGGCCGGGAAGGCCCAGATGACGTCCATTAGCAGCACGAGCAGGTTATCTACCCAGCCGCCCATGTAACCAGCGATCAGGCCGAGGACGACTCCGACCGAGCCGGCAAGCAGGACAGAGATAAATCCGACCTCGAAGGACACCCGGGCGCCGTAAAGCATGCGGCTGAGGATGTCGCGGCCGAACTCGTCCGTCCCGAGCGGGAACTCCCCGCTGGGCGCTTCGAGAATGTGCTTGGAGAACTGTTCGGTCGGTCCATGCGGCGCGAAGAATTGTCCAAACAGCGCGATGAAGGTGAAGACGATGATGATGATCAGACCTGTCAAGGCGAGGCGCTGACGGCGGATGGCTGAGAAGATCGAGGGACGGCTTGGGGCGCGGGCGAGAAAGATCTCGTCGGCCAGGGTCTCAGTTCCGGTGGTCACGGATTCAAAAGTTGGATCGGCCACGATTATTTCCTCCGAAGGCGCGGATCGACGACCGCGTAGAGGATGTCGACGGTCAGTGAGACCAGCACGAACATCGTGGCGAGAACGAGGGTAACGCCCTGAACAACCGGGTAATCGCGGTTGCGGATGGCGTCGTAGATGTATCGACCAAGCCCGGGCAGGCCGAAGATCTGCTCGATGATGACCGTCCCGCCCAGGAGGCCTGCCAACTGGATGCCGGCGACGGTCAGAATCGGCAGCGAGGCGTTCGGCATGATGTGGCGCATGAGGACGCGGGAGTTGGACATTCCCTTGGCTCGGGCAACGCGGACGTAATCCTGATTGACGACCTCGAGCACGGCCGAGCGGGTGTTGCGCATCATGACGGCGGCGAACGGGAGGGCGAGGCTCATGGCCGGCATGATCATGCCCTTGATATTGCCCCAGGGGTTATCGGTGAAGCGTTGGTAGCCGACGGGTGGAAGCCACTTCAGATGGTAGGAGAAGACAAGAATCAGGAGGATGGCGATCAGGAAGCCGGGTGCCGATATGCCGAGCAGCGTGATGATCGTTGCGACGTAATCGGCGGCGGAGTTGCGTTTGAGCGCGGCCAGCACGCCAACCGCGAGGGCCGGACCGATGCCCAGGATCGCGGCGAAGATGGCGAGCTCGACCGTGACCGGCAGGCGCAGGCGGAGTTCGGTCGTGACCGGGCGTTTGGTGCGGAGCGAATTGCCCAGATCGCCCTGGACGACGTGTTGCATCCATTTGACGTACTGGACGGGTTTGGACTCGTCCAGACCGTAGCTCTTGCGGACAAGTTCGCGTTGCTCCGGTGTGATCCGTTGATCGACGCCGATGGCGATCGAGGCGGGATCGCCCGGGATTGAGCGAACAAGGATGAACGTAATGACGCTCACTCCGAAGAGGATGGGTATCAGCAGCAGAACGCGGCGAAGGATGAACTGAACCACAGGAGACGTCGCTTGCTTTCTCGATCGATCCGTAATCCGGACCGCACCGTCTGGAACGAAGGGAAGTTTAGCCGCCCGGCGGAAGTTTCGTGCGGACGATCCGAGGGAAAAAGAAGGGGACTAGGACAGCGGGAGGGGACAAGCCCAACCGGAGCGGACGCGACCCTCTGCTACGTGCAGGTGGATTGGGGACATGGGAACGGGGCGACCTTGCGGCGGCCCCCGTGACCCCGGCGGAACGCCTGCTCCTGGCCTTTGCCGGGCGGTTGACGCAGAGCTCGCACGCTGTTGATGACACCGATGTCCAGTCGCTGCGTCAGGCTGGCTGGACCGAGCCTCAGATTGCGGAAGCGGTCTATGTCGTGGCCATGTTTAATC
>JAPXRQ010000164.1:0-6297 GCA_033813515.1 Thermomicrobiales bacterium
CCTGGTCTTCGACAACGTCACGCACACGATCAAGGTCGTCTCGCATCTCAATCTGGCCAAGTACCCGGATCTGGAAGAGGCCTACGAGATCGCGAGCGGCAAGATCGAGAACCTGGTCAGGCTCCTGCGTCAGCCCTCCACCCCGATGCCGACCGGCGCCACCCCGGTCGAATCCACCATTGAGGAACGCCGTCGCGTCAATACCAACCCGGCCTATTACCGCTCCATGGTCGAACAGGCCCGGGAGGACATCGCTGCCGGCGATATCTTCCAGGTGGTCCTCTCGCAGCGGGTCGACATCGATACGCCCGCGCACCCCTTCACGCTCTATCGGGCCTTGCGCACGGTCAATCCCAGCCCGTACATGTTCTATCTGGACTACGTCGACTACCAGATAGTCGGCGCCTCCCCCGAGCTCCTGGTCCGGGTCGAAGATGGCGTCGTCACGAATCACCCGATCGCCGGCACCCGACCCCGTGGCGCCACGATCCCGGAGGACGAGGCCAATGCCGCCGATCTTCTCGCTGATGAGAAAGAGCGCGCCGAGCACATCATGCTGGTCGATCTCGGCCGCAATGACATCGGTCGCGTCTCCCGACCCGGCACTGTTCGCGTCACCCGGATGATGGAAATCGAGCGCTTCTCCCACGTCATGCACATCGTCAGCAATGTTGAAGGCGAGATTCGAGACGATTTCTCCGCTCTCGATGCCCTCCGCGCCTGCTTTCCCGCCGGCACAGTCTCCGGCGCGCCCAAGGTCCGGGCCATGGAGATCATCGCCGAACTGGAGGTCGATCGCCGTGGCGTGTACTCCGGCGCAGTCGGGTATGTGTCGTTCAACGGGACAATGGACACCTGTATCGCCCTCCGCACCCTCGTCTACAGGGATGGTGTCGCCTCGCTACAGGCCGGCGGCGGCATCGTCCTCGACAGCACCCCCGATGGCGAGTATGCCGAGTGCTTCCACAAGATGCGGGCGCTTGTCCGTGCAATCGAACTGGCCGAATCTATTGAAGTGACAGAGGCAGCGTCATGATCCTGTTGATCGATAACTACGATTCATTCACCTACAACCTCTACCAGTTCATCGCCGAACTTGGCGCCGAGATCGAGGTCATTCGCAACGACAAAACGACCGTCGATGAAATCCAGAGTCGCCTGAGCGAGTTCGACCGCATCGTCATCTCTCCCGGTCCCTGTACTCCGTCCGAGGCCGGCATCTGCGTACCGCTCATCCAGCAGATGGCCGGGCAGATTCCCATGCTCGGGGTCTGCCTCGGACATCAGGCCATTGGCGAGGCATTCGGCGGCAAGGTCATCCGCGCCCAATCCGTTCTCCACGGCAAGACTTCGCAGATCCATCACAACAACCATGGCGTCTTCGCTGGTCTGCCCGATCCGTTCACCGCCACCCGCTACCACTCCCTGATCGTCGAGCGCGATTCGCTCCCCGGATGCTTTGAGATCACTGCGCAAACCGACGATGGCACGATCATGGGGCTGCGGCACAAGGACTACGCGATTGAAGGCGTTCAGTTCCATCCTGAGTCGATCCTGACCCCGGTTGGCAAAGATCTCCTCGCGAACTTCCTGCAGGTCGAGGCCGCAACTCCTGCCGAACCCGCGCTGATCGGGTACTAGGCCAATGACCGACACATCCTCGTCCGATATCGGATCAGCCATCCGCACGGTCACCTCCGGTCTCCCACTGACGCGCGACGAGGCCGTTGAGGTCATGACCGCGATCATGACCGGCCAGGTGACCGAGATTCAGATCGCCGGCCTCCTCGCCGCGCTCCGCACCAAAGGCGAGACTGCCGACGAAATCATGGGCTTCGCTGAGGCCATGCGTGCGCAAGCGGTTCGCGTCCATCTGCCCGAACTCGAACGCCCGGTTGTCGATACCTGCGGCACGGGCGGCGATGGCTCGGGGACCTTCAACGTCTCGACCACCGCCGCATTCGTCGTCGCCGGTGCGGGGGTCCATGTCGCCAAGCACGGGAATCGCGCCGCCAGCAGCCAAACCGGATCGGCCGATCTGCTTCAGGCTCTCGGCGCCGACCATGCCACCTCGCCACAGGTCGTAGCCGATCACGTCTCGCACATTGGCTTTGGCTTCATGCTCGCCCCGAATTTCCATCCGGCCATGCGCTTCGTCATGCCCATTCGCCGCAGCCTCGGCACACCGACCGTCTTCAACATCCTCGGACCGCTCTCCAATCCTGCCGGCGTCAAACGACAGGTGATCGGCGTCCGCGATCGCGCCACGGCCCGATTGATGGCCAGCGCACTTGCCGGACTTGGCAGCGAGCGAATCCTGATGGTCACATCGTCCGAAGGCGCCGACGAGCTCACCCTGACCGGTCCAAATCACATTGTCGATTTCGACAGCCGCTCCGGCGATCTGCGCGAGTACACCATCGATGCGCCGGAACTCGGCCTGACCCATTCCACGCTCGACGCAATCAAAGGTGGGGATGCTACCGCCAACGCCGACATCACCAGCCGCATCCTCGCCGGAGAGAAGGGTCCGATGCGCGACACCGTTCTCCTCAACGCTGCCGCCGGTCTGATCGCAGCCGGGGTGGTCCCGGATTTTCACGAGGGAATCGTACAGGCCGCTCGGGCTATCGACTCCGGCTCAGCTTCCCATGTCGTTTCACGCTTTGTGGAGGTGTCCAAAGCGGCCCCGATCGGGCACACTTCGTGACTATGACCGAAGCATCGACCAGTATCCTCGAGCGCATCCTCGTCAAGACTCGCGAAGGCGTGGCCCGCCGCCGTGAGGCTGTGCCCTACCAGTCGCTCGAAAAACTCGCCCTCGAAACACCCATCCTCGCTGATTTCGTGGGCTCGCTGCGATCGCCTGGCACCTCGGTCATTGCCGAGTTCAAGCGCGCGTCGCCCTCCAAAGGCAAGTTTCCGGTCGATCTGGTCCCGCACGAAGTCGCCGCCGAGTATGTCGCAGGTGGCGCTGCCGCCATGTCGATTCTGACCGATGAGCCGTTCTTCCAGGGCCAGATCACCGATCTCTCCGATGCCGCGCGGATCGCCCACGCTGCCCGCGCACCCATGCCCATTCTGCGCAAGGACTTCATCGTCGACGAATATCAGATTCTCGAAGCCAGAGCCGCCGGTGCCGACGCCATCCTTCTGATAGTCGCCGCCCTCGATCAGACCGATCTCACCCGCCTGGCGCAGTTCGCCGACGAGATTGGCATCGCCACGCTGGTCGAAGTGCACGATCTCCCCGAACTCGAACGGGCCGCCGCCATCGACGCCCCGGTCATCGGAGTCAACAATCGCGACCTGAATACATTCAAAGTCGACCTCGCCACAACCGAAGCACTCGCCCCGTACCGGCCTGATGGCGTTGTCTTCGTTTCCGAGAGCGGGATCTTCACCCGCGGCGACGTGACTCGTCTCGAAGCCGTTGGCGTCGATGCCGTTCTGGTCGGCGAGTCGATCATGCTCGCCCCGGATCGTGCCGCTGCCATCCGTACACTTCGCGGCGCATGAGCCTTTCACCGGGCTTCGTCAAGATCTGCGGAGTCCAGGCGCCCGAGCACATCGATTGGGTCGTAGGCGCAGGCGCAACAGCGGTTGGACTGAACTTCTCTCCAGCCTCATCCAGGCGGGTGACATCGCTCCAGGGCAAACTGCTGGCCGATCATGCGCGATCGCTCCCGGCCGATCTCTTGCTCGTCGGCGTTTTCCTCGATGCCACGCCCGATGCGATTAACCAGATCGTTGATGAAGTGGGTCTGGATATTGCCCAGATTCACCTGCGAGACAAGTCGTTCGATCTCACCGCGATCGCGTCGCCGGTGATCCCGGTCCTCCACCCGTCTCCCGATGACGGATCGGACGCCGTCCGCGCCGGGATCGACAGGATCCTCGCAACCCGATCGGATATTCCGGCCGTGCTGTTCGATGCCTGGTCTGCAACGACCATTGGCGGATCGGGCCAACTCGGGAACTGGGACCTTGCGGCCCAACTGACGCGTGACTACCCAATCATCCTCGCCGGGGGCCTGTCGCCGGACAATGTTGCGCGGGCAATCGCCGAGGTGCACCCAATTGGTGTCGATGTCGCCAGCGGGGTTGAGACAGACAAGGTCAAGGACGCAGACAAGATCAACTCGTTCGTCGCCAACGCCCGATCTGCCTTCCCCGGCACAAGCTGATCTGTCGATTACGCCGCCACCGGTTCGACGAAGGTTCAGACGAATCGCTCGACCCGAAAGGAACACCGTGGGACGTATCGAAATCGACCTGTTCAGCACACTCGACTTCGTCGGTCAAGCACCGGGCGGACCGGACGAGGATCCCGAGGGAGGGTTCCGCTTCGGAGGCTGGCAAGCACCATTTCAGGATCCGGTCGTCGGCGAGAAGATCGTCACCGGCATCATGGCGATGGATGCCCTCCTTCTCGGCCGCAAAACCTACGAGATCTTTGCCAACTACTGGCCGAATCAGCCGGACGATTTTGCGGGCGGGATTGCTGGCAAGTTCAACAGCATCCCCAAGTACGTTGCCTCACGCAGTCCGGTCGAACTGTCCTGGGCCGACTCCCATCAACTGGGAGAAGACATCGCGACCGCTGTCCGTGACATTCGCACGCGTCACGAAAACATTCACGTCATCGGCAGCCTGGATTTTGTCCAGACGCTGCTGACCGGCGGTCTGTACGATCGCCTCAATCTGATTGTGTTTCCGATTACGCTCGGTCAGGGCAAGAAGATCTTCGCGGGCGGAACCATCCCATCCCGCCTCAAACTCGCCGAACCAGCCCTGAGTACGGATGCCGGCGTCGTTGTGCTTCGGTACGACCTGCTGGACGGCGAGCCGGGCACCGGTCAGATGTAGGCTATTCGTCGATCTGGATTGATTCCCAGTCCGTGAGCCCGCAAACCCAGTTCAGCGCCCTGAGGTGCTCATCGGAGGCAACCATGAGCACCTCAAGCAATTCATCGTCAACATCGACCACCCGGACCTCGTCAACCAGAAAGTCCGACCCGTCTACATCCGGGAAGGCATCGCTGACGGAACACTCCAGCACGACTTCCGTGATCGCTTCCCGGAGTTCGTCACGAGACCGTCCCTTGCGGCTGCGGACCATGATTTCGGCGCCCAACCGCCAATTCCAGACCTCAGCCCGTTCCCGCTCGATAGCGATCTCGTCTTCAATCCGGATCAAGACATCGTCCAGAAACGGTTCCATCGATCCGCCCGGAGTCGGCAGATTCCCGACGAGCTCGTTCATCGGCTTGTCACTGAGTGCAAACCCGGGTTGGTCGTGGAGATGCACACACCAGCCAAGTGCCCAGATCGCGTCAAATGCTGAGCGAGACCGATCAAGGTCCGCTTCTGCCAGTGCCTTCGCGTTCAGGAATCGCTGTTCGGCCTCGGTTGCAATCTCAAGCACGCCCTGGTTCTGCAGCCAGTCCAGCCACGATTTGCGATCGCTGTATGCCTCGAATCCCGGCCAGAATCCGATGGCACTGAGGAGCACGATCCGCGCCCCAATGTCATCGGCATCCTGCAGTTGGATATCAAGTTCGTCGTCCACCGTAACTCCGCTCAGACGTTGAACAGGAAGTTGATGATGTCGCCGTCCTGTACCACATACGTCTTGCCTTCACGCCGGAACGTGCCAAGCCGTTTGGTTTCGGCCATGGATCCCGCCGCGATCATGTCGTCATACGCCACGACCTCGGCCCGAATGAACCCGCGCTGAATGTCTGTGTGGATCGTTCCGGCGGCCTCCTGAGCGGGAGCCCCGTTGGGAATCGTCCAGGCACGGCATTCGTCTGGCCCCACCGTGAAAAAGTAGATCAACCCGAGGAGGCGGAACGAATCGCGAATCACCCGGTCGCGACTCGACTCGGCGATGCCCAGATCGGCCATGAAGACCTCAGCATCGGCATCATCGAGCAGCGCGATTTCGGCCTCAATCTTGCCGGCCAGGGATGCTACCTCGACTCCATCCCGCCCGAACTGCGCGCGCATGGAGGTCTCGATCGCCTCTGCGCCCGCAATCTGATCCTCACCGATATTGAGCAGGATCAGCATCGGCTTGGCGGTCAGCAATCCGAAGCCGCGCAGCACCTTGTAGTCGTCCGGATCGAGGGTTGGCACGACCTCGCGAAGCGGAGTCTCGTTCTCCAATGCTTCTTTCAGGGTCTCGAGAACAGCCTGCTCGCGCTCGTATGCTTCCCGCTCGGCGCCCTTCATCTTTGGCAGCTGGGCGATAACCCGGACCAGCCGCTTCTCGATAATGCCGAGATCGCTGAA
>JAPXRQ010000164.1:6307-6700 GCA_033813515.1 Thermomicrobiales bacterium
ATTCCAGATTCATCGTTTCGATATCGCGGGCCGCATCGACCGAGCCATCCGGATGCGGATTGCCATCGTCGTCGAATGCGCGCACGGCCAGAACCAGGGCGTCGGCCTGCTGCAGGTGGCCGAGGAGTTGCCCACCGAGTCCCTTCTCCGCCGCTCCCTTTGCGATCCCCGCGACATCCAGGTACTGCACATCCGCCTGCACCTTGCGCTGTGGTTTGAACATCTCGCAGAGCAAATCGAGCCGTGGATCGGGCACCTTGACTGTTGCCAGGTTCGGCTCATCCGCGGCGGACGAGAATCCGCCCGTCGGCGCATCGGATCGGGTCAGCGCATTGAACACAGTCGTCTTGCCCGCGCCCGGCAGGCCAAGAATGACAAGTTTGGTCGTCACGA
>JAPXRQ010000165.1:0-6570 GCA_033813515.1 Thermomicrobiales bacterium
GGTTGGGCGGTTGATGTTGATCCGGTTTCGCTTTTGTAGATGCGAAGCGGAATTGCATACACTTGCAGCACATGAATGCCGGGTTATCTGGATGGGAAGCGCGCGACTCGATGGCTCTGTTGAAGATCTTGCTGGAGGGTGATCCGCGTTTGCGGCAGAAGGCGCTCAAGATTCGCCATCCCGAGGAATCACTCAAGTCCCTGGCTGATGACATGCACGAAACGATGGATGCCGCACCGGGGGTTGGTTTGGCCGGCCCGCAGGTTGGCGTCATGCGCCGGATCATCGTGGTTCACGTGTCTGAGGATTACCTCGACGAAGGTTCGCCCGATATGCGGATGACCCTGTTGAACCCAGAAATCGTGAAGGGTCACGGTGAGGAATATGGTCAGGAAGGGTGCCTGAGCATTCCTGGCTGGGTCGGGGAAGTTCGGCGGATGTCCACGATCACCGTCAAGGCGATGGATCTGGACGGGCGCAATGTGCGGATCAAGGCCGATGGTTGGCTGGCGCGCATTTTGCAGCACGAGATCGACCATTTGGACGGCATCCTGTTTGTCGACCGAATGGAAGAGGGAGCCGAACTTGAGCCAGATGAGGATACCGAGGATCTGCCTGAGTAGATCAGAAATCGATGGTCGGCTGGATCGTGCGCGCGCGTTCAGCGAGCAGGATAGAGCGGATTTCGTCGACGGCTCGCAGGATCCCGTTGGTCTCGTTGAACACGATGTAGTCGAACTCTGCCGCGCGCTCGAGCTCTGAACCGGCTTCGGCGAACCGGCGGGCGAGGGCTTCGGGATCATCTGTCTTGCGGGCGCTGAGACGCGCGTACAGGGTTTCCATCGATTCCGGAGTCAGGAAGATGGCAGTCGCCGCGGGCCAAATCGCCTTGATGGCGGCAGCACCCTGGACGTCGACCTTGATGATGACGTCCTGACCGCGCCGGAGGGCCTGTTCGACCGGCTCGCGCGGGACGCCATAGAGATTCGTGTAGACCCACGCGTGTTCGAGCATCTTCTCCAGCGCGATCCATTCGGTGAACGTCTCGTGGCTAATGAAGAAGTAATGCAGGCCATGTTCTTCGCCCTTGCGGGGCTCCCTGGTGGTAGCCGTGATTGCGAAGTGGGTATCGACTTCGCTTTCCTTGAGCCGCTCGATGACCGCGTCTTTCCCGACACCCGAGGGACCGCTGATAATGAAGACACGCGGACGTCGACGGCCACGCAGACTTGCAATAAAGTCGTCTCCCTGGCGTAGGATGCTTTCAAACGATGTCACGGCTGCTCCTGCATGCTGTGGCGCACGATGTAGATACAGACTGTAAATGATTCATGTTTGATGCGTTGACCGCTGCCGCGCTTGCGGATGAGTTGGGTGAAACAATCGAAGGCGGCAGGGTCCAGCAGGTTGGGCATGTTGATCGCGACACGCTGTGGTTCGAGGTCTACGCCCAGCGACGACGGCGCTACCTGATTGCATCAGGCAGTCATACCGCTCCGACGATCTATCTCAGCGAACGGGAGCCGGTTTGGGATCGGCAGTGGGTCAGCCCACTCCTGCTGCTTCTGCGCAAGTACGTGCGTGGGTCTCGTTTGGTGGGGTTCCAGAATCCGCCACTGGAGCGGATCATCAGCCTCACATTCGCCCAGCGTCCGCCCCGGCTGGTGGACGAGGCAGACTCGGACTTTCTGCCTGTCCCCGTGCCGGAGAGCACCGCTGAGCAACAGGACGATGATGATGACGAGGAGGACGAGGACGATCGCGTCTTCACCCATCTTCACGTCGAGATCATGGGACGGCACAGCAATCTGATTCTGGTCAATGACGAAGGCCAGATCATGGAGAGCATCCGCCGGGTGTCAACGGCCCAGAGTCGGGTCCGTCCGATCGCGCCTCGCCTGATCTATACGCCGCCACCAGTCCAGATCAAGGATGATCCGAGGCGGGCAACCGAGTCTGGTATCTCCGAGATTTTGGTCGGCGACAGTGACCAGAGGGCGCTGGTCAAAAAGCTGACGACGCAGTTTCGCGGTCTGAGTCCGCAAACGGCACGTGAAGCGCTCTACCGGTCGGAGCATGGGGACGGTGGAATCAGCGCGCAGTCGCTGGCGCGGGAACTCCGTCACTTGTATGAGCCGCTGCTGACCAATCAGTGGTCGCCACGTGTGTACCTGGACGAGGATGACGTTGTCGTTGCCTACGATGCGCAGCCGATGCAGCACCTGGCTGCCGCTTATCGTGACGTCGAGCCATCGTCGCTGTCGGATGCGATTCGACAGTCGGAATCTGGAGAGGATCCGTCGCGAACTGGTCGCCACGGTGCTCGTGTGCAGCGGCTGACGGCGCAGATTGACGACGCGTTGAAGCGAACGGAACATCGGCTCAGCTCGCTGGCGGCGCAAGAGGATCGCCACAAGGATCGCGATCAGTATCGACGTTGGGGCGAGATGATCTACGGCTATCTCTGGCAGATTCAGCCAGGTGATGCCGTGTTGGAGGTCGAGGGTGAGCGGATTCCGCTTGATCCGCCGCGTGACCCCAAGGACGTGGCCAAGTCCTATCTGGATGACTATCGCGATGGAAAACGGTCCGAGACGCAGATCGGCGATGCCCGTCAACGGCTTGATCTGGAGCGCCAATGGCTGATCGATCTGCGGCACCTGACGGCGCAAGCCGAGTCGATTCAGGATATCGAGGAACTCGAGGCCGAGTGGCACAGCCATGCACAGGCTGGGACAGGAACGAGATCTCCGAAGCGGTCTACGCCACCAAAGCGGACGATGCCAGTAACGACCGTGAACGGCAATCCGATCTATGTCGGGCGGAGCTCGCGTGAGAACGATCGTGTCACATTTGACATTGCGAAACCGGACGACACCTGGCTCCATGCGCGCGGTGTACCCGGCTCGCATGTGATTGTGCGCTGGTTGGGGACCGTACCTGACGATGCGGAATCACTGGATCGGGCGGCGGCGTTGGCGGCGTGGTACAGCGGAGCGCGGAGCAGCGCCAGGGCTGAAGTCGATATCACCAATCGGCAAAGTGTGCGCAAGATCAAAGGCGCAGGCCCGGGGATGGTCACGTATCGCAATGAACGGACCGTGCTGGTGACGCCGTCAGACGCGACCGACTAATCGGCTGCCGACTCGCTGACTGGATCAGGCTGCGCGATCGGGGTCTTGGCGAAGATCTTGGCGATGATGATGCCGAATTCGTAGAGCACATAGAGCGGAACAGCCACGATCGACATATTGATCGGGTCGGTGCTCGGTGTGATCACGGCGGCGAGGATCAGGATGACGATGAATGCGTACTTCCGGATCTCGCCCATCTTCTTCGGGCTGACCAGATTGATTTTGGCGAGGATGAACATGACGACCGGGATCTGGAAGGCAAGCGCCAGACCGAGGATGAGGGTCATGTAGAAGGTGACCACATTGCCGGCGTCAGGCTGCCAGGAGAAGGAATCGCCGAGGAAGTTGCTCAGGAAGTAGAGGGCGCGCGGAGCGGCAACGAAGAATGCGTACGCTCCACCCATAACCGCGAGGATGCCGACAAAAGGCAACGCGGTGTAGACGATGCGTTTTTCCTTGCGCGTCAGGCCGGGCGCGACGAAGGCGAGCAACTGATAGAGGATCAGTGGCAGGGCCATACCGATTGCCAGATACAGCGCGATCTTGAAGTAGATGGTGATTGGGTCGGTTGGCGACTGGATGTCCAGGCCGCCCTGCGTATGCGCGTCCTCGTTGATGCGTCTGAGCATGGGGATAGCGAGGATGACACCGGCGACAAACGCAACGCCAACAGAGATACAGGCCTTGACGATGCGATTGCGAAGCTCGATGAGATGCTCGCCGAGCGTCATCTCTTCAAAAACGTCACCTGTACCGTCGTCCGGCCGCATCCAGTCGGGTCGGCTCGGGCGTCTCAGTTTGGGGACTCGCGGCACACGCGGAGTTGGGAGCCGTGCGAGTTTGGACATGTGCTTACCTGTCGCGTAGAAAACTCGTTGGTGAAAACAGAGAGGGCGGGGCTGAACAGCACCCGCCCCCATTACCGTTCAGAAACAGTATTGCCCTGTTCTGTCTGGCAATCAAGCGATTTTGGAACGATCAGCCACCGTGCTCTTCGACAAAGCGGACAGCGTCACCGACGGTGCGGATGTTCTCGGCCTCTTCATCCTTGATCTCGGTATCGAACTCCTGCTCCATGGCCATGATGACTTCGACCAGGTCCAGAGAGTCCGCGTTGAGATCGCCGATGAATTCAGCGTCCATCGTCACCTTGTCTTCATCAACGCCGAGGCGCTCCGAGACAATGCTGCGAATACGCTCGTAAGCCGACGCCAATGTAATCACCTCCAACAAAAGCGGGTTAGCTCAAGGCGCTCTCTTTGCGCCTTCAAACCACCGTCCGGTTTCGAGTTCCGATCTGAAACTGCCAGCCCGTCACGTATGGCTCGCGCCGGATTGTACACGGCGCAGGGAAAATACGGCTATACGAATTGGGCAATCTAGACGTCTGCCGGGCTCGATTTCGGGCGATTCTCCGGTCGCAGGCGGTCAATGATTTGCCCGAGGACGCCGTTCACAAAGCGGGCACTGGTTTCCCCACCGTATTCGCGCGCGATCTCGACGGCTTCATTGATGGCGGCTCTGGGCGGGACCGAGTCGGCGTAGGCGGCTTCGAAGATCGCGATCTGCAGCACCGAGCGATCGATGATCGCGATGCCGGTGAACGGAAAATCCGGTGCGGCGCGCTCGATCTCGCTGACAAGATCAAGGTTGCGGGCCCGGATGCCAGACAGCAACTCCGAGGCGTAATCGAGCGTTTCGTCGGGAACGCCGCCCTGATTGCGTGTGCGGACGAGGATTTCGGTTGGCGAATGGCCGGTGACTTCGGCCTCGTACAGGATTTGCATGGCGAGAATGCGGGCCTGGTGGCGGCGCGAGTTGCGCTGCTGACGATCCCGGCTGCCTTTGCTGGCCGGTCGGGGTGCGCCACTATCCGGAGAAGGCATCGACATCCTCATCGTGCAGTAGATCGGCATTGGCGTTCATGAAATCGGCTACGAATCCGGTATGGAGCTTGCCGGTACGGAATCCCTCGTCGGCCATGATCATGCTGTGCAGGGGGGTGATGGTGCTCACCCCGTCCACGATGGTCTCGCGCAGGGCGCGCTGCATGCGATCGATAGCCTCGTTGCGATCCTTGCCCCAGGCAATGATTTTGGCGAGGAGGGAATCGTAGTAGGGTGGGATTTCGTAGCCAGAATAGAGGTGTGAATCGACGCGCATCCCCGGTCCGCCCGGCGCAATCCAGTTCTGGACCGTGCCGATGCTGGCAGCGAAGTTGCGGAAGGGATCTTCACAGGTGATACGGCATTCGATCGCGTGGCCCTTTGGTTCGAGATCACGATCATCGAGGCGGAGTTGCTCGCCGCGGGCGATCCGAATCTGCCAGGTGACCAGGTCGATATTGGCGGTCAACTCCGTGATCGGGTGTTCGACCTGGATGCGCGTATTCATCTCCATGAAGTAGAAGTTGCCATTTTTGTCGACCAGAAATTCGAGGGTTCCGGCGCTGCGGTATCCGGCTGCCTTGGCGCCCTTGGCCGCAGCCTTGAGGATGTTGTCCCGGATGCGTTTGGTCAGGAACGGCGCCGGGGCTTCTTCGATGATCTTCTGGTGGCGGCGTTGCAGGGAGCAATCGCGATCGCCGATGGCGTAGACGTGGCCGTGGTTATCGGCCAGGATCTGGACCTCGACATGACGCGGATTCTCGAGGTAGTGCTCGATATAGACATCGCCGTTGCCGAAAGCGGATTCGGCCTCGCTCTGGGCGACAGGCAGCTGGCGGGTGAGTTCGGACTCATCTTTGGCGACACGCATACCACGTCCGCCGCCCCCGGCCGCGGCCTTGACGAGTACGGGATAGCCGACTTTGCGGGCGGCACTCTTGGCTTCGGCCAGGGTGCGGACGATGCCATCGCTGCCAGGCATGAGTGGGACGCCGGCGTCTTTCATGACTTGGCGAGCCTCGGCCTTGTTGCCCATTTTGCTGATGACTGTTGCGGGCGGACCGATGAAGGTAATACCTACTTCGGCGCAGATCTCGGCGAGATAGGCGTTCTCCGAGAGGAAACCGTATCCGGGATGCAGCGCGTCACAACCAGTGACCAGCGCAGCCGAAATGATCGCCGGGATGTTGGTGTACGAACGGGACACGGCGGCCGGACCGATGCAGACGGCTTCGTCGGCCAGCCGCACGGCCAGGGAATTGCGGTCGGCATCGCTGTATGCAACGACGGCGGGAATCTGGAGATCGCGACAGGCGCGCAGGACACGGAGGGCGATTTCGCCGCGATTGGCGATGAGGACCTTTTTGATCGAGTTCGGTGCTGCGCTCATCAATGGATCCTAGGACGCCATGAAGAGACCGCCGTCGACGGTCAGGACGTGGCCAGTGATGAACGACGCATCGTCGGAGGCGAGAAAGGCAACGGCCGCAGCGACATCGTCGGGTGTGCCGAAACGGCCGAGCGGCGTCTGCTTGAGCAGCCCCTCCTTG
>JAPXRQ010000166.1:0-6521 GCA_033813515.1 Thermomicrobiales bacterium
CCGGAGCGAACCAGAGCGCCAGGTTCTCCGGTTGAACGAGGAGCGACCAGAGGTTCAGGATCTCGATTGCGAAATCCCGGCTGATGGTCAGATCGCAGATGACTGCGTCGCCGGCCAGCGCCAACCGCAATTGCCGGGATATGTCGTCTAAAGCGTCGGTGGGTTCTGTCATCGGCGGGCGACCTCGCGCCGGGTCAGGCGAACACCTTTGTCCGGATGCTGTTGATACCAGGTGAATCCGCCCGCGTAATCGGTGACGATCGTGTCGCGAATCTCGATGATACGGGTGCAGATCTTGTCCAGATAGTAGCGATCATGCGAGATCGTGAGGATGGTGCCCGGAAACGAAAGCAACGCATCTTCAAGAATCTCCACCGATGGCAGGTCGAGATTGTTGGTCGGCTCGTCCAGGAGGAGGAAGTTCGCACCCTGGAGGATCAATGTGGCGATCTGAAGCCGACTTCGCTCCCCTCCGCTCAGGTTACCGATCCGATTCATGACGTCGTCGCGTTCGAACAGGAATCCGACCAGGAACGAGAGGGCCTGTTGTTCGTTCAACGGCTTGATCCGGCGGATAACATCGATCGGGGTCTGGTTTGGATCGAGCGTCTCGTGCTCCTGGGCGTAATAGCCAGGGACAATCGACGGACCAATTCGGGTTGAACCAGCAGAGGCGGGTTCACGGCCCATAGCCATGCGGAAGAGGGTTGTTTTGCCGGCGCCATTCGGCCCGACGATACCGACCCGTTCGCCGTGGCGGATCTCGAGGTCGAATGGTTTGATGATTTCGCGTTCACCCCAGGACTTGGATGCCCCGTCCGCGGTCAGGACAATAGTCGAACCACGGTCGACATCAAACTCGACCTTGATCTGGCGACGGGTGAGGACTGGCATCTTTTCGGCATCGAGGCGGGCGCGTTCTTCGTCGACCTTGCGGCGCATCGCCTCCGCTCTGGTGGCGAACTTGGGATTCTGCCTGGCCCATTGGGTCAGATCCTCAGCACTCTCTTTCAGTTTCTTGAACTCGCGCTCGGCCAGTTCGCGCAGTTCTATCGCGCGGGTCAGGCGAGCAACCTTCTGCTCCTGAAACTGGCTGTAGTTGCCGTGGTAGACCTGAATGCCGCCGTCTTCGATCTCGAAGATTTCGTTTGCGACCCGATCGATCATGTACCGGTCGTGGGAGATCAACCCGACTGCACCCTTGTACGAGCCGAGCCACGTCTCCAGCCAGGCTTTGGCATCCGCGTCCAGGTGATTTTCGGGCTCATCCAGTAGCAGGAGATCGGGCTTGACGATGACGAATCGGGCCAGGGCCACAATCTTCTTCTCGCCACCGCTCAGCGTGCCAAACGGACGGTCGAGTAACTCGCGACGGACACGGAGCGCATCGAGGACGGCATCCATTTCGGCCGCACCATCCGATGCGAGGAGGTCATCGAGACGGGCCAGTCCATCGGTCAGTGCGTCGAGGACCGCGCTCATCTCGTCGTCATCGAGCGGTTCTGCGAGTCGGTCCTGGAGCGCCTCGATTTCGCGCTCGAGCTGATCCGGATCGCCAGAGGCCTGATTGAGGAGATCGCGAACGGCAGTTGCCGGGTCGAGCGCTGGTTCCTGCGTTAGAAATCCGATGGTGGCTCCACGTCGCTGGGTGACGGCGCCACGTTCTGGAGCGATGTCGCGCGTCAGGAGGCGGAAGAGTGTGGACTTCCCGCTACCGTTAGGTCCGACGATGGCCGCCCGATCTCCATCCTGCAGGTCGAATGTCAGGTCGGTGAAGATGCGGTTGCCGCCATGCGACACCTGTACGCCCGCCGCCTGCACGATGATGCCCACGAGATTCCCTCCAATCGAATTCAGCCTCCCATTGTAGGCGTGAAATCAAGCGCAGCATTCCGGGTTGCGCGATTGTGAGATTTGTCACATGGTGGAATCAGGGTGAGTATCTGCCGCCTTTTGCCAAGATTTGCACGTTTTGCCCTGTTTGTCTGCGAGGTTGTTGTGAGTATCGCTGGTGCCCCTTCGGTCGATTTTCCACTTTTTGACGAGGCAGCGCACCAGTACGATGCATTGTTGGTTGCCTCATTTGGTGGACCCGAAGGGACGGCCGATGTCATCCCGTTTCTGGAGAACGTGACGCGCGGTCGAGGAATTCCGCACGATCGCCTTCTGGAAGTCGCGGAGCATTACTACCACTTCGACGGGGTCAGTCCGATCAATCAGCAGAATCGGGACCTGATTGCGGCTTTGGAGCGCAATTTCGCCGAACACGGTCTGGACTTGCCGATCTATTTTGGCAATCGCAACTGGACGCCCTTCTTTGCCGAGACCATTGCGCAGATGCAGGCGGACGGTGTGCAACGGGCACTGGTGTTCGTGACATCGGCCTTCAGTTCCTGGTCCGGTTGCCGGCAATACCGTGAGGATCTGCTGCAGGTGACCGAACCGTTGGGACTGGCTGCGCCGCACTTCGACAAACTGCGGATGTTTGGGAATCACCCGGGTTTCATCGCGCCGATGGTCGATCGCACCTGTGAGGCCCTGCAGCAGATCCACGAAGATCGGCGCCGTGACACGGTGGTCGTGTTCACGGCGCACAGCATTCCGCTGACGATGGCCGAGCACTGCCGCTACGAGGCTCAGTTGGTCGATGCGGCAACCACGGTCATGGCAGGAATCGGCGAGCAACGCTGGCAGATTGCTTACCAGAGTCGGAGTGGGTCGCCGCACACCCCGTGGCTTGAACCGGATATTTCCGATGTCCTGTCTGATTTGCGCAGCGATGGTGTGACTGATGTCGTCGTCGTTCCGATCGGGTTCATTTCCGACCATATGGAGGTTCTCTTCGATCTCGACCATGAGGCGAAGGAGCACGCGGAAGAGATCGGTATCACCATGGTTCGGGCGGGAACGGTCGGCACCCATCCTGTGTTCGTGAACATGATCCGGGAACTCGTACTGGAGCGAATGACTGATCACCCGGTGCGGCGGTTCGTGGGTGCGCTGGGTCCGACGCACGATATCTGCCCGATCGACTGCTGTCTGTTGGGCGTGCCCACGGCATCCGTTGCCAGGAGTGCCTGAGTTCATGGTGGATCCTGTTCAGATGGTCGGGCCGGGATGGTATGGTGCGAGCAGAGAGCAAATCTCTCTACGTTTGCATAGATTTCCCTGAATTGCCATGAATGTGCATGAAGTTACGTCAATCAGAATTGGCGCCAGAGGATCAAATCTGTCTTTGCGACAGGTCGGCGAAGTGGTAGCCGCCATCATGCAGCGGGCAGACGGTGTGACGTGTGAGGTCGTGCCCATTTCGACCCTGGGAGATCGCAACCTCGACTCGCCGCTTCCGGAACTGGGTGGCAAGGGCGCATTCACGGACGAGATCTCGCGCGCGCTCCTGGATGGGCAGATCGATCTGGCCGTGCACTCGCTCAAGGATCTGCCAGTTCAGCAACCCGACGGAATCGTGATTGGCGCGGTTTTGCCGAGAGCGATGTACGCCGACGTGATGACTTCGCGAGATGGCGTTCGCCTCTCTGAACTGAAACAGCGCGCGGTTGTCGGGACGAGCAGCCTGCGACGCGCGGCCCAGATCAAGCGGGTGCGCCCGGACCTGGTCACACAATCGATTCGGGGAAACGTTGAGACCCGTCTTCGGAAACTCGATGAGCCGGATGGTCCGTTTGATGCAGTCGTTTTGGCGGCCGCGGGCCTGCTCCGCCTCGATTTAGGCGGCCGGATCACCGAGGTGTTACGTGATGAGGTGATGTTGCCAGCACCGGGGCAAGGTGCGATCGCTGTCCAGTGTCGCGAAGCAATGGCCGATAGCGATGTTCTGCATGCAATTGATCACCGGGCAACCAATCTTGCGGTGACGGCTGAACGCGCGTTTCTGCATGGTCTGGGCGGCGGATGTTCAGCACCGGTAGCGGCACTGGGATCGGTGGAAGGGGACTTGCTGCACCTTCACGGCCGGGTTCTTTCGCTTGATGGCGTGGATGTCGTGGATATCGAGGTGATGGGGCGGTGCCAGGATCTGGCCGCCGCCATCGACCTGGGAAGCGGTTTGGCCGAGCAAGCACTGGCGAACGGTGCTGATCGCATTCTGCAGGCAGTTGCGGGATGAGCGACCTGGCCGGCAAACGGATCCTTGTCACGCGTCCGATTGAGCAGGCCACTGGTCTGGTCGACGCCTTGCGCGCTGCCGGGGCCGAGGCCGTCGTGTTTCCCTGTATTGCGATTCATCACCTGCCCATCAATGAAGCAACGCTTGCAGGACCGTACGACTGGATCGTCTTGACCAGTCAGAACGCGGTGGGAGCTCTGGCCGATCGCCTTGAACTGGCCGATGACGTCCAGATCGCGGTTGTCGGACCAGAGACCGCGCGTTCGTTCCTTGCCATATTTGGACGGGCACCGCACATCGTTGGTGCGGGAACGGGTCAGGATTTGATTGCGGCATTGCCGGATCTTTCGGGCCGACGCGTGCTTCTCCCGCAATCGGAAATCGCGGCCGACCGTGTGGAACAGGGACTGCGTGGGCGGGGAGCAATCGTCACTCTGGTTAACGCATACGCTCCGTTGCCCGTAACTGAGCCACTCGAGAATTCGACCGCGCTTGAGTCGATCGATGCAATCACGTTTGCGAGTGGCTCGGCCGTCCGAGGCTTCGCTGGGCGTGTTGGCAACTCGATTTCCCGGTTTCTCTCGGTTCCAGCAATCTGTATCGGCTCATCCACGGCGGCCGTTGCCCGGGATTCCGGTTTCACGCACGTACGTTTCCCGGATTTCCCGAGGACGGACGGTCTGATCGCGGAGTTGGCCGCCCTTTTCTCAACGAGTTCGATAGTGCAGGAGAGCGCCCGATGAGTTCGTCATTGTCCATTGACCGGTCCACTCGGGAGTTGCCATTCCCGAATGTGCGCATGCGTCGGATGCGGCGATCACCGGCCATTCGGAGCCTGGTGCGCGAGACACGGCTGTCGGTATCGGACTTGATGTATCCGATGTTCGTGCGGCCGGGCGAAGGTATTTGTGCGCCAATTAGCTCGATGCCGGGGCAAGCGCAGTGGTCCATTGATCGCCTGGTGCCAGAGGTGGAGCGCCTGTGGAATCTCGGCATTCAGTCGGTGCTGCTCTTTGGTATTCCATCGCACAAGGACGCCGAGGGAAGCGAAAACTTTGATCACCACGGAATCGTGCCAATGGCAATTCGGGCGATCAAGGCCGCGGTTCCGGAGATGGTGGTCGTCAGTGACATGTGCTTCTGCGAGTACACGGATCACGGGCATTGCGGAATCATCAACATCCCGGACCGCGATGATTACGAGCCGGCACATGAGCACGGCTATCTGCTCAATGATCCTTCGCTGGAGTTACTGGCCCGGGCTTCGGTCTTTCATGCCGAGGCTGGTGCTGATTTCATTGCTCCGTCGGGCATGTTGGACGGAATGGTCGGTGCGATTCGTCAGGGATTGGATGATGCCGGTTACCAGCACACGGCGATCATGAGTTATGCGGTGAAGTTCGCAAGCGGGTTCTACGGTCCATTTCGTGAAGCCGCCGAGAGTCCGCCCCAGTTCGGTGATCGCAGTCAGTACCAGATGGACCCGGCCAATCGACGAGAGGCGCTGCGTGAGGCTGAGATCGATGTCGCCGAAGGTGCGGATCTGATCATGGTCAAGCCTGCGATGCCGTATCTCGATGTGCTCCGGGAGTTGCGTGACGCCTTCGATTTGCCGGTAGCGGCGTATCAGGTGAGCGGTGAATACGCGATGTTGCAGGCGGCAGCGGCCAACGGATGGATCGACCTTGAGCGATGCGCGCTGGAGAGCCTGATTGGGATCAAGCGAGCCGGGGCAGACATCATCATGACCTATTATGCGCCGCAGTTGGCTGAGTGGTTGAGTTAGGGTGATGTCGTCGTCAACAACAACACGAGCTCCGTTGCTTGATGCACTCAACGGCGTGCGGCCAGAGCGGACTCCCATTTGGCTGATGCGCCAGGCAGGTCGGTATCTTCCGGAGTACCGTGCGTTGCGGGCACAGCATTCCATGCTCGAGATGGTCAAAACGCCGGAACTGGCTGCGACCGTGACCTTACAGCCGCTCGATCGGTTTGATCTGGATGCGGCGATCATTTTCTCGGACATCCTGCCACCGCTTGAAGAACTTGGCCTGCATCTGGAGTTCATCAAGGGCGAAGGGCCGCACATCGACAATCCGATTCGCACGTTGTCCGATGTGGAACGGGCAGTCGCAGCGGAGATAGGTAGCGTCATGCCGTTTACGGGCGAAGCGATCGGTCTCGTCCGGCAAGCGTTGGCGTCTCGCGGCATTCCGGTCATCGGTTTCACGGGGGCGCCGTTCACGCTTGCCTCGTACGCAATCGAGGGTGGTCCGAGCAAGCATCTGGCACGAACCAAGGCGTTCATGTGGCAGGAGCCAGTGGCGTGGGATCAGTTGATGATCAAGTTGGCCGATTTGGCCGCGGCCAATCTCGTTCAGCAGGTTGCGGCCGG
>JAPXRQ010000167.1:0-6514 GCA_033813515.1 Thermomicrobiales bacterium
CCGCAGCACGCCGCTCACGATGGCCTGCACGACGGACGATGAGGACGGCAATGTCGTGTGCGAGCTGCAGCGCCCGATGTTTGGGCTGTTCCGACTTGACTGGGGCAAGGACGGAATTGAGTTCAACCTTCCGCACGGAAAAATGATCGAACTCCTCGTTGAGACGGGCTTTGTGATCGACGGATTGGTCGAGATTCAGGTTCCAGCCGACGCCACAACCCGATACCCATATATCACTGCCGAATGGGCGAGTCAGTGGCCGTTCGAGGAAGTCTGGAAAGTTCACAAGCCGTTATGACCGTCACCAACGATTCGCTCAATCGCCAATTGGACGTGCGCGAGGACCATTGGTGCTTCGGATGCGGTCAGGAAAACCCGATCGGCCTGAAGCTGACATTCTTCGAGCAACCCGATGGCAGCGTCTACGCCGACTGGACACCGCAACGCGTACACCAGGGATACGAAGGCATCGCCCATGGCGGGATCATCTCGACCGTCCTCGACGAGGTCATGGGCTGGAGCACCTACGTCCGCAAGATCTGGGCAGTGACCGGCACGCTCACGATCCGATATCGCAAGCCCGTCGCGATCGGCGAAGCCACTCGCGCGCGAGCGTGGGTGGAGTCTGTCAACGGCCGCAAGGTCGAGATCAAGGCAGAGTTGCGGCGCCTAGCCGATGATCTCCTGCTGGCCGATGCCTCGTCAATCTTCATCAAGGTCTCGGAAGAACAAGCCGCCAATTGGCAGGGCCGTTACATCAGCGATTCGGCCGCCGAGTGACGAGCTGCACTCATAAGCACGTTGAGCGCCTGCAGCAGATCCTGGATTGAACCCTCATCCAGCAGGAACAGCGCCAGCGCGGCTTCCTGGTCACTGAGCTCGAGCTGTCCGGAACCCCGTTCCTGCTCGTCGGCGAGGGCCGCAAGCCAATCGCCCGCCAGCTTGTTGGCCTCGCGCAGCTTGTCCGCCAATCGGTCCGGCACCCGGGTTCGTGCTCGCTCGATCGCCATTGCCGATTTCGGCGCAGTTGGTCTCGTGTCGCCGGTCATCGCCCGTTGAACGGTGGGAGTGGTTGCGAGGATGAACGCATCATCCCCTGCTTCGGCGTGCGCGACGATTCGGGGGCCGGGCGTGTCGAGTTTGGCCGACTTCTCCAGCGTCGCCAGGTCCGAATCCAGACGCGAGCGAGAAGCGCCGATCACATAGTGATAGACCAAAAACGGCGTTGGCCCGATTGTGGACTGCAACTCAACAATGCTGGTTCCTGTTTCCTGGTCGCGCTTGAGCGGCACCACAGTCTCGGCCAAATCCGCGCGGGTGTCGGTGAGATCGAGCGCCTGGATGAGGAAATCGGCTATCTTCAGGTTCCATGGATCAGTCATGCGCAAATACTAGTAGGTGGGAGCAAGACAGGATGACGAACGAGCAGGCAGTTGCTCTCCTCGACTTGGCGAGACAGGCAATGAAGCGCGCCTATGTCCCCTACTCCCACTTCCCGGTTGGAGCGGTGGTGGTGACAGCAGATGGTTCAGTTTTCAGTGGCGCAAACATCGAGAATGCCAGCTTTCCGCTCACGTGCTGCGCTGAACGCACCGCAGTCTACGCGGCCCTCAATGCTGGCCATACTGTGATCGAAACGGTTGCGGTAACGGCGGAACGAGTCGATTCGGTGACTCCGTGCGGAGGGTGCCGGCAGGTTCTGAACGAGTTCAAACCCGCCGACCACGATATGACCGTCATTCTCGATGGTCCCGAACCGACCATTCTGCAACTGGCGGATATCCTGCCTCGCGCTTTTGGCCCACGCGATCTGGACTAGATCAGGCGTATCGTGCCGGCCGGGAACGGAGGGCATCCATGGCCGAATGCATTGCAATCAGAAATCCACCAACGCCAAGCAGCGCTACAAAGGCAGCGACTCCGACCGATACATACGGGAACGGCAACGCGCGGATAACGCCGATCAGTAGCATCCCGATCGCAAGCGCCAGGATGTTGTAGCCGCGCGATGACTCTTTCCACGAGTTGGGCAGAATCATCCGCCCGATGGCGACACCGACAAAGACCTGGCTCAACCACGCCAGGATGGCCAGCGTGACTGTGCCAATCAATGCCAACGGGATGCCGACAATGACGGCCAGCAGAATCGCCGCAACGATTGGCCAGGTGGCGATTGCCATGAAGCCGAGAAGGGCCGAGCCGCTTGTGCGATTGCGGATGGTCTCCGCGGTGGCGACGACTGGACCGGGTAGCAACAGCAGCAGGAAGAACCCGGTCGCCAAGCCGATGAACAGCCGCACGAGATGGCTGGTCGCCGCCGAAAACCAGTTCGTTCCGCCGATCGCCCGATATCGCGCCGTTTGATCGATCGACCCGGCAATTGAACCCGTGTCGAAAATGATTGCTTCATGCTCGCTGGCATAGGTCAGACTCCCGCCAACGGTTCCGTTGCGTGTCACGGTGACGGTCCCCGCATTGACCGCCACATCGCCGGTAACGGCACCATCTATCGCGAGATCGTTGCCATTGCCCTGAATATCACCGACAACCGTGCCCCGGACCGCAAGATTCCCGGCGACCATCTGAATCGACCCTGCAACTGACGAGCCGCGGGTCAGTGTCGTGTCACGAGATGCGGTAACAAGGTCACCGCCAACGGTGCCCGAAACAATCAGGTCGATCGCACTGGCTCGCACCGAATTCTGGACTGTTCCCGAAATCTTCAGCGTCTTTGCTGCCCCCGTTATCGAGCCATTGACTGTCCCCGTGATCGAAACGGTCTCGGCAAACACGAGCACATCTCCATTGACGATGCCGGAGATCCGGACGGTTCGGCCAATCGCGGTCAGATCGCCCTCGACGGCGTCGTTTGTCCCGACGGCAATGTCACTCCCGGTGCGGGTCTCGGCCGAGACTTCCGCAGCAAACGCGCCGAAGCCAAGCACTGCCAGCAACACTGCGATAAGCCAGGTTCCAGTACGGTTCATGAGCTCACCGCCGCCACGATGGCGTTGGAAAGGCGCGCCCACCGAGCGATCGGCGCAAACGGCCATCCGTTGTACGACGTGCGATTGCCAAATGCAGCCACAGTCAAATCAAGCTCCGGATCAACCCAAACAAGTGTGCCAGCGGCACCCCAATGACAATAGGTCCGTGCGCTCGTGTAGTCGCCGGTCCAGTGCCGCCGTTTGGTCCCCTTTACTTCCCAACCTAATCCCCAAAAGGCGGGATGCCATGTCAGATTTAGCATTTGCAGGCCGCCTGAAACGCCGTTTGCCTGATCGGTGATCATCGCCTGCCGCGCCGCACCCGAAAGTGGGGATTGATCTCCCGTCAGGAACGACTCCGCCCAGCGCGCCGAATCCGCTGCGGTGCCATACAGGCCGCCCCACGGGATCGCCAGGTCACGCCAGAAACTGCTGTTGTATGGCTCATAGGCGGTGCCCTTGCCACGAGCATCGATGACCGGGGCGATGTGGTCGGCCACCTCTGCGCCAGGTCGGGGATAGATTCCCGTGAGCGCCATCGGATCGAGCAGGTTCTTTTGGGCAAATGTCCAGATGTCCTCACCAACAACCGCCTCAATCAGGCGACCGAGTACACCGTAGCCGGCATTTGAATAGCGGAGGAGTGTCCCGGGTTGATATGCCAGGGGCGTGGCAATCATTGCATCCGTGATCTGTTCCAGGGTGGGCTGGTTTCGAAGGGGAACGGCATCGGCCGGCAAGTCCTCCGGCAGGCCCGACGTATGCGAAAGCACCTGGCGAACAGTGATCAGCCCGCGACCCGCTTCCCACTCGGGTGTCCCCAATGCCGATGGTTTGCCGAATGCGGGCAGAAAGCGGGCAACCGGTTCATCCAGTCCGATCTGGCCCCGATCGACAAGCAGCAGCGCACAAGCCGCGGTGATCGGTTTGGTCACAGATGCCAGTCCGAAGATGGTGTCGCGCTGGACGGGCCGTCCGGACTCGAGCGTGCCGGCGTGATGCTCCCCGATCTCGCGTCCGCCCTGCCGAACTACGACCGACGCGGCTGAAACTGCGGCGGGATCGATCCAGTCGTCGATCTGCTTCAGCGCCTGCAGCAATCGATCGTGCACAACCATCTACATTCACCCGCAATTCCGGCTACAGTTCCAGCGTTTGAGTCTATCAGTCATAAGAGGAAAACCGATTGCCATGAAGGTCACCATCGTCCCTGATTACGACGCCATGAGCACGGCTGCTGCCGATCGTGTCACCGCGACCCTGGAGCAGAAGCCGGATTGCGCGCTCTGCCTGCCGACCGGCAACACTCCGCTCGGGATGTTCGAAGAACTCATTCGGCGGATCAATGGCGGATCTCTCGATGCATCCAGGGCACAGTTTTTCCTGCTCGACGAATACGTCGGCCTTGACGATGACGATCCGGATAGCCTGACTGGCTGGCTTCTCAATGCCTTCATGAAACCTGCCGGAATCAACCCCGCGAACATCCATGAACTCCCGACCAAGGCCGACGATCTGACTGCGGCCGCTGCTGCGTATGAGGCGGAACTGCAGCGCTTCGGCGGCTACGAACTCGCAGTGCTCGGCCTCGGAGGCAATGGGCACATCGCCTACAACGAGCCAGGATCGCCCGCAGATTCGCGGACCCGGGTGCTGACGCTTACCGAAGAATCGATCGAACAGGCGCGGGGCTACTTCGAGGGCCGCACGGTTCCGACGCAGGCGATCAGTGCCGGCGTTCAAACACTGCTGGAGGCGCGCAATATCGTCCTGATCGTCAGTGGCGAAAGCAAGGCCGAGATTCTCCGCGCCGCGCTCGAGGATGAACCCACGTCGGACAACCCGGCCTCGTTCCTGCAGTTGGCCTCGGATCGCGTCGAAGTCATCGTTGATGAAGCCGCCGCGTCGAAACTGAGCCGTTAGTTCGGCACGATCCCGTCGAGCGCCACCACGATTTGCCGGTGCAGATCCGGATTGGTCGCAATGACCAGGCCACCGATATTGCGCGGCACCGGCTTGTTGTAGCGGAACTCGTTTCCATGCCAGTCGGTGAATCGACCGCCAGCCTCGTTCACGATCAGATCAGGTGCGGCGTAGTCCCATTCTGATGCCAATGTGCGATCCTCACGCACCCACAGGCCGACCATGGCATGGGCCGGGATGCTGTTTGGAGCTTCGCCGCTGTCCGGTGTCAACCCGTTCGCGGCAGGATCGAGATAATCGCGGACCAGGGCGCCGGTTGGCAGAATCGCGATTTCGGCAATGCCCATCGCGGCAGAAACCGCCCTGAGCCGATCCTGCGCTGCATCCGGATCGAACCAGATTGCCGTCACGATCCGTGGTGTGCTGTCCGGCTGTGCGAACACGAGCGGTTGCTCGCCTTCCACTCCGATTCGTGAGAGCCATGCCCCGCCACCGGCAGTCGCTGAAGCAATCAAACCAGTGGTTGGCTGTGCGCTCACTCCGACAACTGGTCGGCCGTCAACGACCAGCGCGATCAGGACATCGAATTGGCCCGTGCGATTGATGAACTGCTGCGTGCCGTCGATCGGATCAACAACCCAGCATCGTGAGGACTGCAATCTCGCCTCGGAGTCGGCCGCCTCTTCAGTCAGAACGGCGTCATGGGGGAACAGTTCCGCGAGCCGTTCCCGGATGATCCGATCGGCAGCCAGATCGGCATCAGTTACCGGCGACTCGTCCTTCTTGGTATAGGTTTTTGCCGCCTGGGCATCGTAAATCCGATGGACTTCCAGCGCGGCCTCAGTCGCAATCGCAATCGCCGCACGTCGCTCGTTTTCGTAGTTGCTCAAGAGTCGTCTCCCTGTTTGCCAGGTGGCACCCAAATACCTGTGGTTTACTGCGTCCCATTGTCCGCTCTGGCGAGGCAATGTGGTCAACAACAGTGGGAAAGCGTGAACCGTGTCGATTCCTGGCCTGCCACCGTACTTCTCTCTCGGGGTCTGCTATTACCCGGAACATTGGCCTGAGGACCGCTGGCCAACGTACGCCCGCCAAATGCGCGAAATCGGACTCTCGTATGCACGCATCGGGGAGTTCGCCTGGTCGCGCATGGAACCGGCCGACGGACAGTTCTCCTGGGATTGGCTGGATCGCGCGATCGAGACGCTGGCGAATGAAGGGCTGGGAGTGATTTTGGGCACGCCAACCGGCGCACCGCCTCCGTGGCTGGTATCGGCCTGGCCGGAGATTCTGCCGGTCGATCGGGAAGGCCGCCGTCGGAACTACGGATCACGCAAACACTACGATCACTCATCACCGGTCTATCGCGAGTACTGCCGGCGAATCGTTGCGGCGATGGCCGAGCGCTATGGGGAGCATCTGGCGATCATCGGCTGGCAAATTGACAACGAGTGGGGAGAGAGCGACTCCTCGTTCTCCTACAGCCCGGTCGCCTTGACCGCATTTCGCGACTGGCTTGCTCGCCGGTATGGCTCCCTGGACGCACTGAATGATGCGTGGGCCACGGTGTTCTGGAGTCAGGAGTTCACGGACTGGGATCAGAT
>JAPXRQ010000168.1:0-6504 GCA_033813515.1 Thermomicrobiales bacterium
GCCGACCATGATGCTCAGCGTACCGGCGATCGCGCCCTTGTCCCCACCGCTGACCGGGGCATCGAGGGCACTGGCGCCCTTCGCCTGCAGTGCATCGCTCACCTCGACCGCCGTGGCCGGGGCGATGGTGCTCATGTCGATCAGGAGTTGCCCCGGTCCGATCGCCGAAAGGACGCCGTTCTCGCCGAAGACGACATCGCGAACATCCGGCGAATCCGGCAGCATCGTGATGATGATGTCCGCCTGGCGCGTGACATCGGCCGGCGATGACGCTCCGCTGACCTCGCTCAGTTCGCCATCAATCTCATCGACCGAGGCCTGCGTTCGACTGTGGGCGACGACGGTGAACCCCGCCTTGACCAGGTTCCGGACCATCGGCTTGCCCATGATCCCGAGGCCGATAAATCCGATTGGTTTTCTGCGATCTGTCATCCGACGAACTCCTTCATCCAGGTCAGGGTCTCGTTCGTGTCCGCTTTGGACGGTTTGTATTCAAGTCCAATCCGGTCCGTGTAGCCGAGCCGGTCAATGGCCGAGAAGATGTTCGCAAAGTTCAGCTCGCCTGTCCCTGGCTCCATGCGGCCCGGTGAATCCGCCAGCTGGATGTGCCCGATCCGGTCGATGTACTGCTCCAGCGTCCAAATGATGTTTCCCTCGGTCCGCTGGGCGTGGTAGATGTCGTACTCAACCGCAATATTCGGATGATCGACGATGCGGGTCAGACCAAACCCGATCGTGGGAGTCGGCAGGAAGAAATCGGGCGCATCGAATGGATTCAGCGGCTCGATCACCAGCCGAATACCGGCCGCCTGTGCCTGTTCGGCGGCCCAGTGCAGGTTCTCAACGAGCGTGTCGAACTGGACATCATGCCCGTGGTCAGCGCTGTACTTCCCGGCCAGACAGTTCATCTTGGCCGGTTTGAGCACCGCCGCATACTCCAGACCGAGCTCGATGCTGCGCTGGAAGTCATCAACTCGATCCGGGTAGCAGGCCATGCCGCGATCGCCGGATCCAAAATCCCCGGCCGGGAAGTTGAAGAGCACCAGTTCCAGTCCGGCGTCATTCAACCGGCTGTGGATTTCGCTGGCGGTGAATTCGTAGGGGAACTGGAACTCGACCGCCTCAAAACCGGCGGCCTTCGCCGCGGCAAAACGATCCAGAAATGGATGTTCCGCAAAAAGCATCGAGATGTTCGCGCAAAATCGAACCAAGGCATTCCCTCCGCACTCCCGTCAGAATCGAACGGGTTTTCGTTGCTCCGCTGATACAATCGATCGGTTGCATTTATAGCAAGGGAGCTCATGTATCCATGTCGACCGACAGCATTCTCTCACCCGAGGAACTTGCCGACCGGCTCGATCCTGTCGGGATCACCATTTCCCCTGATGGTCGTCACGTCGCATTCGAAGTCGCTCCAGTCGGTCAAAAAGAAGAGCACTACACCGGGGCCATCTGGATCTCAACCGACGCCGAACCCGCCCGCCAGTTCACCTCCGGCCTCACCGGCGATACGGCAATTGCATTTGCTCCGGACTCCACCCGGATCGCATTCCTCTCTGACCGGCACGAACGCAAGAAACAGCGGCTGTACGTCCTACCTCTCAATGGTGGTGAGGCGATGCGCGTCGGCACCGTGGAAGGGGATCTCGGCAAGCCAGCCTGGTCGCCTGACGGCACTAAGATCGGCATCCTGGTCACCGACCCGGAAACCGACGAGGACAAGAAGAAGACCGAGGACCGGAACGATCCGATCGTCGATGATCAGGATCTGAAGTACACGCGTTTGTTCGTGATCGATGTCGCGTCGGGCAAAACGCTGCAATTGACGTACGGCAACCTCAATATTCTTGCGTTTGCCTGGAATCTCGATGGCGCCCGGATCGCGGTCATCACGTCCAAGCGAATTGATGCCGAAGGCGAGTACCAGAACAACACCCTGGACGTCGTCGCCGCCACGGGCGGACGCCTGCAGCGGATTGCCGATCTTCGCTCCGCGCCGGGCCAGATCTTTGCTGTCGACCTGGGCAACGAGACCGACACCTGGGCGATTAAGCACAACGGCTTCACCTTTGATCAGCCCGACTCCATCTGGATCGTCGATGCGGCATCTGGCGCAATGCGGGAACTGCTCACGGACGATCACGGCAATGTCGATGCAATCTCTGCGATCGGCAACGGCACAGCGATCGCGACCCGGTTGGTCGATGGCACACATGCCAACGCGTTCATAGTCGATCCCGAGAGTGGCGAGCGCCGCTTCTTCCTCCCCGACTCGTGGCAGAACAAAGGCTCAGTCAATTTCGGTCCCGCCATCTCCGCGGACCAGCAGACGATGGCGATGGTCTGGAGCGATCCGCAGCACCCGGAAGATGTCTACGTCGCCAAAGCCGGACAGGAACCGGTCCGCGTCACCGAGTTCGGCAAGTCCCTGGAAGGGCGCCTGACTCCGGCGGAGACGGTCGAGTGGGAATCGGATGGCTGGACAATCCAGGGGGTGCTCTTCTACCCGAAGGACTACCAGGAGGGCACGCGGTATCCGTTGCTTATCGAGGCCCATGGTGGCCCATCGTGGCAATGGGAAGAGCGTGCGTTCGTCAACTGGCATGACTGGGCATCGTTCATGACCGATCGCGGATATGCCGTACTCGCACCCAATCCCCGCGGGTCGACCGCACGTGGCGCCGATTTCCAGCATGCGCTCTACGGCGATGTCGGCGGTGGCGAAGTACGGGACCTGATCAATGGCGCCCAGGCGATGATCGATCGGGGCATTGCTGATCCGGATCGCCTTGGCATCGGTGGCTGGAGTTGGGGCGGCTATCTGACCGCAACCACGATTACCAAGACCAACATGTTCAAGGCGGCGATGATGGGGGCCGGTCTGGCCAATCTGGCCTCCGATCACGGCACCGACGACATCCCGTCGGCCAACCTGCTGTACTTCCCGGGCGAGCCATACCACCACAACGACCTCTACTGGGAAGGTTCTGCGCTGAAGAATATTGCCTCCTGCACCACCCCGACCCTGATCATCCACGGCGATGCAGACGACCGGGTTGCTCCGTCGCAGGGCAAGGAGATGTACACGGCGCTGACCCGCCTTGGAGTCGACGCCGAGTTCGTGCGCTATCCCCGCATGGGTCACAACATCCGCGAGCGCAACTACCAGATCGATCTGCTGCAACGCCTCGAGCGCTGGTTCGACAAATACCTGAAGAGCTAGATCGCCGCTTATGGGACATACCATCGAACTCGCGAACTAGCGTAGTCCGGAGCTTCCGGGCTCCGGCTCGTCATCGGCGAGGTCGCCCGAGGGCGATCGTCTTCGCGGCAGGCCCGGTCACACGCCGAGGGACGGTTCCCGCCATGGATCGCCTTGCCGGATGCAACCGGCGGCGCACGCGGGTGCTGCGCTACGTCCGATCGTGGTGCATCGAAACACGGCGTTCGGGCGGATCTACGGGAAACGGTCCGAGACGGCCGGCACTACCTTGTTGCTGCTCGTGAGCAACGACCTACCCGAGGAGCCGGGTTACCGTTTCCTCGTAAACCCTCGCCTGTACTACGAGGTCGTCCACAAATACGGCCTCGTTGGCGCCATGGGCATTCTCGCCGCCCGGTCCAAAGCCAACCGTCTCAATCCCGGCCTGCCGGTAGAATCGACCGTCCGTCGCGCCGGCCCACTGCACGAAGTACTCGGGCTCTTTGCCCTGGACCGTGCGCGAGGCTGCGTTGACCGCCTGCACCAACGGCGCATCTTCCGGCGTGATGTTGGCGGGAATGAAATCGCCGTCCGGATCGATCACCAACGTGTAGCGGAAACGCGGGTCGTCAGTCGCGACCCCCTGCAGGATCGCATCGATATCGGCCACAACAGACTCGCGGGTCTCTCCGGGGATCAAACGCCGGTCGATCGAGAACTTGCACTCCCCGGGGACGACATTGTGTGCCACCCCACCCGAGATCATGTTGATACTGATCACCGGTTTGCCGACCGAGGGATGATAGGCGTCCAGATCCTGCTCAAGCGCCACGATCGCCTTGGATGCCAGCATGATCGCATTGATGCCCGTCGCTCTGGCTGCGGCGGTATGCGATGCGCGGCCGTGGACGATGACATCGATCGCCAGAATGCCCCGCTCGGCGTTTCGGACCTTCAGATCGCTCTTCTCGCCGATCAGACAGTAATCCGGGCGGCGCAATTCGCCCCGATCAATTGCCTCAATCACCGCGATCGTCCCGAAATTGCCGCTCAGTTCCTCATCGCTGACCACGTGCGCCTGCAAACAGCCCTGCAGCGGACGATCCCGGAAGGCCAGCATCATCGAGAGCATGACCGCGACCGACGACTTCATATCGGATGCCCCGCGCCCGTACAGCCGACGACCATCGTCACTGACGGCGGCCTCGAACGGACCAGTCCGCCACTGATCAGGGTCCGAAACGGGCACCGTATCCAGATGTCCGTTCATACAGAGCAGCGGACCAGCGTCGAGATTGCCAACGGAGAGGATCAGATTCGGCCGGTCAGGATCGCGCACGACTTCCTGGCACGCGATGGAGTTGCGTTCCGCCCAATCCCGCACCCACGCCATGATCTGCTTTTCGTCGCCAGAGATACTCGGAATGCGGACCAGCGATTGCGCCAGTTCGACAATGGCTTCCCTGGCGAGCGGATCGGCGGTCATGCGCGGCTTTGGACTCCTACAATCGCTCGAAGCGATTGACATTCATCACGAAGACCACTGCCCCGCCAACTTCGACCTCGATGTTCTCTGGCAGGTACAGCAACCCGGGCTCAAGCGCGGGCGAATAGGGGACGGCCACCTGTGTCCGCCGCCGACAGGTCCGCTCGAGAATGCCAAGCACGGCATCGACGACATTGTCCTCGACACCAATCAGCAGGCTTGTGTTTCCGGTGCGCAGGAAGGAACCGGTGGTGCTGACCTTGGTAAATCGGTGCCCGGCCTTGACAAGCTCGTCAGTCAGGGCATCAACATCCTCGTCCTGCACGATAGCAACGACAAGTTTCATTGCGAGTTCCTCCGATCTTGAAGCGAACATTCCGCAGATGGCGGTATCGGGTCAAGTCGAATGAGTCTAGCAGAAACCCGGTTGCGTTCAGACTACAGCCGGCGACGATTCTCTTTGCCCGTTCGGAGCAATCCACGTTCGATCAGTGCGCCGGCAAGAGAGATGATCTGACCAACCGGCATGGCAGTCGCATCGGCGAGTTGCTTGATCGAGCGCTCTCCGTTGGCATTCGCGATCAGCGACCACTCGGCCGGCGAGACCTCGAACGCCTCATCCGCGTCGTAGGGCTGCCGCAGTACAAGATCAACGACGGTGGTCGGCCCGAGATCATGCGTATTGCCCTGGCCGTCGACCGTGTGCTCTTCGACTTCGTTGGCACCATCATCCAGGCCATTGGCCAGGGTCGCCACAGTGGTCTCGAGGAGACCTGAGTAGTGTTCGAGCTCTTCATCTTCGGGAAGATCGACAGCTTCCATCGCCGCGACCGCCCTGCCGCCGGAAATCACCGGCACGCAGACATATGAGGCAATTCCCAGCTCGGCCACTCCCGGGCCAGCAATCGGAAGGTGGTTGCGATCGTCGGCCAGGATTGGCCGTTTCTGATCAAATGCCTGCCGTGGCCACTGCAGCGTGTCTGGTGCGGCCAATCCGTAATAAAACGAACCGTCCTGCAGCAAGGTCGCTACGTGCCAGCGACGGCCCCGCTGGACTGGCCGGAAAAAGGAAACGCGGCGGGCGCCAGTTGATTCCCTGGCATGCTGGACCACCATCGTGACCTGCCGGTCGATATCCGGTGCAGAGGTTGATCCGCCAAGCTCGGCGGTAATGTGGGCCTGCGCCCGCCGCTGCAACTGGGCGGTATAGCGTTTGCGATCGTTGAGCACAGGCTCTTCGGCAAACTGAAATGGCACCTCTGTGCCGTCGATGAGATCCGGATCGTCGTTCCGCAGCGCCATGAGAGGGTTGTGCTCCCCACATTCAGGTCTGCGCGTCGTGATCCTCTGACCTATCCGATCGCCAGCAAGGTAACCGTGCTGACAACGCCGGGGGTCTTCTGGATCGTCCCGATAACGAATTCGCCAATCTGCTTGGGATCGGTCGCATCAATCACGGCTACGATGTCGTAGATGCCGGCCAACTGGTCGACCGTCGTGATTCCCGCCTCCAGAAGCGCCTTCTGGATCTCCGAACCCTTGCCTGCTTCAATCGTGATCAGGACATAAGCGCGCATTGTCGTTCTTTCCTGGATCGAAACTGGCCCGGGACACAGGTCACCCTCGATCACGCTCCCATAATGTGCGCATTCCGATGCCGCGCACCATGTTCCTTAGGTACTGTCGTTCCAACCTCAGGAGGAAAAGGTAACTGTCGTCGACCTCGTGCAACAAGGCAACGCCAGTATCGGCCAGGCTGCGTTCGCGCAACTGATCAAGCAGCCCGCATTCCTGAAACAGGCGCACGGAGTAATGC
>JAPXRQ010000169.1:0-6431 GCA_033813515.1 Thermomicrobiales bacterium
GTGTATAAGAGACAGGCGCCGATCAGTCGGTCGCCTGCATACGGGTTCATGACATTCGGCGGCACCAGTATTGCGATCGGATCTCCGCCAGACGTGCGGATTGCACCGGGGCCGCCACATCTTTCGTCCTGGTCGACCATCTCCTGGGAACAAGCCAATGCCTGAGCCGCGCCGCCTGCTGATTGATGGTCATCTTGATCTCGCGATGAATGCGCTGTATCTGAACCGCAATTTGCGGCAGTCGGTCGATGAAATTCGCGCAGCCGAGGCCGGCAAGACCGGGTGGGGATACGGGCGAGGGACCACGACCTTCCCGGAACTGCGCAAGGCGAACATAGGTATCAGCTTCGTGACAGTGCTGGCACGCACCAATCCGGTCGGAACATCACTGCTCGACTTTCCCACGCAGGAAGTCGCCTACGCCCAGGCGCAGGGTCAGCTCGCCTATTACAAGGTGCACGAGCGGATGGGCGATCTGGAGCTGATTCGGACGAGGGGGGACCTCGATCGTCACCTCGCCGCCTGGGATGCGGACCCCGACGGTACGCCGCTTGGCGCTGTGCTGACGATGGAGGGGGCCGATCCGGTGGTCGCGGTCGATCATCTGGAGGGTTGGTATGCGGATGGCCTGCGCATTTTGTCGCTGGCGCATTACGGTCCGAGTGCCTGGGCGCATGGCACGCACAGTGTGGGCGGCCTGAAACCCGGGGCGATCGATCTGCTCCACGCCATGAATCACCTTGGGATCGGTCTCGATGTGACCCATCTCTGCGATCAGAGTTTTGCGGAGGCAATGGCGGTTTTTCAGGGCGTTGTGGTGGCAACCCACTCCAATGCGCGCACATTGGTTCCGCACGAGCGGCAGTTCACGGACGACCAGTTCCGCGAGTTGTTCCAGCGCGATGCGGTGATCGGGTGCGTGCTGGATGCCTGGATGCTGCAGCCCGGCTGGGTGGTTGGTCAATCGGTGCCGGAGGTGACACTGGAAGCACTGATCGACAATATCGATCACATCTGCCAGTTGGCCGGAAATGCCAACCACGTCGCGATCGGCTCGGATCTCGACGGGGGCTATGGAACCGAGCAGACGCCGGTTGATCTGGATACGATCGCCGATCTGCAGCGCATTCCGGAGATGCTGGCAAATCGCGGATACGGCGATGCGAACATCGACGCGATCATGCACGGGAACTGGTTGCGGATTCTGGAACGTCTGCTGCCGGACGACTGACGTCCTACCAATAGGAAACGACGTTTGGAGCGCGCCACGCTAATGAGGCGCGCTCCAATTGTTTGCCGGTGATGGTTGCTAGTGACCGGCGGGTTGTTCTGCTCCGGGATTCATGGACGGAGCGGCGTCTTCGTCCTTGATGAACCAGGCGGCGATCAAACCGACCACGGCGAACAGTGCGCCGATGAAGTAGGCATCGTGGAAGCCCTCGAGACGCGCATTCTGGATGGCTTCCGGGGTCTTTTCGGCAAGGGCATTGACATGGTGGGATGTGCGCTCGGTCAGTGCAGTGGCGAGGACGGCGACTGCGATGGAGCCGGAGACCTGGCGATTGGTCTGGGAGATGGCAGATGCCTGACCTGAATCGCGCCGGCTGATCTGGGCGAACATGGCCGCCTGCATCGGGATCATGGCGATACCCATGGCCAAGCCGCGGCCGAACATGATTGCGCGGATCCACCAGAGGCTGGTCTCAAGTCCGACGAAGACGAAGCAGACGGTCAGGACAAAGGTGAGGGCCATGCCGGCCATCACCATCCGGCGCGGTCCGATCTTCGGATACAGGCGGCTTGCGACCCTGGCCATGACGATCATGCCGAGGGCCTGGGTGAAGGTCGTCAGTCCGGATTGGGTGGCGGAAAGGCCGCGGAGTTGCTGCAGGAAGAGTGGCAACAGGAAGATGACGCCGATCATGCCGCCCATAACCATGAAGTTGGCGATATTGGTGGTGCGGAAGAGGCGATCGCGGAAGAGGCGAAGGGCGAGGAGCGGTTCCTGGATGCGCGTTTCGAACACGATGAGTGCGGCCAGGAGCAGAAGGCCGACGCCAATGGACCCGAGGACCAGGGCAGAATCCCAGCCTTCACTCGGCCCCTTGGTGATACCGAAGAGCAGGATTGGAAGACCAGCGCCGGAGAGGATGAAACCGACGATATCAAACCGGCCGACGTGCTCCTCCTTGTTCTCCTTAAGGAAGAGCCAGGCAATGATCAGACCGATGATGCCGACCGGGATATTGACGCGGAAGATCCAGCGCCAGCCCGGGCCGTCGACCAGGAGGCCGCCAAGGACGGGACCGATGGTTGGCGCGATGGCGACCGGTATGACCAGGACGGCCGATGCCTTGGCCCGCTCATGCGGGGGGAAGGCGCGGAAGAGCATGGCCGTGCCGACCGGTGTGAGCATGCCGCCGCCGACACCCTGGAGGACGCGGAAGAGAATCAACTGATTGAGCGACTGGGCTTCACCGCAGAGCACAGAACCGAGGGTGAAGAGGAAGAGCGCCAGCATGAAGATGCGCTTGGTGCCGAAGCGATCGCCGAGCCAGCCAGACGCGGGAATCCAGACGGCGAGACTGAGCAGGTAGGCCGTGACCACCCATTCGATGTTCTCGTTGGAGGCGGGTTGTCCGGCCTTGCCGAAGGTTTCGGCGAATGTCGGGAGCGCGACATTGACGATCGTCGTGTCGAGCAGATCCATGAAGAGGCCGGTGACGAAGACGGCCGCGACGATCCACTTGTATTCGATGGAACGGAGACGGGACATTGGAAACCTCGTGGAGAGCGCTACCTACCGGCCGGTAAGGATAGCACCGCACCTGCAAATCGGCACGCGGGTTTCTGCGGGTGGCAATCATTGCATTTTCTGGTGGGGCGCCCGGGTGGGTTTGTGGTTGGTCGATCCCGCTGCTCGACCGTTTCCTGTCAGCCCTGGTGCCGCTCATGGCGCACTGGGACAGGGTCCGATGTTTTGGGTTGGATTCGGTTCGCTGCGCCTTCCCTGTGAACGACGCGTACGTTCACTGACCAAAGTCCGCATAGATTTACATAGATGTAGCCAGTCATGCCCAGAACCCGTTGACACCTGAATGGGCGGTGCTAGGGTCGTAAGGCGTCCGGGTGACCAGGTCGGACGATCGACAGCATTGTGCGGATTTCACAACCTGAGCCGGAGGGACTGTCCCGTCTTCGTCCCGGCGGCACGAGCCGAATGGTTCGTCATCGCAACAAGCGTCCGCTTACAGACAGGACGTCCCCTATGCGTTTGCCTGCCCGCATCGCGCAGAACCCGATCTTCATCGTGGTGATGATTGGCATCATGCTGATCAGTCCGCTTCCGTTCACCGCATCGGCCTCGACTGATCTGGTCTCTGGTCAATCCGCCATTGTGAGCAACACCGGCGGCGATCCGATCAATCTCCGCTCCAAACCCGACACAACGTCGAAGGTGACCGGCGCGGCCTACGAGGGTCAGATTGTCGATATCGTCGAGGGACCGATCTGGAGCGATGACGGAATCGCCTGGTACAAGATCGTGGCCGACGGGCAACGCGCATACATTTCGGCCGAGTTTCTTTCCGCAACCGGCGGCGACAGCAGTTCGGCGGTGGTCACAGGCAACGCCACGATCAGCAACACGGGCGGCGACGGGATCAATTGCCGGAGCGGGGCAGGCTCGGACTACAGTGTGATCGCCGTATTTGTCGAAGGCGATGCGGTCGAACTGGCCGGTGACGCCATTGGCGCCTGGCAGCCGATTTTCTGCGGCGGCTCGGTTGGCTACGTCCACACCGACTTTCTTGGAACGCAGACCGTTGCGGCAGCATCGGAAACAGCAACTATTGTCAAAACCGGTGGCGATCCGATCAATTGCCGGGCACGCGCCAATAGCAAGGCGACCGTGCTGACTGTCTTCTATGAGGGAGATACGGTCACGCTGAATGGCAGCCTGGTCAATACCTGGCAACCGGTTCTCTGCGCTGGCACCACGGGATACATCAAGAAGACATACCTCTCCAAAACCGTCGGCGGCGATACCTCGTCCGATACCTCGGGTGGCAGCAGCACGGCGACCACGACGGCACCGGTGTCATTTCCGACACGAATGGCGATGGCGCCAATTGCCGGGCCAAGGGCAGCACTTCTGCCACTGTGATCACGGTGTTGGCCGAGGGGACCTCGGTTGGGCTCCGGGGAGATGGCAACGGCAGCTGGGTGCCGGTGGTTTGTGCCGGCAAGAAAGGCTATGTCAGTGCGCAATTCGTGATGATCAACGACGGCGGCACGGGAGGTGGTAGCACCAGCGGCTACTCCAGTGGCGACCAGGTTGTGGTCGCGAACACGGGCGGTCAGGGCGTCCGGCTGCGGAGCAAGGCCAGCAGCACGGCCTCGATCATCGTCGTGTTGCCGGAGGGACAGGGCCTGGTGGTCCGTTCGGGCAGCAGCGGCGACTGGGTCGCGGTCACCTATCGAACCTCGAATGGGTTCGTGCACAAGGACTACCTGACACTCGGCACGGCCAGCACACCGACACCGACGCCGACCAGCGATTCCGGGGCGCTCAAGGCGAATGACCACGCGCTGGTAACTGATCTGGTCAATTTCCGGGAGGGTGCGAGCCTGACCGCCAATGTCATCTCAAGTGTTGATGAGGGCACGGTGGTCCTGGTCACTGGCGCGAAGAAGAACGGGTTTTATCCCGTGCAGGTGGCCGGCTTCGCGGGATTCATCCATGGCGATTATCTCCAGTACACGAACAAGGATCTGACCGGTGTCGATGGTTCCGGAGGGGTAACGGGCGATCAGCCCGGCAACGGTGCGATCACTCCGCAAGGCCGCAAGATGATCAACTACGCGATGAAGTACCTCGGCTATCCCTACGTCTGGGCGACGCACGGACCGGACACGTTCGATTGCTCTGGATTCACCTACTGGGTCACATTGAAGACGCTGAAGGCAGATATCGGGGCAGGCACATGGAGCCAGTCGATCAGCGGGACGGCGGTTGCCTACAGCGATCTGCGGCCGGGCGACCTGGTCTTCTTCCAGAACACATTCACCTGGGGTCTCTCGCACGTCGGCATCTATATTGGAGACGGAAAGTTCATCCATGCCGAAAACGAGACGACCGGCGTGGTGATCAGCAGTCTGACCAGCACCTACTATGCGACTCGCTGGTATGGAGCCAGGCGGATCACGACCGATTAGTCCACCGAAGCCAGATGACCTCGCTCTATCAACGCAGCCGTCAGAAAGCCAAACAACTGGGAGTGCGCCGGGTGGTCGATTTGATCACCCGGCGTGCGCCATGGAGTTCAACGTGGGAATCGGTCGGGTTTCGGCGGGATCTGACGGTTCCGTTTTCGGCGCCAGAGGCCAAAGTCCCGATTTCGGTGCGGGCGATGGATGACGCGCTGGCGAAGCAGATGTTCGATCTGACCGAGTCCGGCATCACGGAGGACGAGCGGGAGCTGCGCAAGAGTCGGGGCGAGCTGTGGGAATCGGGCATTGGGTTCGGATTTGTCGCCGTGGCCGAGGATGGCGATCCGGCGTACTGCCAGTGGCTGATCGGCCCAGAGTTCAACGATGACATCCGCCAATTCTTCGATGAAGTGTTCCCTGTGCTCGGCCAGGGTGAGGCGCTTCTGGAAGGAGCGTTCACCCCGGAGGCGCACCGGGGCAAGGGCATCATGCCAGCCGCCATGGCCAGAATTGCCGAACATGGCGCCGACGTGGGTGCGACCTCAGTCATCACCTTCGTGACGGCGGACAATGTGCCGAGCATCAAGGGGTGCGAGCGATCGGGCTTCGCGGCATATACCCGGCGTCTGGTTGTCTGGAACGGCTTGCGGCGTTCGGTGACGTTCGAGCCGCTCTAGCGTTCGCGCAGCAGGCGGGTCATTTCGTCGACCGAGGTTGCGTACGCGCCGCCGCTCTTTTCAATGAAGTAGCGCAGTTGCAGATTGACACCGGCCGCTTCGTTGTCGCCGGTCATGCGCCAGTCTGTCCGCAATCCGAAAACCTGTTTGCCCAATCCGTACGCGAAACCCATCTCGCCTGCGGTGCCGGAATCAACATCAATCCCGTCGAGCACGGCAACGAGCATATCGGCAGTGCGGATCATGGCTTCGTTCTTGCCGCCGATGCCGATATTGGCGGCATGGAACGCGGCACGCCGCTGGTTGATATCGGTCAGGGCGTGGGCTGCTTCCATGGCCGGTGCGAAGGAGGTGTCGTCCCAGGGATTGAGAACGTCAACCACTCCGGACAAGGTCGCGATCAGGGATTGCATGAACCCACGGGTCGATTCGGCGAAGCCAAGTGGCGAAGCGAGATAGATGCTCTTGCGCGTGGTCGTCATGGGATGCCTTTCAGTTCCAGAGCAGGAAATTGCCGTCGACCAGGAAAGGTTCACCGTCAAC
>JAPXRQ010000170.1:0-6407 GCA_033813515.1 Thermomicrobiales bacterium
AGGGATTGCATGAACCCACGGGTCGATTCGGCGAAGCCAAGTGGCGAAGCGAGATAGATGCTCTTGCGCGTGGTCGTCATGGGATGCCTTTCAGTTCCAGAGCAGGAAATTGCCGTCGACCAGGAAGGGTTCACCGTCGACGGTCACGCGGCCACCCTGTCGAATGTCCGCGATCATGTCCCAGTGCACGGCAGATTTGTTGAGGGAGCCGGTGTCGGGGTAGCCCGCACCAATGGCCATGTGACAGGTGCCCCCGATCTTCTCGTCGAGCAGGATCTGTTTGGTGAAGCGGTCCAACCCATAGTTGGTGCCGAATGCGATTTCGCCGAGCGTGCGAGATCCTGCGTCGGTATCGAGCGCGGCGATGAGGGCTTCCTCATTCTTGGCGGCACTGGCCTCCACGACCTTGCCGCCCGAGAAGGTCAGGCGGATGTCGCTGATTTCGCGGCCACCGGTCACGACCGGGAACGTGAAACGGATGTGGCCTTCGACCGAATCCTCGACCGGGCCGGTGAAGATCTCGCCAGAGGGAAAGTTGCGCTTGCCATCGGAGTTGTTCCAGGTGCGGCCGGCGATGTTCATGCGAAGGTCGGTGTCGGGCGCGGAGATGTGGATTTCTGAGCGGGGTGTGAGCCAGTCGATGAGTTTTTGCTGGCGATCGTGGAGCGATGTCCAGGCGGCGACGGGATCGGCCTGATCGAGGAAGCACATGCGCGCCAGGACCTCGAACATCTCTTCGGTCGCCATATCGGCATCCTGCGCCGTGGCAGGGGTGGGGAACATGGTCAATGACCACCGCAGTTCGCCCGCGGCGGCGCGCTCCATCATGCGCTGGCCGAGTTCGCGCTGGGCGGCACGGAGTTGGGCCGAGCGGCTGGCCGGGACATCGCCGGGCACGCGGGCGTTGGTTTCGGCCGAGACGCGAATGAAGACATCCGCTTCGGTGCGGCCGAACCGTTCGATGGGATTGATGAAGGCCAGCTGATCGTCGTTGGCCCGGCGCAGGAAATCGCCCGCGAACTCCGGAAAGGTCGGAAGCAGGGTGGGCAGGCCGCCGGCAGCAATCACTTCCTGATAGATGGCGCGGAGGAGGGGTTCGGCGGCGATGCCTCCGGTGATCATGACCTTGTCGCCGGGTTGGACCGCGGTGGAATAGTGGACCAACACATTGGCCCATTTCTCGAATTGGGGATTCACGCATCTTCTCCCGGCCAAAAGCCTTCGATGTAGATCGCTTCGTCGGCGTCGGGCCAGGGCGGCATGGTGCACATAACGAACTCGAACGGAGAGTCGCCAATTGTGCGGAACTGGAAACCAGTACCAACCGGGATTGTCAGCGAATCGCCGGCGCTCACCTGGACGACTTCTTCCGTGTCCGGATTGGCGCGCCAGATCTCGGCCGTGCCGGAAAGCACGAACCAGATTTCGTCGACCGTCTGATGGCGGATGGCGCGGGACGTCGATCCGGTCGCAAGGGTGCCCCTGGCCATGCTGCCCCGGGCGACTCGCGGCAGAACACGTATGCCGGAGCCATCGGGTGCGATGACATCAAACTCAGCGGTCGCCTTCTTTGTTTCAAAGGGAACGATGGCCATGGTCGAACTTCCTGGCGAGCAAACCAATCCGCGCACATTATCCCAGCAATGCGGGCGATATTATTGAAGGCATGATGATGCGCCGACCTGACGGTGCCGAATGCTGTTCCAGAAATGCAGGAGTTCATGACCGAAACGCCTCACATTCCGAATCCGCTCTGCGAGATCGGTCGGACTCATCCCCGGGACAAGCACCGGATGAAGCCGCTGGATGACGTTCCCGGCGTCTGGTACTGCCCCAAGCACGATCTGTACGCAACGGTGTTGCCGGAAGATGAGGCCGAGGCAATCGAGCGCGGCTCTGCGTATCCCATGCATGATGGCACGCCCGGTGTTGCGGGACGGACAGGCGACGAGCGCCCCGGTGGCATCGTGTTCTACTACCGGCCAGAGCGGTAGCGCATGCGACTCGGCGTCGAAATCGGTCCCGAACAGTGGACCAAATCGGCGGACGGAGTCGCCAAATCGATAGCCCGTGTCCAGCGGGCGGAAGCGCTGGGATTTGAGACGGTTTGGGCGAGCGAGGATCCCGATGGATGGGATGCATTCGGCGCTCTGAATACAGTCGGCCAGCACACCAGTCGCATTCATCTGGGCACCGGTGTCACCAATCCCTATCTGCGCCACCCCAATCTGATTGCCGCATCACTGGCGACCTTGCAGCGGTCGTCCGGCGGTCGGGCGTTCCTGGGGTTTGGGCGAGGGGAGCCTGATTGGTATCGGACCGCGTTTGGAATGGAGATCGGTTCGCCGCTCAAACGGGTGCAGGAGACGATCTCGGTCCTGCGGCAGTGGTGGGAACCAGCCCAGACGGCGACGAACGACGGTGAGTTCGTGGTCCGGAATTGGACTCGCGCGTTTCATCCTGGTTCTCCTCCACCGATCTACCTGGCGGCAACAGGGCCGAAGATGTTCGCACTGGCCGGTTCGATTGCCGAGGGGATGCGAATCAATCTCCTTGCATCGACCGAATTGATTCGGACCGGGGTCGATCAGGCCAGGCGTGCGGCGGCGGAGACCGGTCGCGATCCAGGTGCACTTCGGGTTTTTGCCAATCCATCGCTGGCCATCACCGATTCCGATGCCACGTTCCGGAGAGCGATCAATAGGGCCAAAGGGACTATGGCGTTGATCCACGTCCTGCCAGGCATGGATCGCCAGTTGCTTGGTGTCGACAGGCAGTTTGATGTCGAGCGGATCCTGGCCGATGTGCGCACGGTGATGAAGACCGACGAGGTGCTGGCCAGGGGTGGCAGTTTCGCGGATTTGCGGGCGGCCGGCGATCTCCCGGCAGCCCGGGAATTGATACCGGACGACCTCGTACTTGAGGTGGCCGCAATCGGAACCTGGGACCAGGCAAAAGGGCATCTGGCGCGATTGCAGGATGCCGGTGTGACCGATTTTCTTGTCGATCCGGCTGTGGTCGAGGATGACGAGATTCGGCGGCTGATTATGCGCAATGAATTCGGGTAGACGACGAAACCTGCATGCCACAGACGGCGTTATGGGTAGTGCGATGCGATCCTGAGGGTCGTACCGATGGAAACGTCGGTCGGCGGTGGTCTTGTATGATGAAGGCCTCACGTCCGGACGCATTCGGGAGCCCCGACCTCCCCGAAACCCAGGCGCTGTGAGACGCACGGCTCCTGGCAAAGCGGGACAGTAGAACACTCGTCCATCATCCGGCGCAGTCGCCGGGCACACCTGGGGAGGTCGCTTTACATGCGCGCACGCAACAATCGCTCGCAGAACCGCCGCGCTCGCAAACCCGCCACATCGCCGAGGTGGCTCAACATCCCGATGATGTTGCTGCTGCTGGTTTCGATTGTGGCCAATTTCCCGATCGCCATCCCGGTTTCGGCCCAGCAACAGGACAACACCCCTCCGCCTCTCCCGGCGCCATCCTCCGTGTTGGTGACGGGAAACTTCCAGGATCAACTTGGCTGCGGGAATAATGATCCAAACTGCCCCAACACCTCCCTGACGCTTGATGACTACGGCGTCTGGTCGGGAACATTCACGATTACCCCGGGCTCGTATTCGTTCCGCGTCGTTGCCAATGCCGATCAGCAGCGTTCAATTGGTGAAGATGGTGATCCCAACAGCGACGATATCGACTTTGATGTCCCCGACGATTCGACCGGTGTCTTTTTCTCGTACAACCAGCGCACCGGCGAAACCTACGCGAAATCCATCAACCAGTTAACTGAACTGCAGACCGATTTCGGCACGCAGCCGATGTTCCCGGAAGCTGATGGCGACGATTTCTTCGCGCTGGTTAACGGCGGCCCCGGGACGGCATTCAACGCCCAGGTGCTGGTCAACGGCGAGCCCGTCGGCAACCCGGATTCGTTCACGATTGGCAATGGAAGTCGGATTCGAATCACCGCGGATCGCGATGGCAACCTCGACTCCGAAGATATCGAGCCGGCCGTCCTCAACATCACCAAGACCGACCCTGATGGCAACCCGCTGACGGGCGCCTGCTTCTCCGTGTATGACGGGGAGGATGTTGCAGGGCAGGCATGCGATATCGATGACGGCGAAGACGGGATCACGCAGATCCGCTTCTCCCTTGGTGTCGGTAACGGCCTGAAACTTGCCGAGTCGTTTACCCCGGACGGTCAGCCGGTCTCCGAAGGTCAGGATATCGACCTTGGACCGGGTGTGACCGATCTGGTGGTCACTGCAGGCGCGGGTGGAATCCAGACGACGGATGTCACCGTCACCACGGCAGTCAATTTCGAGATGCAGGATGCCGACGGCAACCCGATCGTTGGTGGTTGTCTTGAGTTCGGCGATCTTGGTCAGCAGTGTGATGACGACCAGGACGGTGTCATTCGCTTCGACAACGTGCCCACGAACACCACGCTGGACGTCAACGAGACGCAGGCGCCGGATGGCTACGAGCAGTTTGGCGGCGCCTCGATCGATGTTGGCGAGGACGAGATTCAGGTTCCGATCCAGCACACGCTTGCTGGCGGCGGCGTTGGCAACCTGACGTTGTACACCGTTGATGAGAATGGCAATCCGGTTCCTGGCGTCTGCTACGACGTGACCGGTGTAGATGGCGTCCAGTGCGACGAAGACGGCGACGGCGATATGGGTCTGACCGAATTGCCGGCAGGGTCGTATGGCGCGAAGCAGAACTCAGTCCCGGATGGTTACCAGCTCGATGAGAACGAGCAGAGTGTCAATGTCGAGGCCGGTGGCGACGCCGAGCTGACATTCACCAGTCCGAGTGCCCAGGCCGAAACCCATCAGATCACGATCCAGGCGGTCGATGAGAACGGCAATGCGATTGGCGGCGCCTGCTTCACGATCCTCGATCCCGATTTCAACCAGCTCGGTGACAGCTGCGATGACGATCAGACCGGCGATGCCCAGTTTGACCTCGTCGACGGCGATTACCTTGTCGCGGTGACGAGTGTGCCGGATGGCTTCAATGCCCCGGACAATGTTCCGTTCACGGTTCAGGGCGACGATCAGACCGTGACCGTTACGCTGCCCGCGGTCGAAGTGGCCGAGGAGACGCCGACCGAAGAGGTGCCAAGCGATAGCGGCTCACTGAATGTGTCGGTGACCGATGCCGATGGATTCGCGATCATCGGCGCCTGTATCTCGATCAACGGTCCGGCCTCGGGAGAGATCTGCGACAACGGCGATGGCGACAGCAATGGTGAGGACGGGTTCATCACCATCGACGGTCTGCCAGCGGGTTCGTACAACATTGCGGTCAGTCAGTTGCCGGAGGGATTTGATCCCGCTCCGCCGGTTGATGTCACGGTCAATGCTGGCGAGACCGCTGATGCGCAGTTGATCAGTGGTGAATCGACACCAGAGGAGCCGACCGAAACACCGGCGCCTGAGACTGGTGACCTTCTCATTCGCAAATACGATCCTGACAAGGAATCACTGACCGGATCCTGCTTCCAGCTGCAGGATAGTGGCGGAAATGTGGTCGCCGAGGTCTGCGATGGCGGCGATGGTGACGGCGACAGTCGGGATGGCCGCATTGTTATCAGCGATCTCGCACCGGGCGACTACGTCCTGGTCGAATCGCAGGCTCCCGATGGCTACACGCCTGGCGATCCGGTCCCTGTCTCGATCGTGGCCGGTGAGACGGCGCGCGTGAATGTGACCAACCAACTGTCCACGGGCGGTCTGGACGTGCTGACGGCCGATGGCTCCGGCGCGAATGTCGGCGGCGCCTGCTATGACCTCTCTGGCCTCGGTGAGCAGTGCGATGACAACGGCGATGGGATCGTGTCGTTCTCGGACGTTCCTGCCGGCGATTACACCGTGACGCAAACGACGGTACCGGGTGGCTACACCGGGTCCGAACCGGCCGATCAGTCGGTTTCGATTGGCGCCGGAGAAACCGCGCAGACATCGTTCCTGATCCAGATTGCGACCGGCTCGGTCAATGTCAATGTTGTCGACGAGGGTGGGAATCCGGTTCCGGGCGCCTGTTTCTCGCTTGATGGCGGCGATGAGTTCTGTGATCAGGGCTCCGGCTCGGTTACGTTCAGCGATCTGCCCCCCGGCGACCACACCATTGCCATGTCAACCACTCCCGACGGCTACCAGGACGGTGGGTCACAGGACGTGACCGTCACCGCAGGCGAATCGGTGGATGTGACATTCACCCTTTCCGTCGCTCCGGGTCGGCTCGACATCGTGACACAGGATGCTGATGGCAATCGCATCGGGGGCGCCTGCTATTCGATCAATGGTGGCGAGGCCATCTGCGATAACGATGGAAACGACGGCAACGACAACGATGGCGTGATTCGCGTTGCCAACCTTGCT
>JAPXRQ010000171.1:0-6372 GCA_033813515.1 Thermomicrobiales bacterium
CTATGTCTCGAGTAGTTTGTTGCTAGAGTTAGGTAGACCACGTTCTGACCTTTGGCTTTTTCTCAAGTGCATGGGCAAGGATCGAAATGACTGAGTCTATTCCGGTAACCGTCGATCAATTCAAGCGAGCCGAGACCGATCGGTACATGGCCACAACTGGGGACACCGTCGGCACGGGCGTACTGGTCCATCAGCGGAACCTGGTCGATATTGACAAGCAGGACGTGATCCGCATGAATCGGGACACGGTCTATTCCTATGTAACGATCGATCTCGAGGCTGGTCCCGTCACCCTCACCCTGCCGGAGTCAGGCACCCGATTCATGTCCCTTCAGGTGATCGATCAGGACCATTACACCGTCGGCGTCTGGTACGACGCGGAGCCGCACACGTTCACCCGGGAGCAAATTGGCACCCGCTATCTCATCGTCCTGATCCGCACCCTGATCAGTCCCTCGGTGCCGGGCGATCTGGATGATGTACATGCGCTCCAGGATGCTGTTCGGGTCGAGCAAGCGGCCAAGGGTTCGTTCGAGGTGCCCGCCTGGAATCAGGCCGATCTCGATGAGATTCGCGAAGCGCTGCTGGTGCTGGCCAAGCACCAGATTTCGTTTGTACGGGCATTCGGCAGCCGGGAAGAGGTCGATCCGATCAAGCATCTGATCGGCACGGCGGCAGGTTGGGGCGGCAACCCGGACAAGGATGCCACGTATGTCGCTCTTCGCCCGACCGAGGAAGCCAGTGCGACCTCCTGGTCTGTTCGCCTGGCCGACGTGCCAGTTGATGGTTTCTGGTCAATCAGCGTCTACAACGAAGCCGGATTTTTTGAGAAGAACGCGCAGGATCGGTACACGCTCAACAATCTGACCGCCAATGCAGACGCCGATGGCTCGGTAACCGTGCATTTCGCGGCGACCGATGATGGATCCGCGAACTGGTTGCCCACGACACCGGGCTGGAACGGGTTGCTGCGCCTTTATCGACCGCGTCCCGAGATCCTGGACGGCTCTTGGCAGGTGCCAGCAGTAAGCGCCAGGACGTGAGGGGTTGAGGGATAAGGTTTAAGGTACGGTGGAAGCGGGGCGGTTCCGGCACCGGTATTGCGCTCGCTGTTCGGCTTTTCCGTTACAGCAATCCCAGGGCGGCGGCTATGGCTACGGCGGCGCTGCGGCGGTCTGCCCCCAGCAGGTAGAAAATCTGCGTGATGTGGCGCTCGACCGTGCGGGGACTGATGGCTAGTTCATCGGCGATTTCGCGATTGGTCCGGCCGGCCGCCATGAGACGGAGGATTTCGAGCTGGCGCGGGGTGGGCTGTCTGTCGACCGGGCTAGTGGTTGGCGCGCTATCGAGAACCCGGTAGACAAGAACCTGTTCCCCATCACGGCCAGCGCCAAGATGGATGGCTTCCGTGACAAGCTGATCCGCAGACATTTCTGCTCCACGCCGGTATTCAGGATGATCTTCCACCGTGCCGAATCGATCGATCATCAAGCGGGCAGTCTCCTGGTAGTTCAGGAGCGGGTATTCGGGAACGCTCTCCCGTTGCCGGATCGCGTCCATCCCGGCCCAGAAGCGCAGGGCAAGGGTCGGATCTCCGGCCTCGAGATGCAGACGGGCGATTGCTTCCAATGAATACGCAACATCATAGAGATTGTGCTGATCGGCGCTGAGGCGAATTCCTTCGCGGAAGATGGCCAGGGCATGCGTGTTCTCGCCCAGCGCGGCAAAGACGGCTCCCTGCAGATAAAGCGATGGCGCGAGTTGGATCTGGTTGTGATCTGCCCGGAATTGATCCACGGCCTGCGCGATAAGCAATTCGGCTGAGCGGTACTGCCCGCGGACGATGCGCATCTCGGCGGTGTTGGCGGCGACGATGGCAAGGTGGTCGTGATCCTCCAGGCGGCGGTAGATCTCGATGACGCGCTCGAAGTAATCGGCCGCCTCATCGGTGCGACCCTGCCGTCCCGCGATTTCGCCCAGATTGCTGAGGATGCTGGCCACTGACCAGAGATCATCGGAGCCGCCGAGCAGGGCCAGCGCCTCGTGGCAACCGGCTTTGGCCGCATCCAGATCGCCGGCCAGATTGGCGGCCAGGGCGAGATTGAGGCGACACGATCCGGCTCCGCGGCGATCGTCGACCGCAAGGAGGAGATCGAGCCCGGTCTGGTGCGCCCGGGTTGCGCCGGCGACATCGCCCCGACTGCGCAGGACGAGCCCGAGGTTATCCCAGGCGCGGCCCGCTTCGGAGACGGACCCGATTTCCGTCGCGCGCTGGATGGTCTCGCGAAAGAGCGATTCGGCCTGATCGAGGCGGCCACTGGCAACGTAAAGCAGGCCGAGTTCGTTGGCTGCGGTCAGGGCTCCGGGTTGATCGATCGCGGCCGGGAGGGCACGGGCACGTTCCAGCCAGGCGATCCCGTCCAGTGGTGTGGCGCGCCGTCGGGAGAGGCGGCCATAGGCAGTCGCGGCTGGAATGGCACTGGCGGGAATGTGTTGCTCTATGAACCAGGCAAGCGCGTTCGCGAAATTGGCGTGATCCCGATCGAAGGTGCGGAGGGCGGCGGCCTGCTCCGGACCATTGAGATCGGAGGCGGTCCGGAGAACGAGGTCGGAAAAATGCGCGGCATGTGTGGCGCGAAGGGAATCCGTTTCGGCGAGCTCCTCGGCCCACCGGCGGCCATAGCTGCGCAAGCTCTCGAGATGGCGATAGCGGATTTCGCCGGTTCCCCGATCAATGGTCAGAAGGGCGTGGTCGATGAGCGAGGCGAGGTTCTCAATTGTGGCGTCGGGGCCGGCAACAGCCTCAAGGGCCGGGAGATCGCATTCGCCTGCGAAGATGCTGCAGGCGCGGAAAAGCCGGCCTTCAGACGGGGAGAGGAGCTCGGCGCTGGTCTGGATACTGCGGGCGAGGGCGGCAATGACATCGAAGCGGCGGTCGATTCGCTCCAGCATCTGACGGGGCGACAAGATGGCGGTGCGGGCGGCGGCGAGCTGAATGGCGAGCGGGAGGTTGTCGAGGCGGGCGCAGAGTTCGGCGATGGCAGGATCGGACGTGGATTCAGCCGGTGCGAGTGTTGCGAAGAGGCGAATGGCATCGGCCGGATCGAGCGGATCGAGGGGAAGGATCTGCTCGGACTGGTGGGTGAGCGGAGAGCGGCTTGTGATCAGAACGGAGGATTGGGAACTGAGAGCAGAGGACGATGGAAAAAGGGCGGAAAGGAGCGTTCGGGTTGGCTCGAGGAGATGTTCGCAGGTGTCGAGGATGAGGAGGAGTTCGCGACCCTGGAACGCCTCGGCGATCGTTTGCAGGCGGGTCGCCGGGTTGGCTACGCGCAGATTGAGCGCCCGGGCAATGGTATCGGCGAGCGCGTCGAGCGAGGTGAGGACGGAGCAATCGATCCAGCGGCTGCCGGCCGGGTAGCGATCGGCCACGTGCTGGACAAGGTGGCGGGCGAGGGTGGATTTACCAACGCCGGCCGGTCCGGTAATGGTGAGGACGGTGCCCGGCTGGAGGAGATCGGTGCCGCGGGCGAGTTCGGATTGGCGACCTAGTAGGGAGGAGAGAGGAGGAAAGAGGGAAGAGGACGAGGCAAAGGACGTGGTCAGTGCGTGGAGGCCGTCGGTTTCGGCGCGGTGGAGGCGATCGAGGGTGGCGGGTTGGGGAAGGGCCTTGTCGTTTTCCCAGCGATTGACGGTGACATTGGAGACGCCGAGGAGGTCTCCCAGGGCTTTTTGCGTGAGATTGAGCCGGGCACGGAGCGCCTTGATGCGTTCCCCGGGGGACGAACTTGCCACAACTGTACCGATCGCGAACCCTCTGTGGGTTGGAAGGGTACCAGTTGGCAGTCATCGGTTGGCGATTGGCCGTTGGCAGTGGACCCAGTCATGTTCTAGGAACTGTGTTCTCGTGGCGAACTAGGGCGGACAGGGGTGTCTGGCTTTTCGTCGAACTGTTTACATCCGATTGGGCATGTCTGCCAAACAATTCAACCTTGGTGGCTATTGGCCCATAGCGGGGGTGGCTCCATTATCCGGATAGTGGTGCTCTCTGACCGTGCAACGATTGCGAGTGATCCGGTGAATCGAATCTTTGGACGATCGGCTGACAGGCGCGCCTTTCTCGCATTGATGGGCGGGGCCGGAGCAGCTGCCACACGATTGGGTGATGTGGCGGCACAGGCAAGCCCGGACTCATTGCTGGAGTTTCATCAGGAATGGTCGATCTCCGAGAAAGACTTCTTTTGGCACCGTGACCTTCGACCGAGCGATCGGATGCTCGGAATCGACGTCGGAGATCTCGATCCTGGTTTCCGGGTATTTGATGTGGAGACTGGCGAATTCGTCTGGGAGCAAAAATCACTTCAATGGCCGCTTTGGCTCGCTGTTTCCGAATCCAAAGCGCTTTACGGATGGCAGTTGCCCAATTCGTCCCGACTGGCTCTTGTTAATCCGGAAACCAATCATCGGGATTGGGAACGTTCCTTTCCCGCCGGCAATCTGTATCTGGGCTCGCTGGAGAACGGTCGGGCGGTGATCGGGTACGGGGGCGGACTGACGTCAATTGAAATCGCAACCGGAAAATCGATTTGGGACACCAGTTGGGACAGTCCCGGGTACAACATGGATGCCACAGCAGAGTCAGGTGTGCTGTGGGCAGCGTGGCAAGGGGATGACTACGACTTGGTCGTGTCCTGTATCGATCTCGAAACAGGCAAGGAATCCTGGCGCGGCACCACGAGACTCGCGAATTACAACGCATCGCCCAGTTTCAAGTCGATTTCCAAAGACCGGGTGGTGATCTCCCAAAACGAGGGTATCGGTGACATCCTGGTCCTTGCCCTGACCGCGTGGCGGAGATCGGATCAGTCCGTTCTTTGGTCCCGTGATTGGGACAATGCCGTCTGTGTTGGCGAAACGGAGCACGCGTATTGGTTGGCTACCAAAAAGGGTTCAATTGATCGGATTGATTTCGTAACCGGTGAAACGACCTGGTCAATTGAATCCCCGACTGATGACGTCAATATGCTGGACGGGCATGCACCCAATGATGGAACGTTTCTCGTATGGTCCCGCAGGCATGAGGGAGTCTGGGCCTACGACGGATTCACTGGCGATTTGCTGTGGTCCGAGAAATGGGCATGGGTATCGTCTGTTTGGGGATTGACGGACACCGTCCTACTCAGATATGGCTCGGGTGATCCCGCCGAGTATCGTCTTGTTGATCTCAACACAGGGCAACGAACGCTGAGAGCTGAAACAGCAAACTTCATGCTCGTCCTGGATCAGAATCGACTATTCCTGGGATCTGAATCGGGCTTGGAGGAGATAAATGGAATTGACGGTTCGACGATTCGCAAATCCGGCAACCTGTTTCCCCTGATTCCCCGCGGATGCGCAGTGACTAATTTTGGAGATTGTGGAGCGTATCTTGGATTAACAGTTGCCCTGAATGATGCGCCTGACGGCGACGCATTGACAGTGTTCTTTGACAAGGAGACTTTGCGGCCTCTAGCGAAGACGCAGCTGCCAAAGCAATACGTTCTGGATACGTACACCTCAATTCGCAAACCGATCTTCTGGCGCGAGGGCGGCGAGGAACTTATCGGGGTTGGTCTGGGCATCCGAGGATAGCGATCCTCCCTGGAGCGGGACAGTCTCAATCCCGCAATCTATTGGTAAATGGCCATCACTATTCGGGACCGGCTTGTTCTACGGCGACGGTCCTGGTGGAAGGCGGGTCGGACAGAGGCGTCCGAGGCTACGTCGATTGTGGGGAGAGCGGGGCCGCATTGCGATGCGGCGCTACGGGATGGCGGTGGGTTGGGTGGGGTGCTGCGATGGGCAGCACCCCGATATTGTCATGCCCGGCGGAGGTGGAGGGTGGTCAGGGTGCCGAGGAGGCTGATCAGGAGGGCGAAGAGCATCAGCCAGAGATGGCCGTTCTCCGGTTGCGACGGATAGGCGCCGGTGTTGGGAAGGGTGGTCACGCCGGTCGTGGCACTCGGCTGAGGAACAGTCGTTCCCGGGGCGACCGTGGTGGAAGGCGCTGCGGTGGTGGTTGGTTCAACCGGGGTCGTGGCGGTGCTGGTGACAGCGACCGTTGGACTGGCTTCATCCGTTGCGGTAGACGTGGCGGTCGGGAGGATCTGCCCGCGGGCAATGGCATCCTGGCCGGTGAAATGAATCGTGACGGAGGTGGTCTGCTCAACCGGGATCAGCAGTCCGAGCGCGGCACTCTCGTAGTCGGCCGGGAGCACGCAGCCTGCCGGAACGCTGTTCGAATCGACAAGGATGTAAGTGGTGAAGGTGTAGGTCTGGCTGCCGAGATCCTGGGGCGCGCCGAGTTCGATATCTGTGGACTGGGTGCCGTAC
>JAPXRQ010000172.1:0-6336 GCA_033813515.1 Thermomicrobiales bacterium
CGTCGCCAGTTTCTCGCCGAAGCGCAGGCTCCGGTGCAACCAGGTGATGGGGGTCTCGTCGCCCTTCTCCTCGATCAGTTCGATCGCGAAGGCGGAGATCGGATTGAACGGATCGTCGTTGATCTCGGAACCGGCAACGACCGGGATGTACTCATCGAGCAGATTGATCAGGCTGCGGGCCATGCGCGTCTTGGCCTGACCGCGCTCGCCGAGGAAGATGATGTCGTGCCCGGCCAGGATCGCATTCTCGATCGCAGGAATGACCGTCGTCTCATAGCCATGAATGCCGGGAAAGAGTGATTGACCGGAACGGATGCTGGCGATGAGATTGGCGCGCATCTCTTCGCGGATGGATTGCGGCTGGTACCCCGAATTGCGGAGATCGCCAAGGGTTACCAGGTTCTGGATGTCCACACTTGTCATGCAATTGCCTTTGTTTTGGGGCTCGCGGGTGTGCGCGCTTGGCGGCAGTCACGCGATCTGGGGAAGAGCAACCGGCTGTCCGGTGCGTTGCAGTGTACAGATTACCGAACCGGTGCAATCCGCGTCGAGCGTTGCGCCGCAAACCTCACCGTACTGGCAGGTCGTGCTCGCTGATCACCAGTTCGGTCGAGATGACGGTCTCGTGTTCGTGATCTTCGGACAACAGGTTGATTGCCGAGAGGCTATTGAAGCGGTTGCCGAGGGCCAGTTCCGCATTGCGGAAGGCGATCGCTTCCAACGAGGCAATTTCGGCCGCCGTTGCCCCGACGGCCGGATCGGACAATTGCGCGGTGATCGCAGCGGTATCGAGGCCATGCATGCAGCCAATGACCTGGTAGCCCTGCAAGCTAAGCTCCAACACGCGTTTGGCGGCCAATCCCCAACAATAAACGGGCAAATCCGGACTGAACTCGTTGACCAGCAGAACGACATCTTCTGGTCGCGCGGTCATAACCCAATCGAACGGTTCGAAAGTGCCACGAATGTAGATGCGCTCCCGCTCGACCGGCAACTTCTCGAGGAGCGCATACGCGAGGGTTGATTTGCCCGAGCGAGACGCTTCGGCGGCCACCAGCAGCGACCCACCGGTTTGAATATGGGTCACCAACCAATCCGCCTCGAACTGGGTAAGCACACCCTGCTCGATGAGATCTTCGAGACTGCGCGTACTCGGTTTTGTCCACATGTCGCCCCACCAATGGAAGGGGCGGTTGTACAGCTTCATTGCCTTCTCGTCAGGACGCCTGCCGCAATGCCGGCGCCCGTACCGAAATCAATCCGATCAGGACCACGATCACCGCGGCGAACAGGCCGAGCGCCCATTGTATCGAGGTTCGGTCGCCGATCACACCAAGCACAAACGATCCAACGCTCGGGAAACTGATGAACGTCAACAGGAAGAACCCCATCACCCGACCGCGTAATTCAGGCGCGACCATCTCCTGGATGATCGCCGTAATCAACGCCACCGTCGATCCGCCAACCGCGCCCATGACAAGCAAGGTGGCGACCGCCAGCGGATAGGCGCTGTGCAGTGCCAGCGAACCGAGCAGGATGCCCTGGAGGCCAACCAGAAGGATGATCCAGCGGCCGCGGTTTTCGACCCGCGAGGCGATAGCGCTCAGAAGCAGCCCGCCAGTCATTGCGCCCAATCCGCCGGCGGAAATCAACAGACCATTCGCCGATGAACCGACGTGATACACATCGCGGGAGAGAACCGGCAGCATCGGTCCGTACGAGCGTCCGAACGTTCCCGCGGTGAGTGCCGTGATGAAGAGTGCGGCAATCAGCGGGGTGTGGCGGATGTAGGTTACGGCGCGCTTCAGAGCAGCACGCGCATCGTCCGCTCGCTTGTCGCTCCGCACCCGGGCCGATTCAGGGAGGTCGTGCATGAGCTTCAAGGCAATGATGACGCTCAGGCTGGAGATGGTGTTGATGACAAAGACGCCGCCGGCGCCGATCACCGGAATCAGCAGACCACCAATAGCCGGTCCGACCAGTCCAGCGCCGCTGAACGCGACCGAATTCAGCGAGACCGCACTGGTCATGTGCTCGCGCGGCACGAGATCAGGCACCATCGAGTGGCGGATTGGCGAGTCGAATGCCAAAACAACGGCACCGAGAAACGCCGCCGCGATCAGTATGTGAACCGTGATGTGCCCGGAGAGCGCAATCACTGCCACGGCGCCGTTGATGAGCAGAAACGCGACCTGGGTCAACTTGATTCCGGTCAGGCGGGGCAGGCGATCTGCGAGCACCCCGCCAACCGGGGGAAGGAGCAACATGGGAATCGCAAACGCCATCGCCAAAAAACCGACGTAGAGCGATTTGCGCTCGGGTTCAAGATCGGTGATCAGCCATCCTTCCGCGACGGAGGCCATCCAGGTGCCCGTGTTGGTGGCGATCAGACTCAGCCAGAAGATGGTGAAGTTGCGCGACGAGAATGCATCGAACCGAATGGGCGCCCGAGTCTCTGCGGCAGGTTTTGGGGTCGGTGCCGCGGCGGCAGGTTCGGAAACAGACATGCTTGGGAGAGTACCAGACTTTACCGAATGGAACGGCGCCGGCGGCAGTTACCGTTCGGCGGTCCGCAATTCGGGGCGCATGTCTCCGCTCAGGCCGCAGCCTACCATCCACTCGGCACTCACCTGGAATGCAGAGAAGACCAGCGGAATGTCGATGAGACGTGCGCCAGGTCGGTCGATCAGCGTGACGACCATCGCACCCGGACCAGCCTGACGGAGCGCGTTGTACGTCGTCAGTCCAGTTCCAATAGCTCCAGCTACCAAAACCTGAACCGGCTTTCGACGCGATTGGAGCGAATCCGTAGCGTTGTATGCCATCTGGAGGCGATCTGCGAAGGCCTCACCTCCGGGCAGCGCGGAAAAGACAAGTGGTGCGCCCTGTTTTTGCTCAAGGAGGCCGTCGATGCATTCCTGCGTGCGTCGCGCAATCGTGGCTTCACCAAACCTGGGCGTCGATTCCAGCTGCGCGCTCACGCGGCCGGCGGCCCCATACCAGCGCTGAATCAGTTCGACATCACGGCGATAGAGGAGACGAACATTGGTTTCCGGATACAGCTCGCGCATGCGCCGGAATTTCTGATTCTTGCGCGTGACCAGTGCCTGCCGCATCGTGGTCATCTCGATGTAAGTCTCAACATCTGGCAGGAAGAAGTCTGGCGTGAAGCACTGCAGGAGGCGACCATCCTCGGCTACTTCGAGGGGAAACGAAGTTGGTTCGTACTGCCAGCGGATGCCGTTGGATGTCAGCCAGGCTGCGATATCGGCCTCGGCTGGATGCGCGAACCGAGTGATTTCGGTCGTCCTGGATGCGTTGTTGCGTGTACGGGCGTTGCGTGTGTACGACGACACTGAACTGTCAGTCGTCGAATTGATCTGATGTACCACGCTGATCGCTCCCGCACCTGTTGGCCGCGTAGACTGACGTATCATCACCGCGCGGGAACCCGGGAGTGATAGTCAGTTTTGCATAGATTTCACAGTGTTACAACTGTACGTTCACCCAATGTTGGTAGAGATGGACATATCGATGTACGTACATCAGCCAGCCACACTGTGAGTCATCCCACTTCGCTCACCTCCTGGTTCGAACCTGGACAGATATTCGCCTGTCCCTACCCTGATTCGGCCGACCTGCAACGCCTGGCCGCGGAAGGCATCAGCCTGGTTATCAACCTGGAAACAGTCGCCCACAACCCGATCGACGTGGAATCTGCCGGACTGCGCGAAGTCCACCTGCCCTGCCCCGATTTCACCGCACCAACCCAGCAGCAGCTCCGGACGAGCGTCGACACCATTGCCGAGGCTATTGCGAACGATGCACGTGTCGCGGTCCACTGCCGGGCCGGGCTGGGACGAACCGGCACCGTCCTCGCGTGTTGGCTCGTCTCACAGGGGCTGTCACCCGATGACGCTATCCAGGACGTCAGACGCCGGCGGCCCGGCTCCATCGAAACAGATGATCAGGAAGCCGCAATCAGGACATTCGCGAGTTCAACCCAATGAGTTGGCTCTGGCGGCAGATCAACCGCATCATCGACCCTGTCATCAATCGCGGCCCAATCGGCTTCTATCGAAGCAAAAACGGTGGCGACCTGGCGGCGATGATCGCCTTCAATATGCTTTTCGCCCTCGTGCCGATCCTGCTGTTGATCATCGCGCTGGCCGGCTTCCTGTTGAAGGACGACAGTCGTCGCCAGTCTGCCATCGACCAGATCGCCAACCTGCTGCCGTCTGATCAGACACGTGAAGCCGTAGACACCATCCTGCGAGCAGCCGATCTCTCCAGTCAGATTGGACTGATCGCGCTCGTGGGTCTCATATGGGCAGGAACTTCGTTTGTGACGACGGTCACCCGGGCGATGGATCGCATTTACGGCGTGAACGGACGCAATTTCTTCGTCAATCGCCTGCTTGCCGTTGTCATCATCTTTATTGTCGCCGTCCTTCTCGTCATCTCGACGGTGACGGCCACCCTGCCGGTAGTGGTCCGAAACGACTGGATGCCCGATGCCCTGGAGCGTCACATTGGGGCGTCTGAATGGACCCAGATCATTACACTGGGCACTTCTCTCTTCTCGTCGACCCTGCTCTTCATGCTTCTGAACCGGTTCTTGCCCAATGCGGGGCAGAAGTTTCTCGATATCTGGCCGGGTTCGATCCTGTCCGGCATCGCATTCACCTTTCTGACGCAATCGTTTCCTCTTTACCTGCAGTACACACAGAACCTGAACAGATACGGTGCGATATTCGGCGTGGTCTGGTTGCTCCTCGCCTACTTCCTGTTCCTGGCGCAGATCGTGGTGATCGGAACGATGGTCAATGCCGCATTTATGCGCTGGCGTGTTCATCATCGTCATGGGCGCGGGTCGGCCCCGATCGGCTAAACTCCGTTGTAGGCAAACGTTTCGTTTACAAATCGATAGTTCGTACCATTTGCGGAGTGGTCGCACGGAGCGGCCCGTATCCAATGTCGGAGGACAGAATGGGAATCATCACCTGGATCATTTTTGGCGCCATTGCCGGTTATGTTGCCAGTCTGATCAACGGCTCCAATCAATCGCAGGGCTGGATCGGAAACATCGTCCTGGGCATCATCGGTGCGTTTGTCGGTGGCTTCCTGTACGGCCTGATCACCGATGGCTTCGATGCCGGCTTCAACATCGGCAGCCGGATCGTGGCGATCATCGGCGCGCTGGTCTTCAGCTTCGCCCTGAACATGATCACCGGTCGCAAATCGGTCTAGATCCAATCGTCACAGCACACAAAACGGCCCATCCCGTCACCGGGATGGGCCGTTCGTTTTGCATCCAGCTGTGCCTAGCGGCGAGCGGCCATCAGGCGAAGCACGTACCAGAGCAGCAGCATGATCGAGGAGAAGAGGCCGAGCGCTGCCGAGACATAGGCATCCGTGCGGGAGCGCTTGAAGATCTGATCCGTCTGATACAGGATCGATCCCGAGGCCAGAACGATCATCGCGAGCGAGAACCAGGTGCCGAGGCCGAATCCAAACAGAATCGAGGCAATGACCAGGCCAAATGAGACCGGGAACGCGATCATGATGATGGCGCGCATCCAGGAGAAACTCGTCCGGCCATCAATGCCGATCAACGAAAGTCCGGCCACCAGACCCAGCGTGATCAATCCACCCGTGACCAGGATGTTGTCATCCTCGTAGAAGCGGATATACGCGATCAGCGGCATGAAAATGATTGCCTGGCCGATCGTGTAGAGCACGAGCCCAAGATACTGCTGCGACAGCGGCAACCCCGGCATCGTCCACTTGCTGGCGATCCAGCCGACGGCGGTCATACCAATGATGACCAGCAGCCAGACGTTGTTCATGGTGTTGACCATGCGCTCAGCGAACGGGAGGGACTGGAGGAACGCCTCCAGCACCATGAAGAGCACGAGGGCGCCGGCAATGTGCAGGTACACCTTGCGCATGAACTCGGCGCGAACCGCTGGTGGTGCAGTCGCGACGGCCTGGGGCGCCGCAGTACCCGCGTAGTCCTGATATTGCTGCATTGGAGGGCTCCGATTTCCTGAAACACGCTGAGCCGACTGTGGCTCAACTGCCTACAAGATTAAGCCACCGGTCAAGAATCAGACGGCCTGAAAATGGGCGATCAGGTCGACAAATCGATCCAGCACTGTCAGTCGGGCATGCGACCGATCGATCTCATCATGCTCAAGCTGCCAGGTGTGATCGTGCGGGATGAAGATCGCGCGCATACCCAGGGCTAGCGGCGGCAGAATGTCTGACTTGGGCGAATTCCCGATCATGCAGCAACGGGACGCATCCGCGCCAATTCGGTCAAGGATCGCCTGA
>JAPXRQ010000173.1:0-4617 GCA_033813515.1 Thermomicrobiales bacterium
CGGGGTATTGGTCACCGTCGGTGTGTTGCTCGGCGTGAATGTGTTCGTCGGCAACGGGGTGTTGGTGATCGTCGGCGTGTTCGACGGCGTGAAGGTGTTCGTTGGGGTGTTGGTGACCGTCGGCGTATTGGTAATCGTCGGGGTATTGGTGATCGTTGGTGTGTTGCTCGGCGTGAACGTGTTCGTCGGCAACGGGGTGTTGGTGATCGTCGGCGTATTCGACGGCGTGAAGGTGTTCGTTGGGGTGTTGGTGACCGTCGGCGTATTGGTAATCGTCGGGGTATTGGTGATCGTCGGCGTGTTGCTCGGCGTGAAGGTATTCGTCGGCAACGGGGTGTTTGTTTTCGTCGGCGTATTCGACGGCGTGAAGGTGTTCGTTGGCGTGTTGGTTGGGGTGTAGGTGTTGGTCGGTGTTCGCGTTGGAGTGAACGTGTTGGTCGGTGTTGGGGTTGGCGGGATGCAGTAGGCATCCGCGTAGAAGGTTGCGCTGTCGTTCGGATAGACGACGGTGACGCTCAGCCGGGAATAGCCGCCAGTGAAAGAAAGCTCGTAACCGGTATACGGGCTGGGCGGGGTGGTCGGAGAGACGACGGCGCCGTTGATGTCATAGAGCGTGAATGTGATGGTCGGTATTCCCTGGCTGCGATCGAGGAGTGTAACGCCGACTTCCCGCAAGTCGTGATTGCCGGGATCGTAGGAGCAGGTGGTTGTAATCACTTCCGCAGCTGACTCGAAATCCGATGCGGCTGCGACAAAGCTGTCTTCGTCCGACTGCACGAACGAATCATCGGCAACCGGGCTGGCGTCAGAATCCTGCTCTGAGGCCGCAGCCCCGGAGGGCACATTAACTGCCGCAACATTCCCGGACGACCCGATCAGGGACGGGATGGTGGTGGCGTAGAGCGCCAACAAGCATGCTGCAAACACGATGAGCGCATTGGACAAACGACTATACGGCGATTTCATGCAACCTCCCTGACCTTCTTACTTCTATTTGGGCTCTGGAATGGGCCCGCAACTGCTGCGTGGAGTCGAGACATTGAATCCGGTCTTGGAACCAATTGCCTTGCGGCTCTGGATTGAACGTAGCGTCGACCACAAATGGTCACTGTAGATTAGCACTGTACGTACTCATCTTCAACCTACGACGGCGACTGGGACAGGAGATAGGAAGAACTGGCTACGTCCTTGCCGTCGAGGCAGACAAAAGTCCCGAATCGCTTCGGGATCCCGCTGTCCAGGCTCACGGAGGTGATGGCGTCGCCCAACCCTCCACACACCGTGACAAACAGACATTTCCGATGGCCCTGTGCCGATTCGCGCGATATTCCGGACGACTCGCAAACCGCTGGACTGGTGTAGTGCCGCGCATCCGGGATGGTCTTGGGTGGCGAGACAAGCAGAGCTGTGGGAAGGCGAGCAGATTAGGTTTCGTGGCAGTCCATGCCAGCAGTTTCTGATTGCTATCACCTATGTCTCTCTCGCAACTGGCAGAAACGACAGGACAGCCGAGGCGCCGTCGTGCCACCATAGAGATGCAGCAAGTGGAGAGGCCGCAATCACACCGGTTGTTCCGAATTCCAACAGTCACTGCTGAACCAAAGAGAACCGACCTGGATCGGGACGTTCTGTCTTGAGCGTCGCGGGCCGCTTTGCAAACGCGTCCCATGATCGATTGACCGCTCCGAATTGAGATAACCGCTGACCATGCAGAAAATCAATTCCCTGGCCAGCAGCCTTGGCCTTCCCCATCTTGAACGCCCGGGATCCGGGACGCTCGTTCTGGCGACGTGGATCGACGCTGTTGGGAGCGGACTGTTCTTCACCTTCTATCTCTTGTATTTGAACAAGATCGCCGGCTTTTCCCTGGGAACGGCTGGCCTGGTCCTCTCCATTACCGCTGGCGTCGCTCTGGCCTTCAATCCGATTGCCGGCAGCCTGGTCGATCGGACCGGCGCAAAGCCGATGATGCTCTTCAGCCAGATCCTGTGCGCAATCGGCTATACCGGTTTGCTCTTTGTGGATGGCTCTGTTCCGCGCCTGGCCGTTTTTGCCCTGATTGCCTCGCTGGGCGACCGAATCTTTTGGGTCGGGTTCCCATCCCTCGTTGCCCAGATCGCGGCGGATCACGAACGCGACCGCTGGTTTGCCTTCCTCGGGATGACACGGGAGGCGGGGTTTGGCATCGGGGGGCTTGCGGCGGCGGCGATCGTCTGGCTGCTTGGCGATGATGGCTACCGGGTGCTGATTGCAATCAATGGAATCTCGTTCGCCCTCGCGGCGTTCCTGATCGCGACCCGGGTGCCACCGCCCGCGCCTGTGCACCATGAAGGCGATCATGGCGGCTGGAAGGCGGTGTTCCAGGATCGGCCGGTGATGCGGATGGCGCTGGCCAATGTCATGGCTGCCTGTGCCATCATGACCGGATTTCTGGCCTGGCCGGTCTATGTGGTTGATCACCTGCACCTGGGCGAGTGGCTGCCGGGAATCATGTTCGCGCTGGCCACATTGATTCTGGCGACCTGTCAGGCCCTGGCGCTCAGGTTCGTGTCTGGTTGGCGCCGAACACGGGTCTACGTTTTCGCGGCGGCACTGTGGGTGGTCGGGGCGATCTTCTTCGCACTGGCCCAGGTCGTGCCGCCCAAAGCGCTGTTGCTCTATGTGCTGTTTTGCGTTGCCGTGAATACGATTGGCGATGTCTTTCAGGCGAACCAAACGAACGGCTTTCCGTCGGCTCTGGCGCCGCCTGCCTTGCGCGGGAGGTATCTGGCGCTCTTTTCCTTTTCATGGGGGTTGGCCAGAACGATCGCGCCTGGAATTGTGGCCGCCCTCTTGTGGCTTGGTCCGACCTGGCTCTGGATCGGCGTGATCGTCTTCTGTTTTGGGATGGGGGGCATGGCGCTCTGGGCAGAACAGGGACTGGATCCGGAGAAGCAGCGCATGCCCCGGCGCATACGCACCGAGCCGTCCGAGATTCTGGCGCGACCGGATGGGGTGTGAGGCGGACGCAACAACGCCCGAAGGGATGGCTTCGGGCGCTCCTGCAAAACCACTCGAGGGAAAGGGGCAGCGATCATGTGGCTGGCACGATCGCCGGAATGGCTCATCAGTGAGCATACGTCCGTTTGACTGAACGGCACGGGGCCGAAGGGATACCGTGGTCGGCACTATCGGACCAGGCGGTAATCCATGCCACAATCCCGCCCAGATATGACGAGAATTTGGGAACCAACAGGAGCAAACAACGTGGATGCAGCACTACGCGCGGAGATGCTTTCCGGACTGGCCGAGCAGTATCTCGATACGGCGCTGGAGAACATCACGCGCGAATACCCGGTGGCGGTGATGTTGACGGCGGTCGGCCCGGAACCGATTCCCTCCCACCGCCAACTCCATCCTGCCTTCTATGGCTGCTTCGACTGGCACTCGTGCGTTGAGTTGCATTGGGTCGCCGTGCGGATGCTGCGGACGCATCCGGATTTGCCGAACGCAACGCGAGCCCGTCAGCAACTTGGAGATCTGCTCACCGCGGAGAATCTGTCGCGGGAACTGGCCTTCTTCGAACAGCCACAGCATCGGGGATGGGAGCGCCCGTACGGATGGGGCTGGTACCTGACACTGCATCACGATCTGGCCACCTGGGATGATCCAGATGGGCGGCGCTGGGCCGACGCCACCCGACCGCTGGCCGAGCATATCGCCGCCCAGTTCAAAGCCTGGCTGCCGAAACTGACCTATCCGGTGCGCTGTGGTTTCCACCCCAACACAGCATTTGCGTTGGCTCGCGCGCTGCCGTATGCAAAGGCGTTCGATCCGGAACTGGCCGATCTGATTCGATCCCGAGCCATGGACTGGTTCGGTGCTGATCTTGCCTATCCCGCGCACTATGAGCCGTCGGGATCGGATTTCCTCTCGGCGGCGCTGACCGAGGCGGAACTCATGGCCGCGCTTCTGCTGCGGGGCGAGTTCATCGGATGGCTGGATGTATTCCTGCCGACCCTGGGGGAGGGCGGACCGATGGCGCTCATGATCCCGGCCGTGGTTTCGGACGCAACTGACGGGCACATCGCACATCTGCATGGCCTCAATCTGTACCGCGCATTCGGGATGATTCGGGTGGCCGAGGCGTTACCGGCGGAGGACTCACGTCGTCCGATCCTGCTTGAGGCGGCGCAACGACATGCGGAGGCATCGCTCCCGCAGGTTTCCGGGAGCGATTACATGGTCGAGCACTGGCTGGCGGCCTACGCCACATTGCTCCTCGCCTGAGTGACGCTGGTGCCACAAAGAGGTGGCACGCTTCATTTCCCGCGCCCTTCGAACACGAACGAAGAACACGAACGACGAACACGAACGACGAACACGAACACGAACTAGAGATTGAGCATGTACTTGGCGAGGGTGAAATAGATCACCAGGCCGGTGCCATCGACGAGTGTCGTGATCAACGGCGCCGAGACCACCGCCGGATCGACCCGGAGCTTCTTGAGCAGCAACGGCAGGACGGCCGCGACCGTTGCTGACCAGATGCAGATGATGGCAATCGTGAGGGCGATGACGTATCCGACATCGTTGCCAACGTGCAGCAGATGCGATCGCCCGAAGGCGACGACGGCC
>JAPXRQ010000173.1:4627-6312 GCA_033813515.1 Thermomicrobiales bacterium
GAGACGGACTTCGCCCAGACCAAGAGCACGCACCAGGGTGGTTGTCACCTGGCTGCCGATATTGCCGCCGGTGCCAATCAGGAGCGGGATGAAGAACGACAGGGCAACAACCTGGGCGATTTCGTCCTCGTAGTGACGCAGGACCGTGCCGGTATAGGCCTCGGCCACGAAGAGCAGGAGCAACCAGACGATGCGCCGGCGGAACAGGAGCAGAACTCCGGCTCGGCGGTATGAGATCTCCAGCGGCTGCGAACCACCAAGGCGCTCGATGTCCTCGGTGGCCTCCTCCTCGAGAACATCGGCGACATCGTCTTGCGTGATGATGCCGACGAGTCGGTTTTGGGCATCGACAACGGGCAGGGCGAGCAGATTGCGATCGGTCAGCAGGGCAGCCGCCGTTTCCCGATCTGCATCGGCCGGCACGGTGATCGGATCGGCAACCATCAGGTCGCGGACCGGAGTATCGGGCCCGGTCAGGACAATGCGATAGAGCGAGAGGACGCCGAGCAGGTGCTCCTCCGCATCGAGAACGTAGACGTAGTACATCGTCTCCGCTTCCTGCGCGATTTTGCGCAGGGCGGCGATTGCCTGATCGGCCCGAAGATCTGGTGAGATGGCCACGAAGGCCGGGGTCATGATGCCGCCGGCTGTATCGGGCGGATAGGCGAGCAGTTCCCGAATCTCGGCCGCGTCCTCCGGCTCCATCTCGGTCAGGATCTGCTCGGCCTCGGCATCACTCAGCTCATCGATGACATCGGTGGCATCGTCCGGATCCATCGCTTCGAGCAGATCAGCTGCCTCGGAGCGATCGTAGGTGAGCAGAATCTCGGCGGCATGCGCGGGATCGAGTTCGGCGAGGACCTCGGGCACATCGGAATCGGGCAATACCTCAAGCAGAAACGCGATCTCGGCATCGTCGAGATGGGGAACGACCTCGGCCCAGTCATTCCAGCTCAGGGTGTCTGTGAGGGCGAGCAGACCGGCGGTGTCGCGCTGCTCAATCAGGTTGTGGACAGTGGTGATCAGATCTTCCTGCGTGATCATGAATCCACCTCGCTTTCAATGGAAGAAGGGCATGCGAACGGAGCGCTGTGTGCGGCAATGCACAAACGGTTGTGTGCTGAGGGGTGGAGGGATGAAGTTGGCGCCGGGCTACGTTCGGTGCGGCGGCCGCAGGAGGATCGCTACGGGAGGAGCGACCGGCGCACCACAGGTTCGTGACTACTCATGATGACCATCCTGCGAGGTGCTGCGTGCCGTGCGGCTGTGTGGTGATTTCACCGGAGCCCGGGGCACTCTAGTACCGCTGCCGGGCAATGTCAATGCGTTTTGCGACAGCCGCGTGATGTGCGTTGCGGCGATTGTGGTTTGACCGCAAAATGCGGCAGCGAATTGTGGTGTCCGGAGAATTCGGGGGTCGATGTGGAACCTGTGCGGATGGCGATTGTGGGCTGCGGCGGAATGGGCCGGCGGCATCTGGCCGGATTGGCCGAGTTGCAGGCGGCCGGCGACCGTTCCATTGATCTCGTTGCTGTTTGCGATCGCAACCTGCAGAACGCCAACGACCTTGCTGATGAAGCCGCCGCGTTGCTCGGCAGCCGTCCCCGGGTCTTCGGATCGGTCGCCGAAATGGCCGCGTCCGCCGATCGTCCCGAGGCGGCCGATTGCACAACGGACACAGGCTC
>JAPXRQ010000174.1:0-6303 GCA_033813515.1 Thermomicrobiales bacterium
GTCATGGGGTTCGCGTCTTTGCGCCAGATATCAACACCAGCGGCGTCCGGTGCGCGGTTGAGGATCTGAACGGGATCCGGATTGGGCTGGGGTATGTCCGCTCACTGGGCGGAGATGCTGCCCGCCAGATCGTGCTGGAGCGTACGGCGAATGGCCCGTATCGCTCGCTGGCCGATTTCATGCGCCGCTGTCCGATCAGTCAGGATGCGATCGAGAACCTGATCGTGGTGGGCGCGTTCGATCGATTTGGTTTGGGTCGGCGGGAGGCGCTCTGGCAGGTTGGGCTGTTCGTGCCGTCGAAGCGGTTCGGACGCGGCAAGCGCTCCCCGGCTGACGAGAAGGGCAGACAGATTGCGTTGCCACTGCCAGTCGCGCAGGACATGGTCGAGCTGCGGCCGATGGGAGCGTGGGAGCAGATGGAGGCCGATTACGCCGTGCTTGGCATGTCGGCCCGCTATCACCCACTGGGATTGCTGCGGAACAGGCTTCCGGCCAGGTATGTAAACACGCGCGCGGTCGAGACATTGCCGACAGGCGAGGTCATCGAGATCGCCGGGTTAATTGTCTGCCGGCAGCGACCGGGAACGGCCAAGGGGGTGCAGTTCCTGTTATTGGAAGACGAGGTCGGGCTGGTCAATGTCGTTGTGCAGCCGTGGTTGTACGAGAAGCGGCGACTGGTGGTGCGGGGCGAGCCATTCCTCGTGATCGTGGGCGAGGTCCAGCATCAGGGCGGTGCGATCAATATCGTCGCGCGGGATGTGTTCCCCCTCGAGGAAGCCCGCCGCCACTACAACGACATCACGATCGACAAGAAAGCGATGCCAACCGCCCGCCAACTGCTGGACACGGTCGATAACGAAGAGGGCATCCTCGCCACCATCAAACCAAGTTCACATAACTATTACTAGTCATCAGTGGGCAGTCGCCAGTTGCCAGTTAGGGTGGGTGGGAAGAAAAGACTGGGACGGACGCGGCCCCAAACTGACTACCGACGACCGACTACTGACGACTGGAACTCAGCCTCATCGCGTTCAGGGTTACGAGGAGGGAGGCGCCTACGTCGGCGAGGACGGCGAGCCAGAGGCTGGTGTAGCCACCCACCGTCAGGCCGACGAATGCCAACTTGGTGATCAGGGCAAAGGCGATGTTCTGCCAGACGATCGACTGCGTCGCCCGTGCCAGACGGACCGCGACCGGGATCATCGTCAGATCGTCACCCATCAGGGCAACATCGGCCGCATCGATCGCCGCCGTCGAGCCACCCACACCCATCGCAATCCCGACCGTGGCCTGGGCGAGGGCAGGCGCATCGTTGATGCCATCGCCAACCATCCCGATCGGACCCTCGGCGCTGAGAGTGCGGATGATCTCGGACTTCTGGGCCGGCATCAAACCAGCCTCGAAGTGATCGATCCCGACCGAAGCCGCCAGCGACTGCACAACCGGTTCACTATCGCCCGAAAGGAGAACGGGATCGATACCCAGGTGCTTCAGATCGGCGATGACCTGACGAGAGATGGGCCGGACCGAATCGGCCAGCACAATCACTCCGACGGCCACCTCATCCCGCACCACGAGGACGGTGGTCTTTCCCGCCGACTGGGCATCAGACAATGCGCTCGCAATCCGGGCAGAGACCGAGCTGGCCAGCGCTCGCGAACCGACCGCGACCTGCGTCCCTTTCAACACGCCTGTCATGCCCTGACCAGGAACGACCTGCACGTGTTCGACCGGTGCAATCGAGGTCGTATTGGCAGCCCGCAGAATCCCCCGCGCGATCGGGTGAGTGGATCCACATTCAAGGCCCGCCGCAAGGCCCAGCACGTCAACTTCAGACAGACCGTCAGTGACGATTGCTTCGACTTCAGGTCGGCCGTGGGTCAGCGTGCCCGTCTTGTCGAACGCCAGCGTTTTGATTGCAGCCAATCCGTCCAGGGCAATCCCGCCCTTGAAAAGCACACCGAGCCTCGTGCCACGACCGATCGCCGAAACGTATGCCACTGGCGTCGAGATGATGAGCGCACAGGGGCAGGCAACGACCAGCAGGATCAGTCCCCGATAGAACCATTCGCTCCAGTTACCGGTGAGGCCGCCACCCACCAGGGCGATAGCCGCCGCAAGACCAATCACGACCGGGGTGTAAATGGCCGCGAAACGCTCGACCGTGCCCTGAATCGCAGCCTTGGATGCCTGCGCTTCCTCGACCAGATCGACAATCCGCGCCAACGAGGTGTCATTTCCGGCCGAAGACGCGGTAATCGTCAATGCGCCGGTGCTGTTCATCGAACCTGCGTAGACGGTGTCTTCAGAAGTAACCGAGCGAAGGCGGGACTCGCCGGTGATCTGCGCCTGATCCAGACCGGAATGGCCGCTCAGGACCGTCCCATCGACCGGAATGCGCTCGCCAGGGAGAACCCGGATGACATCGCCGGGTTGCAATGTGATCGCCTGAACGGAGGTCTCCTGATCGTTCCGAAGCAGTCGCGCGGTCGGAGGTGTCAGATCCAGCAGTCGTTTGATCGCTCCGCGGGTCCGATCCAGGGTGGCCGATTGCAGGTAGATGCCGAGTGCAAACAGGACGACCAGTGAACTCGCTTCGGAGAAATCACCGAGGATGATTGCTCCGATCGCCGCCAGGGTCATGAGCAGGTTCATGTCCGCCCGGCGCACGGTTAGCGAAACACGGGCCGCGCGTGCGATGCGGAACCCGGCCAGCACTATCGCTGAGAGATAGAGGACGATCGCCAGGTAGGGGAGATCGAGCTCGTGGTCCGCAATCATTCCGGCGAGCCACAGTCCGGCCGCCAGCAAAATCTCCTGCAGGCGCCGATCCTGCCAGCGAGCCTGCTCCGAGCGAGGCCGCGTCATTCCATCCCGCAACGTCGCCTTGTAACCGGCAGATTCGACCGCGCGGATCACGGCGCCGGTCTCGATCTGATCACTGCTGCCGGTGACACGGAGTAGTCCGGTCTCGAAGGAAACATCGGCGGTGGCGATGCCCGGAAGCCGTGCAACTGCCGACTGGGCAGAACGTGCGCAATCGGCACAGTCCATTCCGGTCACATCAAACGTCAGCGCGCACGTGGGAGCGGATGCGCCTCCAACCTTGTATCCGGCCTGCTCGATCACCCTCGCCAGTTTGGCGTCAGGTGCAATTGTGTCGTCGTGTTCAACAACAGCCGTACCCGACTCGAAACGCACATCAACTGACGCAACTCCATCGGTCTCCGAGAGCGCACGCTGGAGTGTTCGGGCACAGTCGGCACAATCCATCCCGACGATGGGGAATCTTGATTTCATGAGTGTCGGGGCGGTCACCGGACTGAACCCTCTGTGGCATGGCTGGCGTGGTCGATTGCAAGCGCGACGAGTTGAGTTACGTGATCGTCATCCAGCGCGTAGAGGACAAGGCGACCGTCCCGCCGATTGCGGACAAGGCCGGTCTCCCGGAGCAGACGCAACTGATGCGATACCGCCGACTCGCTGATTCCGACGGTCGCGGCGATATCGCAGACGCAGAGTTCCGATGTTTGGAGGGCCCGAACTATGCGGAGTCGCGTGGGGTCGGAGAGTGCGGCGAAAAGGGCCGAGACGCGATCAAGTTTGTTTGGAGAAAGCCGCGCTGAGCGTGCCGTGCGGACGGCCGCGACATGAACGATCTTTTCCTGGCAGGTGTCGTCCAATTGCTCGGCAATTTGGGTTTGGCGGGTTGGTCGGGCCACTGCGTCTGCGTCCTTACGTATGTGTGAATTATAACTCAGATGTCAATCATCTGGTGGACCGCCAATCGCGAGTCGATGGGAGACTCATTACTCCTACAATCCGCGCATGATCAATCAGTCGGAATCACTGCCACGATCGGGCCTGAGATCAGCATCGATCTATGTGCTGGTTGCGGCGGTGCTGTGGGGAACGACTGGCACGGCGAAGTCCTACATTCCCGGCGATCCGGATCCAATGGCAGTCGGCGCTGTCCGGATCGCAATCGGCGGCCTCGCATTGACTATTGCGGCCTGGCACACCGGTAGTTTTGCGAAGGGGCGAACGTGGCCCAGGCTGCCCATGCTGCTCGCTGCGATCGGCGTTGCCGGTTACCAGGTGCTGTTCTTCTCCGGGATTGATCGGACCGGAGTCGCGATCGGAACGGTCGTGTCAATCGGCAGCGCTCCGGCTTTCGCAGGACTGCTTGCCTGGATCATTCGAGGCGAGCGACCGGCGCGGCGGTGGTTGCAGGCCACCGCTGTCTCTGTGTTCGGAGCGACTCTGCTCATCGCCGCTTCGTCTGGCGCCCAGGGGAATGTGCTCGGCATTGCGCTGTGCCTCTGCGCCGGACTCTCATATGCCACGTACGCAATCGCGTCCAAGGACCTCATCATCGCGGGGCATTCTCCTGAAACGGCAATGGCTGTTGCGTTCGGTGGTGGCGCCATCCTGCTCTCGCCATTGCTGTTCGAGCGCGATGTCAGCTGGGTCGCCAGTGGCCGCGGGATTGTGATCGCCCTGCATCTCGGGGTCATCACCACGGCTGTTGCCTACTACCTGTTCGGACTGGGATTGCATCGCCTTCCGGTTTCGGTGGCTGCGACGCTCTCATTGGTGGAGCCGTTGACTGCCTCGCTTCTCGGGATCCTGCTGCTGCACGAGTCCCTGACGTTGCTGCAGGTGAGCGGGGGCGTGTTGATACTGGCGGGAATCTTGATCCTCGCGGTGCCAACTAGAGCCGTGCCCGAGCCGAACGAATGGCAGCCTCCTGATGGCAGAACATTGCAGGTTCAATGAGTCCGGAGCGCGTTCATATTGGGTGGAACTTGCATTGAGCGCGGAATTGTTTGAAATAGGACCCCTGAACCCGTTGACTCTTCTGGCAACGCTTCCGTATACTGGCCGATGGCGCAGCATTTGGCCGTGTCCGGCTTGCCGACGTAGCTCAATTGGCAGAGCAGCTGTTTTGTAAACAGCAGGTTGCGGGTTCGAGTCCCATCGTCGGCTCTTATCCGCGCACGCGGCAGTCGGGTCAGGGGCAGTTGCCAGAGTGGACAATTGGGCCTGACTGTAAATCAGGTGCGTGAGCTTCGGTGGTTCGAATCCGCCACTGCCCACCAATTGCGAGTGCCAAACAAGGCGGTGAAATCCCGTCATACGGGCCCACGTAGCTCAGTCGGTAGAGCACTTTCTTGGTAAGAAAGAGGTCCCCGGTTCAAGTCCGGGCGTGGGCTCCAGAGTCCTTCGGTCGAAAGGCTCCATGGGGAGCCTTTTGTTGCGTCAGTCGCGAACCGATCGCGCTGATCACATTAGCCGGGTGCCGCCCGCATCCGGACAGGAGATTTACCTGCAATGGGTAAGGCCAAGTTTGAGCGGAACAAGCCGCACCTGAACGTCGGCACGATTGGGCACGTGGACCATGGCAAGACCAGCCTGACCGCGGCCATCACGAAGACCCTGGCGTTGAAGGGCGATGCCGCCTTCCGCAGCTTTGATTCGATTGACAACGCCCCGGAAGAGCGGGAGCGCGGGATCACGATCGCGATTGCGCACGTGGAGTACGAGACCGACAAGCGGCACTATGCCCACGTCGACTGCCCGGGCCACGCCGACTACATCAAGAACATGATCACCGGTGCTGCCCAGATGGACGGCGCCATCCTGGTCGTGTCGGCACCGGACGGCCCGATGCCACAGACCCGCGAGCACATCCTGCTTGCCCGTCAGGTCGAAGTGCCGAGCATTGTCGTCTTCCTGAACAAGTGCGACGTCATGGACGATCCGGAACTGCTCGAGCTGGTGGAGCTTGAGGTGCGGGAACTGCTCTCGACCTACAACTTCCCTGGCGACGAAGTGCCGGTCATCCGCGGTTCGGCCCTGGCTGCGCTGGAGAGCGACAGCAAGGATCCGAGTGCGCCGGAGTACCAGCCGATTCTCGAGCTGATGCAGGCGGTTGATGACTACGTGCCGACCCCGGTCCGCGCGATTGATCAGCCCTTCCTGATGCCGATCGAAGATGTCTTTGGCATCAAGGGTCGTGGCACCGTCGTGACTGGCCGCGTGGAGCGTGGTGTGGTCAAGACCGGTGACGAAATCGAGATCGTCGGACTTGGTGAGCGGCGCAAGGTCGTTGTCACCGGTGTTGAGATGTTCCAGAAGACCCTTGATCAGGGTGAGGCCGGCGACAATGTTGGCTGCCTGCTGCGTGGTGTGGAGCGAGAGGACGTGGAGCGCGGCCAGGTGCTGTGCAAGCCGGGTTCGATCAATCCGCACACCAAGGTCAAGGCCGAGGTGTACGTGCTGAGCAAGGAAGAGGGTGGT
>JAPXRQ010000175.1:0-6279 GCA_033813515.1 Thermomicrobiales bacterium
TTGCGGCTTCAAGGCATACCGTCAGGATGCCGCCAAGTCGATCCGCCTTTACGGCGAACTGCATCGCTTCACCCCGGTGCTTGCCAATGCCGAGGGCTTCCGGATCGCCGAAATCCCGGTCAAGCACCACCCGCGCACCTGGGGCGCGTCCAAATACGGATGGTCGCGCCTGACCAAGGGCTTCCTCGATCTCTTCACCGTCTACTTCCTGACCGAGTACCGGCAGCGTCCGATGCACCTGCTCGGTGTACCGGGTCTGATTTCTGCCTTCCTGGGTGTATTGATCGGGCTCTGGTTGACATTCGACAAACTCGTCCTCGGCAATCCGATCGGCACGCGTCCGCTCCTGATGTTGGCGGTCCTGCTGGTCGTTCTCGGGGCGCAATTCTTCGGCATCGGTCTGATTGGCGAATTCCTGGCCAACCGATCCAATACCCCGAATGGCGATCCGTCCAGTTCAGCCCGAGAGATGTTTGGGCTCGATTCGAATCGCGTTCTGCTCCCAGCCAACGAGTGACAAGCACCGAAACGCCAATCGAGATCGAGGTCGAGCGGAAAAAGCCATCTGGCCTGCTCGGCAAACTGACGGCGATTCCCACCCCGGTTATCTTCATCGGCTCAATTGGCCTGGCCATGCTTCTGCTCTGGCGAACAGGCGATGTTGGCGAGGTCATCGATTCGTTGCGGGAAGCCAATCCGTGGTTGCTGGTGCTCGGGGCGTTTCTTTATCTGGCCGGCCTCTTCCTTCTCTGTATCCGCTGGCACCGGCTGGTGATCATGGTCCACGGCTCGTCAAACTTCGGCCGCGCGGGCGAAGCCTTCCTGACCTCAGTCGTGATCAATTACGCTGCGCCAGTGGGACTGGCAGTTCCGACCCGGGCTGCCCTGACCAAACGCGCCCTCGGCCTGACCATCACCGAGACCGGCGCCGTCGCCCTGTGGGAAGTCGGCGCCGATGTCATCATCCTCGGCATCGCCTCGGCACTCTGGCTGGTCACCGGCGGCTACTCCAACAGCGGCTATTCGGTCTCCGATATCACCCTGCTGGTCGGATTCGGCATCGTTGCGACCGTGATTGTCGGAATCGGCGCCCTACTGGTCGTCCTCCGCTCCGTCCGCATCGCGCCCATCCGGCATAAGGTCCGTCAGGTGCTGACCTACCCAGGCAAGAATCCGCGTGAGGCAGCAATCAGTCTGGCCGTGACCGGGGTCTACTGGGTGATGCAGGGTGCTGTCCTCGCGATCATGCTGAACGCGCTTGGTGTCCACCCCGATCCGCTTTTGGTGCTCGGCATCACCAGCGTTCCCATCCTGGTCGGTATGCTCAGTCCATTACCGGGTGGGGCCGGTATTCGCGAGGCATTGATGGGCGGCATCGCCCGCATCCATGGCGCGGCCGTTTCTCCCACGATTTTCGCCGCCGTCGCCTATCGGTTGGCTCTGTTCGCCTCAATTCCAGTGCTCTATCTATTGTTTCGCGTATGGTTATCGTTCACGAAGTCGAAAGACCCGCTGACGGAGGAAGCATGAGTACCGCTGTTCATCAGAACGCCCAGGACACCAGCAACTACATCAAGCACACGAGCGGCAATCCCGTTCAGCGCAAGTTGATCGAGCGATTCCACGCGACTCTGCTTGGCAAGATCGCGGAGGTCAATCCGGCGACCTTCCTGGATGCCGGCTGTGGCGAAGGCTTTGTGGCTGACCTGATCATGAAGCGCGTCCCGGGGGTCAAACTGACCGGCTTCGATTTCAATCCGTCGTCGATCGAGATGGCGCAGAAGATGAACCCGAACGCCGAATTCGTGACCGCCAGCATTTTCGATATCCCGTTTCCCGACAAGTCATTCGAGCTCGTCGGCTGCTTTGAGGTGCTGGAGCATCAGACGGATCCCGGCTCGGCGCTTGGCGAACTGGCCCGCGTCAGTAGCAAATCGATCATCATCAGCGTGCCGCACGAGCCGTATTTCTGCATGGCAAATGTTGCGCGCGGCAAGAATCTCGACATTCGCCCCCGTGGCAGCGATCCGGATCACAAGCAGTTCTGGAGCCGCGCCAAGTTCGGTGAGTTCGTGACCACGACCTGTCCCGACTTCAAGATCGATTGGCTGGGCGGTTCGATGCCGTGGACCATCTGTCTCGCATCCCGCAAGTAACGCCAACGCGCAGGTAAGGCGCCATGAGTCAGCAAGCCCGTCATTGTCCGAACTGCAAACAGGTCAATTACGGGCTGGCTGAATTCTGCCAGTGCTGCGGCGCCGATATTCACGAAGTCGAGGCCGACTTTCTCCCCTGGGCGCTGAGCGATCAGTTGCCGCCGATGGCGTATGCCACCCGGGATGAAACCCTGTTCAATCGCGCCACAGATCCCGATGCGCCCGGCACTGGTTGGGTCGCGGCCGGCCTGCTGGTGGTTGTCCTCGGGCTGCTGATCGATCTGACCCCGTTCGTCCAGGTCATCCTCACACTCGCCGGCCTGGTTTCCATTTGCTGGGGCATGTGGGAGCTGCGGGTCGACTATCCAGCACTTTCCCGGGCCGGCCGCTGGCTGATTGTGCTCGGGATCCTCGGGCTGGGTATTGTCAGCTGGCGCGTGATTGAACCCGAGGCACCGAATCCAACCAGATTGATCTCGGCCAGCAACGGACCCAAACCAACTCCGACGAAAGCCGTAGCGACAGACGGCGAGATGCTCATGAATCGCGGTGGTCCGGCCCATCAGGGTGTCACGATCGGCCCGGCTCCTGAAACCGGTCTGTACCGCTCGTGGCGCTTCGATACCGGCGGCGAACTCTACTCCTCCCCGGCTCTCTCCCAAAACACGCTGGTTGTCGGCAGCAAGAGCGGCTATCTGTACGGTCTCGACGCCACCACAGGCAACCAAATTTGGTCGCGCGAGATTGGTGAGTACATCGTCCGCTCGACCCCTGCGATCACCGACACGATGATCGTCATCAATAACGGATACACCGTGCTGGCTGTCTCGCTGGAGGACGGATCCGATCTCTGGAGCCAGTCCGTCTCGTTCACCGGCTCGACCAGCCCGACCATCGTTGACGATGTCGTCTACATCGTCAGTCAAAACGGATCGATCTATGCGCTCGACGTCGCGACCGGTGCGGTCAACTGGAAATCGCAAACCGACGGATTGATCTTTGGGTCACCAACAGTCGATAGCGGGCGCATCTACATCGCCAACGATCGCGGCATCGTCTTCGGGATGCGCGCCGATAACGGCACCATCCTCTGGCGGTCGGATGTGGAAGGTGGTGTGTTCGCGCCAATCGTCAGCGCGGGTGACACCCTGTACGTGACGACCGCAGCCGGTACAACATTTGCCCTGAGTGCCAAATTTGGCTCCACAATCTGGAAGTACGATGCCGGCGGTTCGGGCGGGGCGGCGTTGGGCGAGGATGTCGTGATTGTCGCGGCGGATGATGGCAGCGTTTCGGCCATTGACCGCGAATCCGGCGCAATAACCTGGTCGGTCGCAACCGGCGCCCAAATCACCGTCGGGCCGACCATATCCGGCGACATCGTCCTCGTAGCCAGTGGACAAACGCTCTATGCCTACGATGTGGAAACCGGTGCCCAGGTCTTTACCTATGCCACCGGCAACACGATCCAGATACCACCGATCGCCGTCAATGGCCTCGTCTTCGTTGGCGGCCGCGACGGCTACCTCGATGCGATCGCCGGGGATCAGGCCAGCGAGACGTAGCCTCAGCCGGTGTTCTTCAACGCCCCGGCAATGCCATTGATCGAGAGCAGCACCGGCCGAATCAGACTCTGCTGGTCGTCCGTCTCTCGCAGCCGTCGGATAAGCTCAAGTTGCAGGAACGAAAGCGGATCGACATACGGGTTGCGGCGCTCAATAGATCGGCGAAGCACCGGATCGTTCTCCAGCAGCCGCGTCTGACCCGTCACGGCCAATACACTGGATACCGTCCGCTCGTACTCGCTTCGAATCAGCGCCCAGATCCGGTCACGCAACGCAACCGGCTCGACAAGATCCACATAGCGTTCGGCAATCAGCAGATCGGCCTTGGAGAGCGCCATTTCGGCATTGCTCATCGTCGTCGCGAAAAACGGCCAGGCACGATACATCTCCTGCAGCGCAGGCAGTTCGTTTCGATCGATCGCGCTGGCCAGAGCCGTTCCCAGGCCGTACCAACCGGGAAGGACGATGCGTGCCTGCGTCCACGAGAAGACCCACGGAATCGCGCGCAGATCTTCAATCCGGGTTGATGCCGTGCGGCGGGCAGGGCGCGAACCGAGTTTCAACTCGGCGATTTCGCGAATCGGTGTTGCCTGCTGGAAAAACGAGACGAATTCCGGATCGTCATAGACCAACGACCGGTAGGCAAGCCGCGATTCCTCTGACAATCGCTGCATCAACCGTCCCTGATCTGGCGTCGGCACATCGTGATCGCCATTGATTCCGCCCAAACTGGCCACCAGCACCGCACCGACCGTCAGTTCAAATTCCCGACTGGCAATCTCCGGCAGCGAGTACCTGGCCGAAATCACTTCGCCCTGCTCGGTCAACTTGATCCTACCGTCAATCGTGCCCGGCGGTTGGGCCAGAATTGCGGCATTGGTCGGTCCGCCACCGCGTCCAATCGATCCACCCCGGCCGTGGAAAAACGTCCCCTTGATCCCGTGCTGCCGAAAGACGTCGGTCAGGGCCGCCTGCGCCTCGAACAATGACCAGGTCGAGGCCAGGTATCCGATCTCCTTGTTGGAATCGGAGTACCCGATCATCACTTCCTGCTGGTTCCGCCACGCACCCAGCGCGGTCCGGTAAGCGTCCGATGCGAGCAGGCCGTCGATGATCTCCGTGGCCCCCGAGAGCGAGGACAGACTCTCGAAGAGCGGCGCGATAGGCATCTTTGCCTCGACGCCACCAGTGCCGGTCAGCCCGACTTCCTCCATGAGCAGCAGCACCTCGAGCACGTCCGACGGTGTTTCGGTCGAGGAAATGATGTACGTGCCCAGCGCCGCCGGGTCTCCGTTGGCGATCTGCTGTTCAATCTCGAGGAAGGTTTCGATCACCTCGCGCGGGATCGGATCGAACCCGGCGAGCGTGCGGGGGATCAGCGGCCGCGGATTGTTGATCTGCTCATTGAGAAGCCGTTGCTTGTCACCTTCGTCCAGCGCGTCGTAGTTCTCGCACACCCCGGCCAGCCGCATGATCTGGTCGACAGCGGCGCCGTGGCGATTGGCGTGATCACGGATATCCATCGCCGCCAGATGGAAGCCGAACACCTCGACATGGCGGATGACATCGTGCAAATCGCCGCCCAGCACCTGTTGCTCGCCCTGCTGCCAGAGCGATTGCTCGATCAGGCGCAAATCGGCAAGCAATTCGGAACTACGCTGATAGCGCTCTGCCGCATCCCGCCGCGACGCCCGGAGGCGCTCCCGCATCAGGGTCACAATCTGCCGATACGGTTCATCGCTGTTGCGCAGTTCAAGATCGGCGGCCATCTCCGGGAATCGCCGCCGGTAATCAGCCAGCAACTCGTCCAGCATCGGCGCCTCGCCCGCAACATGGGTCGAAAGCGACAGGCGACCGGCCAACTCGACCAGACGGGAATCGAGCACATCCAGCGCGGTCGATCGCAGCAGTCCAAGCGCCTCGTGGGTCAGGGCAGGTGTCACATTGGGGTTGCCATCGCGATCGCCCCCGACCCACGTCCCGAAGGTGAGAAACGGCGGAACCTCGATGAACTCGTCCGGCCAGGTTTGGGCCAGAGCTTCTTCCAGATCGCGGTAAATCGCCGGCACGACATTGACGATGGTCGAGCGGAAGTGGATCAGGCCAGCCTGCAACTCGTCGATCACGGTCGGCTGCACGGCCCGAACTTCGTTGCTGCCCCAGAGTTCGGCGATGGTCGAAGCTGCCCGCGTTCGGAGCCGTTCCTCGTTTTGCGGCAATCCGGTGCGTTCGTCGAGATCGCGGAGCATCCGGAACAGCCGGGCCTGCTTGTCGATAGTGGTCCGGCGGCGAGCCTCGGTCGGGTGCGCCGTCAGGACCAGTTTGATCCGGGCATCGCGCAACAACTGGCGCATCTGGTCGGGCGTCACGCCGCGATCCTTGACGATGGCGATCGCCTCGGCAATCGATCCACGTCTGGGCGCGGGGGCATTGGCCGCCTCGCGCCGGTGAATGCGTCGAATGCGTTCGTTATCCTCGGCCAGATTGACCAACTGAAAGTAGTTGGTAAAGGCCCGGATCAGCATCTCGGCCTCATCGGTCGAGACACCCGAAATCAG
>JAPXRQ010000176.1:0-6181 GCA_033813515.1 Thermomicrobiales bacterium
TGCGCTTCCTGTTGATTGTGGTTGTCGCCCTGACCACCGGCGCGGCCGTCGCCTTCGCCGGCCTGATCGGATTCGTGGGGCTGATCATTCCGCACCTGATTCGCCTGATTGCCGGGCCGGATCACCGCGTCCTGTTGCCGGCATCGATGCTGGCTGGAGCCTCGCTGCTGGTCCTGACCGATCTTCTCGCTCGCACTGTCGCGGCCCCGGCCGAATTGCCCATTGGAATCATGACTGCCCTGCTTGGCGCGCCGTTCTTCCTCTTCCTGCTGCTGCGGACGCGTTGGTCGCATGGGCAGATGTAGGTGACAGATCCCGCCAGCACGCCTCCCCGCATTCGCGCTACAAACCTTACCTACACCATCGGCGACGCCCACCTGGTGGACGGCATCTCGCTCGATGTTCGGCCCGGTGAAGTCCTGCTCCTTGTTGGACCGAACGGCGCTGGCAAATCAACCCTGCTTCAGTTGCTGTCCGGTGATCTGCATCCGACCGGTGGAGAGGTGGCGCTTGATGGTGTGGCGGTCAGCGCGTACAAGCCGCACGACCTGGCAGTGCGCCGGGCAGTAATGCCGCAGCAGTCCTTCCTGCAGTTCGCCTTCACGGTTCGCGAAGTCGTCGAGATGGGACGTGCGCCGCATGACGACGATGCCGCGACCACCTGGCAGTTTGTCCACGAAGCGCTGCGCCTGACCGAAATGCTGCCCTTCCAGGCACGTACGTATCCATCGCTCTCCGGCGGTGAAAAGGCGCGCGCGCAACTGGCCCGCGTGCTGGCCCAGGACACCCCGATCTTGCTGCTCGATGAACCAACCGCCGCGCTGGATCTTCGCCATCAGCAGCACGTGATGGATATTGCGCGCCTGGTGGCCGGAAAGGGTGGATCGGTGATCGCCGTCGTGCACGATCTCAATCTGGCCGCAACCTCCGCCGATCGAATCGTGCTCATGCATCAGGGCAAGATCGCCGCCGACGGCGCTCCCTGGGCGGTCATGCGTGAGGACCTGCTGACCGAGGTTTACTCCTACCCGATCGCAGTCGGAAATCACCCGCTTATGGACTGCCCCCTGGTCGTTCCACGTCGCCCACATGCTGGGTCCGTTTCCGGATAGGATGGCGTCAAACACCGGCTGACCACGCATGGAAATGGAGCGAGACTGATGGCGGAATGGCGAAACTGGGCCGGCAATGTCGTCGCGGAGCCGAAACGCATCGAAGCGCCGGGAACCATCGCCGAGCTGCAGGGTGCAGTTACGCGGGCAGCCAGCGAGGGACTGACAGTTCGGGTCGCCGGGGCAGGACACTCGTTCTCGCCGATAGTTGCCACCGACGGCCTGCTCCTCGATCTGACGAATCTGACTGGTGTCGTCGCAATCGATGAGGACAAGGCGCAAGCGACGATCCTTGGCGGAACGCGGATTCATCAGATGGGCGAGCCGCTATTCGAGCACGGTCTCGGGGTGGCAAATCAGGGCGATATTGATGTCCAGGCGATCGCCGGAGCGCTGTCTACCGGCACCCACGGTACGGGCCGGGCGTTCGGCAGTTTCTCGTCAACACTGGTTGCGGCCGAGTTCGTGACCGCATCAGGCGAGATCGTCGGCGTCGATGAGCATCACCTGGATCGGCTCCGCGCCGCACGCGTCTCACTCGGTATGCTCGGCGTCATGGCAACCGCCACCCTACAGCTTGTGCCGGCGTACAAACTCCGCCGCCGCAGTTGGCCGGTGCCAGTCGATCAGATCGCGGAGACGTGGGATGTGGCCGATCGCGAAACCCGCAATCCCGAGTTCTGGTGGATTCCGCCCCTGGACACCGCAGTGTTCAAGACATTTATTGAGACCGACGAGGATCCCACGGGCACACCCCCCGCACCGACTTATCCGCCGGGCACGATCGAGCGCTATTTGCCGCCGGATGGCGTCGACTGGGCGTGGCGCGTGTTTCCGGCGGTGCGCGAGCATCGATTTGTCGAGATGGAGTACACCCTGGCGCTGGACCGCGGAATGGCGTGCTTCCAGGCGATTCGGGAGATGATGCTGGCGCGACATCCGGATGTGCGGTGGGCGGTCGAGTACCGCACGCACGCGGCCGAAGATGGCTATCTGAGCGTCACCCAGGGCGAGCCCTCGGTCACGATTTCAGTCCACGATGCAGCGGACAACATCCATTGGGATTTCTTCGAGGAAGCGGAGCAGGTCTTCCGTTCGTTCGGTGGGCGACCGCACTGGGGCAAACTCAACATGTTGCCGGTTGATGAACTGCGCAGCCTGTTCGCGGGGATTCCCTCGTTTGAGGCGGTCCGCGGGGAATTCGATCCAGCCGGAGTCTTCCTCAACGACTACCTGCGGGAACGGTTCGGATAGCGATCAGGCCGGGACAGTGGTGATCGTGATCTGATCGCTGGTGCTTTCGATCGATTGCACCTTGAGTCCCTGCGCCGCCAGCCAATCATTGACCTGCTTCTCGATATCCGTGGCGATGGCATCGACATCGATCAGGCGGCCGGCGAGCCCGGAGATTTCCGGATCAAGAATGACCAGTTTGCCGCCGCTTGCGCCCAGATCACCGGTGATTCGCCCGGAATACCCGGGGGCGGTCAGCAGAATCGTGAAGCCGTCGGTGCCGAGGCGGAACGTCGGATTCTCGATCGGGCCAAAGTCGTCCGCGTGATTGCGCAGGATCGCCCGAATCTGGGTTTCGGTGATGACGATCTGACCAGGTGTGGCAGTTGAGCCAGCAAGCGATGCCGCGACGGTGTCGTGCGCGCTTCCCTTGATGTCATTGCCCAGGAGCGGCCGAAAGACCAGATATGCCGCGGCCACGCCGACTGCCAGAATGATGATCAGTCCGAGAAAGCCAAGAATGAATGCGGGGGGCCCGCCGTTCGGCCGGGATTCTTTCGCGAGCGGCGGAACAAAGGCGCCGGCTGTGCCCGCATCCGCGCTGAGCGTGCCTGAGGACGATGCCCACTTGTCCTGCACCGGCTTGTACGGGGTCGTCGCATACGGATCCACCGGAGGCGGAAGTGGCGGGACATTGTCCTCGGCAAAGCGATCGTAATCGTCCGGCAGATCGTTGATCGGCTCGTAGCCGATGCCGGTCGGCTGGGTGCTGGCCGAACTGGTGTCCCAGAACGAGGCGACATCGTCGGCGGCCATGAACTGCTGCCCGCAGACAATGCAGCGCAGCCCACCGCCGGTGTTCGCAACACCGCAGTTTGGACAAAAGGCAGGAACCTGATCGGGCGGCGTCAATGTCGCCGTCGCATATCCATCAGTTGAGCGCCCCGAGGAACGCAGGGTCGACCGCGAAAGCATCTGCGACACCCAGGCGCTCCATCACACTGATGCTGAGCGCGTTGACAAACGAAACCGGTGCATCGACCGGGCGCGCGGAGAGCAAATTGCCTGCCGCAGCCAGATCGACCTCGTCAACACAATAGATGGGAAGGCGATGATCGCGTAGCCATGCAGATGCGACTATAGGACCAACTCCATTAGCCAGCAGGTCGTAGGTCTCGACTATGACGTGGTCGGTTGTGAAGAGCCGATAGCCATCGCTCAGGAGCTGGTGATAGGCATCTACCGCGGCTGAATGGGCGGCATCGTCGGCATCTACAAGCGCGACAATGGCGGAGGAATCAACAAAGGCAATGGGGCGATCAGCGACGTCCATGATGATCTCCTACCGCCGCCACCAGGCAGAACGGCGATACGCGTCCTTGCCTTCGGCGATGTTGCTGCCGCCACCATGACCAATGCCAATGACACTATCCAGGGGCTTGACCCCGGAGGCAGGTTTGAGGCGATCGGCCCAGTTGCTGGATTCGACCAGCGCCTGGCGAAAATCGGACAGGGCCTTCTCATCGATGAACCATTGCCCACCGAGACGCCGACCCTTGAGGCGGCCCTCACGCAGGTAGCGCCGGACCTGTTCTGTAGACCGATCGAGTGCGACGGCAGCATCGGCTACCGTCAGCAGGCCGGGAATTGAAGCAGAAGACATCAGCTATCCTGTACGTACACGTCCTGTACAACATATGTAGCATACGACAACATTTGCATTAGTCAATGGGTGCGAGGACCACCACCGCATTCTGTCCGCCGAATCCCAACCCGTTTGCGATTGCGGCCCGAACTGTGGCCGGGCGCGGCTGGTTCGCGACATGATTGAGCTCGCACAGTGGGTCCACCTGGTCGAGATTGATCGTCGGCGCGATCTCCCCGCGTCCGAAGCCCAGCACCACCGCCATCGCCGAGAGCGCACCGGCCGCTCCGATCATGTGACCGACCATGCTCTTGACTGCAGAAACCGCGACCTGGTCCGCGTGCGCGCCAAATGTCTGGCGGATGACCTGCGCTCCTACAACATCCCCGGCATGCGACGCCGTGGCATGAACCGCGGCCAGATCGATATCGTCCGGGGTCAAACCGGCGTCGGCGATGGCCAGGCCGATTGCGCGGGTTAGTTGCCGGCCGGATGGATCTGGCGCGGTCAGGTGATAGCCGTCCGAGGTGACCGATCCTCCGGCCACAACACCGAGAACGAGCGCATTGCGGGCAATAGCGTGCGACTCCCGTTCGAGCACCATCACGCATGCCCCTTCGGAGAGCACGGTGCCTTCGCGATCCACGGCGAACGGTCGAATGGCGCGACCTGGATCGTCGTTCCGTTTCGAAAGCACTCCTAGGTTGTCGAAGCCAACAATGCCAATCTCGGTGACGCAGGCTTCGGCGCCGCCGGCAATGGCAACATCGACGTCCCCGCGGCGCAGGAGATGCATTGCCTCGATCAGCGCCATCGTCCCGGAGGCGCAGGCGCCGGTGCCGGTCAACGCCGGACCAGTGATGCCGAATTCGATCGCGACCTGGGCACTGGCCATGTTCGCGGCAAAGCGGGAAATGATGAGCGGTGGGGTGGCATTGGTGGAGCGGCTTCTGGCGATTCCGGCGGCCTCGATCAGGGCGGGCACTCCACCGGCGCCCGTGTGAATAACGCTCGCAATCCGATCCCGATCCACGGCGCCCAAATCCATCCGGGCATGGTCCAGCGCTTCCCGGGTGGCGGTGACGGCGAACTGAACGAAGCGATCCATGCGGCGGACGGAATGCCGACTCAGGTGATCGCGAGGATCAAATCCTGGCACTTCGCCGGCGATGCGCACTGCCAGGTGACTGGCATCGAAACCGGTTATCGGGCGGATCGCAGATTGTCCGGCAAAGAGACCGTCTTCGAGGATCGGCACACCGATACCGAACGGGGTGACGGCGCCAAGGCCGGTGATGACGATACGTTCGCGCGGTGGTTCCATCGGTCGATTGTCGCCGACTGATGCGGCCCTCGCCAGAGCGCGGACAAAAGAAAACGGAGGCGAGACTTGCTCACCTCCGTCTTCGCTCGTTGTGTACTGGCGGGCAATGTGTTCATTGCGTCCCCGCCTTACCGGGCCGGTCGAACTGCCTCGGGCACGTCGTACCAGCGTTCTGTCTGCTCCTGTGATCCACCAATCCGGCGGCCGAAGGAGACAACCAGGCTGCCAATGGCAACGCGGATGCTGCGGATGCGGTCGGTGCGGTGCTGGCGGAGGCTGCGAAGCAGGTGCTCGCGCTCGGCGTCGCGGATACGTTCCTGGACATTGCGCTCAATCTCCTGGGCGCTCAGGATCGCGATGTGATAACTGGCCTGCATGGTAGTGAACTCCTGAAAATGCGCCTCAATCGAGATGGGCGCTGAGAATAAACAACGTCAGATGATCGAGAACAATAGCCACCTTCCTGGTGCATATTGGGAAAGGTGGAAGGTGCGTTGATCAAAACGCGCATTGTCATTGGTGTCCCTCCTTATGGAACATGATCACGATATACGGCCGCAATTGCGGACGCATTAAGCCATTGCGAAATGGGACATACCCATTCGCATCAACGAAACATCAACTGGTGAGGGGGCAACAAAAAACCCCGTCCTTGCGGACTGGGGATTCGGTCCTGAGGGGATCTGGTGTTTTAGACCAGGTAGGTACCGTTTCCGACGAGTCCGGTTTGGGAGGTCATATGTGCGCCACGGTTGATGTGCATTCTATTCGTCTCCTTTCCTCGCGACCCGAAGGCAGTGTTGCAGAGCGCTCTCAATTGAGCACTTCAGCATAGTGACATACCGATATTGGCATGTCAACCCTTTT
>JAPXRQ010000177.1:0-6174 GCA_033813515.1 Thermomicrobiales bacterium
TTGGTGCATCCGTCGAAGGAATCGAGTTTTCGTATGAAGTCACTGTCGAGCCACTCCGCATCGTTTCGATCGATGCGTCCACATACATAGACAACGAGCTTCATCCATCTGTTGCCCAGTATCCCGGAGTTGCATTCGTGCGACCGTGGTTCAACTCGTTCCCGTTGCGAGGTGAGGTCCTCGTCAGCGTCAGCTCGAGCAATCCAGAGGTCATTGCAGCACCCGCAAGCTATGTCCTTCCCGAAGGCGAGCGATTCATTCCTCTGACAACAACGGGAACTGGTTCCTCCACCATCACCGTCTCGATCAATGGCACATCGCAATCAGTGGAAATCGAGGTGACCCCGAATGCGTTCAGGGGAATCGAACATTACTCAGCAATCACCATTGGCCAGCCAGCAACGGTGATACTGCGCTTCTCGTCGGCGCTTGCGGTCGACACGCCGATCTCGGTTGCATCCTCCAACGAGTCTGTTGCGACCATTGCGGTGCAACCCACGGTCTACGCACCATGGGACTCCGTTTACCTTGACCTGAACATTGTTGGGGAGGGGTCGACGGTCATCACGGTGACGCTGAACGGGATCGAGTACACCGCCACGTACACTGTGCCACCGCCGCCGTAGCCATACCCGACATCACGTACGAGACCGGCTGGTGGCGGGGGCTGCTGGCCGGTTTTTGTTTGTCCTCATGCTGAAGACAAAACGTACGTAATCTGCATGACATGGGGTGCCTTCGCTGCCCGCAACATGACTTTCGGAAGAGTGCTTGCGCGGTGATGACGGGGCCTCGGCACCCGGTAACCGCATCGGCGACGTTGGGATCATTGCTCTCTCATGACCCGGCACAGGGACCGATGCGGACTCGATCGATTTGCAGCCTGATCGATCTGATCGTCCCCGCGCAGCCACTCCCCACTCGCAGCCACATCCCCAGTCATCCGGCTTTGCGTTGGAGAACCAATCCCATGAGATATCGCCCGTCCATCTTCGTGCCCCTGTTCGCCGGATTGGTCTGGAGCCAGGCAACGGCGGAGGCAGCGGTGGTCTGGATCCGGGCGCTTCCGCTGCAAGATGCGAGGTTCATGATGGGCGGTCGTTTGCGCAATGTATCGAAATGGTCCGGGGTCCGATGGTGAGCCTGCATGCCCGCACGATCAAGGTGATGCGCCGACCGGCCCCGGAGCGGTTCGAACCGGCCTCCCGCACAATTCTGGGGGTCTACGATGCGGGCGTGGATGTCTATGCAGGAGACGTGATCGAACTGGCTGTCTACTTGAGTCGGCCGGCGGTGGACGGATTGCAGCTGGTCGCGGAGTCGTCGAATCCGGGTGTGGGCGTCGTGTGGGCGAACAGTTCGGTCCCGGCCGGGCAGCACTGGGCCGCGATCCGGGTCGAAACCCGTTCGCCGGGCGAGACAACGATCAGCATCCGGGCCGGGCTTGGCGCAGTGGCGACCTATTGGCTCAATGTACTGGATCCGCTCGCGATGGGGCGCTGACCGGACCGGCTAGTCCTGCGCGGGGAGATCGACATCCGGGGGAGCGTCGTAATCGTCCTCATCGATGGTGCTGCGATCCGGACGGAGGTCTTTCGGTTCGCGGCGACTGGGGGTGCCGTAGGCCGCCTCGCCGCGCAGGGTGGAGATGTACCGCTCGAGTTGGCGCTCGATATCCTCCACGGCAAGGCGGACGGCCTGTTCCGCGGTTTCCCCCTGCTGGTGACTGATCAGATCGGTGCTATCGACGCCTGGCCGCAAATGGATATCGGCCGTGTAGCGACGCTCGGTAGCGCGATCCCGGATCGTGACATCCACCTCGGCATTGCTGAAATTGACGAGTCGGCGCTCCAGTCCATCCAGGTGGCGGGCGACGCGTTTCTCCGAATCTGGGGCGAGTGTGGTCTTTGGGGTCTTGATCTCGATAGGCATGGGTCCGTTATCCTCCTCCCATGCATTTTAGGATAGCCTGCGAGGAATACCCGGCATGATGAGCGTGCCTCGCCGTTTTTCCCATGAGCAGGTAGCCCGTTATGTGGATCGGATTGGGGCGCCCACTCCGCCAGAGGTCACGGTGGATTGGCTGGATGCTGCCCAGCGGGCACATCTGGCGCATGTGCCGTTCGAGGCACTGGATATCTGTCCACTCAACCGGCAGCTTTCACTCGATGTGCTCGATATTTACGACAAGATCGTAGAGCGGCGGCGTGGTGGGTATTGTTTCGAGCTCAACGGGCTGCTTGGCGCGATGCTGGAGGCGATCGGGTTTCGGGTCAATCGGTACCAGGCCAGGTTTATCGAGGCAGCCAGGGGCGGACGGTTGATCTACGACCACCTGGTGCTCGGGGTGCAATTGCCCGACGATCGTCGTGAGTGGGTGGTCGATGTTGGAGCCGGGCGGGATGGACCAGTAGGCGTCGCCCCGTTCGGAGCGATGAGCGAGGGCAAGCGCTATTGTGTTGCGTTCCAGGATGAGCACTGGGAACTGATCCAGGCATATCCAGACGGGTCTGGTCGCGGGATGATTGAGTGGCTGCCTGATCCTGTGAAGCTGGGGTATTTTGCCGAGCCGAACTGGAGGCTGTGCACCGATCCGGCATCGCCCTTCCGACAGTCGCCCCTCTGCACGATCGTGACTGACGGTGGGCGAGACACGCTGGCCGGGTGGACGCTGATCGAGACGCGGGATGGGAACCGGAGCGAGCGCGTCCTGCAGGATGCCGCCGAGGTGCACGCTATCCTGCGCGAGCGATTCGGAATTAATCTGGGTGCAACGACGTGGTGGGATGGTCCGAAGCCGTGAGTGATAGCGCCGATTGGATCGGGGAGCGATTGCAGGAGGCGATGTTAGGCGCCGCCGATCTGGGAGCGATCGGGCTTGGCCGGGAGGTAGGGTACTTCCGGGCATTGCTGGATCTTGGTCATGCCAATCCGGGCGAGGTTGCCGCGGCCGCCGGGGTAAATGCCAGATACGCGCGTGAGTGGCTTGAGTACATGGCCGTGACCGGGCTGATCGATGTCTACGAGCAGTCGGATAACCCGGATGCCCGCCGGTACGCCTTCCGACCGGGAAGTGCCGATGCGTTTTGCGATGAGGCGGGTGAGGTTCCGGATCTGCACGATGCCATGTTCCTGTTGAGCGGTCTGATTCAGTTCGAGCGGCTGATAGCGGCGTACAAGGAGGGTACGGGATTACCGTTTTCGGCGTTTGGGGAGTTGGGGAGGGTCAGTCAGGAACGATCCACTCGCCTGGCGTACTCGCGCGATCTTGCAAGGCATTGGTTGCCGAGACTGGGAACGCTGCACGAGCGATTGCTGGGGGAAGCGGGTGGCAGGATCGCGGATATTGGCTTCGGGGGCGGCTGGTCGACGATTGCACTGGCGAAGGCCTATCCGCTGGCAACGGTCGATGGTCTGGATCTGGATCCAGCATCGGTGGAGCTGGCCGCGGCCAATGCGGCGGTGGAAGGGCTGGGCGATCGTATTCAGTTCCGGGTGCGGGATGCGGGCGATCCGGATTTGCAGGCCACCTACGATCTGGTTTGTGCGTTCGAGTGTCTGCACGACTTCACGCAACCGGTGCAGGTGCTGCGGGCGATGCGGCGATTGTTGCGTCCGGGTGGGGTACTGCTGGTGGGCGATCCAGGCGGTAATGATCTGTTCCGGGCGCCGGATAGCGATGACGTGCGACTGAACTATGGGTTCAGTCTCTTCCACTGTTTGCCGGTGGGGATGGATGGCGAGCAGGCAGTTGGGACAGGGGCGGTGATGCGGGAGGCAACCGTGCGCTCGTATGCGGCGGCGGCGGGATTCGGGTCGATCGAGGTGCTGCCGATCGAGCACCAGTCGTGGCGGTTCTTCGCGCTGCGGGATTGAGCGGTGTGACCCCGTTACTCCGGTACTCAATTTTGAGGGACAGGGGGATCGGGAGGCGACGAGGACCGCGCGTCCCGGTACTGTGATTCCAGATGGAGTGGCATCACAGCGGACGGATCACCTGTGAACAAACATCGCAATGTGCTCCTGCTACTGGTGCTTGCTCTAATCGCGCAGGTGTTCCCTTCGCTCGGTGTCCAGGCCGGGCCGAAGCCGTCGCCGGTCATTGCCGGGATCACCGCGTCGGTGACATCCATTGCTGGCGGTTCGGCGGCCTTGCTGACCGTGATGATCTCCGCACCGGCACCAACGGGAGGGAGTGCGATTCAGTTGCATTCCAACCGCCCGTCCATCCTGCCGGTACCTGCGACCGTCACGATTCCGGCGGGCAAGACCCAGGTCGAGTTCCAGGCAATTTCAGCGATCTCGGCGAACGATGTTGCGGTCACGGTCACTGCCAGGTTCACGGGTGGCAGCCGGACAAAGCGGATCAATGTCCTTGCGCCTCGCCTGAAGCGGATAACGGCGCCGGCCGCTGTCTATCACGCGGACTATGTCCAATCGGTTCTGGATATCAGTCTGACCAGTCCGGCCAATCTCTCCGGGATGACCTTTCAGTTGAGCAGCAGTAATCCCGATCTGGTGCAGGTGCCAAAGCAGTGGGATGTGCACAGTGGTCAGAGCAGCCTGGCCTGGATTCGGGTCGGACAGGCGAAGGTGGACACGGCCGTGTTCATCTCGGCGACCATGAACGGGGTGACCAAGCGTGCACGCATCGTCGTCAAGCAGACGGTGACCTATTCGCGGATGACTGTGGACCTTCCATGGCTCCTGGCCAATGGTGCGACCGGAACGGGGACAGTCATGCTCAGTCCCGCCCCGGGTCCGGATGATGTTGTTCGGGTCAGTTCCAGTGATCCTTCGGTATTGAGTATCGACACGGCGCAACCGCTGTCCGGCAGTTCGTTCGTGTACACCGCGCATGGCGTCGGAACGGTCAATGTGACCTTGCGATGGAACCAGTTCAAGGTGGTGCGACCGGTTCAGGTTCAGGAAATAGCGCTGGCTTCGGTGAACTTCCCGAGAACGTTTGTGATGCTGGGGGCGCAGACCGGAGCGATTGTGCTCAATGCCGCGGCTCCGGTTGGAGGTGTGCTGGTTCCGCTTCGGTCCAGCGATCCCAATCTGCTCTCGGTGCCTGAATCCGTCTTTGTTCCCGAAGGTGCGACGTCGCAGACATTCGAGGTGAATCCTCTCGACTATGGCAATGTGACGATTACGGCGTCCCACAATGGCCAGGCGATCATTGCGAGGGTGGAGATCGCGCACCCGGTAGTCACATTCGAAGGGTTGCTGTATTCAGAGTATGGAGTGAACGAGCCCATCACTCTGCGCTTGCACCTTAATGGATGGGTGGGCACCGGTGGCGTGACGATCTCGCTCTCGGGAACAGGGGTCGACCGACCGTATCTGACCAGGAGTGCGAAGGTCACCAAAGGGTCCACGTGGGTACAAGTCACAGCTGTGGCCGGAGGTGTCGGGACGTTCGTGATCACCGCGACGGTCGATGGAGCATCATTTTCGGTCTCGATCCCGATTGGTGGGGTGCCGGAGTTGTCGTTGATTTGTCTCAGCCCGGTTCAGGGAGTTGATTGGCAAGCGGGTTCGGTCTACGTGGCGATGAACATTCCGGTTGCAACCGACACGCTTGTTGCCATGACGAGCTCGGATCCGTCCGTGGTTCCGGGTCAGATCATTCGCGTTCCCAAGGGCTCCCGGAGAGGCGGCTTCTGGCTCGGAGCGCTCAGACCCGGAACGGTGACGCTGACCTTCTCCTATGGTGGCAAGACGCTCGTACAGGATGTGACGATCGTGGGTAACGGCGATTCCGGGGAAGGGTCCAACTCGTCTGCGGTTGATCCCACGGAAGCCGCCCTGCCGGAAGTCACTGCGACCGCAACGGAGCCTGTCAGTTTGGACGATTCGCCAGAACCGACTGTGACCGAGACACCCCAGGAACTTGCCTCGCCCGTCGCCGCGCCGTAACGCACCACGTGAGGGCGGTGCGACGAGGTTTGTGCGTGGCGGCGGGGTGGTCGGAATGGTTTTCGCCCTCGGGCGACCTCGACCGGCGGTCGAGACGGGGCAGAGCCGCCCCGTGACTACGTTGTTGGCTGCGGGGTTGATGCGTGGCAGTGGGGTAGTGGGAAGGGTTTTCGCCCTCGGGCGACCTCGACCGGCGGTCGAGACCGAGCACGGAAGCTCGGTGCTACGTTTCAAGAGAATCCGTATTAACCC
>JAPXRQ010000178.1:0-6166 GCA_033813515.1 Thermomicrobiales bacterium
AAACTGACCCTCCGCGCCGGCCAGAAAGGCAAAAGCCACGAGGTCATCCTCTACATCCGAGAAATCGACAAGGTCGCGCCATCACCCTCCGTGATTGCCATCACCATTACCGGCGGCCAAAACGCACCCGGCACCTTCACCGTCCGCCGCACCTCGCCCGAAACCCTGACCACCATCTCCGACACCCCCTCTGGCGGCCAGGTCGAGCGCACCATCTACTCACTCAGCCGCGACGAACCTCGCCTGCTCAGTGCCGAACTGCGCCAATTCGACAGCGATCCTATCTTCGAACAATCTCTTCGCTTCGCTGCCAGCCTCTGGCCCTCCGGGAGCACCGAATGACCCTGCGCACGATCGATTACGGAGACCGCGGCCAGATTGCGGTCGTCAGCGACGGCATGGAACTCGCCCTCGCCGCCGCCAGTGCCGTCCTTGGCCTGATGACCAATGCAGTCCAGGCTCGCGGTGTTGGCACGATTGCCCTCTCCGGCGGATCGACACCCAAAACCATGGGCATGCTCTTTCACGGCGAACCGTTCCATTCCGCCATGCCCTGGGGCTCGCTGCAGATCTTCTGGGGCGACGAGCGCTGGGTTCCGCTGAACGATCCCGAAAGCAATGCCGGCGAGGCCAAACGCGGCTACCTCGACGAGATGCCCGTCCCGCCCGCCAACATCCATCCCTGGCCAACCTCGGGCGATCCCGACAATGCCGCCGGTATCTACGCCGATACCGTCCGCGCCAATGTCCCCGGCCAGCCGCTCCCGATCTTCGACCTCATCCTCCTCGGCATGGGCGACGATGGTCACACCGCCTCGCTCTTCCCCGGCACCAGCGCCCTCTCGATCACCGATCGCATCACGGCGCCCAACCCGGTCGAGAAACTGAACACCACCCGCCTCACATTCACCGCACCGCTCATCAATGCCGCCCGCTCGGTCATCTTCCTCGCCGGTGGCGCGGGCAAGGCAGAACGGCTGCACGAGGTGCTCGACGGCCCGCTCGAAACCGACCGACTCCCCTCGCAACTGATCCGCCCAACTTCAGGCGAACTGCGCTGGATCGTCGACGAAGCCGCCGCCGCCAATCTGGATCGGAAATAGCCCGCGTGGACACTGCTGAACGCGTCCGCATCCTCGCTGAACACGTCGCCTCGCTCATTCCATCTGGCCAGATCATCGGCCTCGGCACCGGTTCCACCGCCGACGCCGTTCTCAATGCCCTTGGCCGCCGCAAGCAGTCCGATCCCACCTTCACCATGACCGGCGTCGCCACCTCAATCGCCACCGCCGATCTCGCCCGCTCCCACGGCTTCGCAATCCGCGATCTGGGCGAGGTCGATCACATCGATCTCGGCTATGACGGCGCCGATGAAATTGATCCCAATCTCAATCTGGTCAAGGGCCGCGGCGGCGCCCTGCTCTACGAGAAACTCGTCGCCGAACTCTGTACCGACTACTGGATCGTCTCAACCGACGAGAAACTGGTCGCGCACCTCGGCACCCGCCTGCCGCTGCCAATCGAAGTCATCCCCTACGGCTGGCAACACACCCGCGATAAAGTCGCCGCACTCGGCCTCATCCCCACACTGCGCATGACCGCAAACGGTCCCTGCCGCACCGACGCCGGCAACCACATCCTCGACTGCACCCCGGAACCCAACGTTGACCTGCTCAAGATTGCGCCAGCAATCAAGCTCATAACCGGCGTAGTCGAACACGGCATCTTCCAAAACCTCACCCACCGCGCCATCCTGGTGGACAACGAAGGATCAACGCGAACCATCTGCAGGAACTAACTGCGTTCGCCCGAGCGGTGACAACGGACGGTTCGCAAGCACTGCCATCTCCCGTCCCGAACGGAGGCTCACCACCAATCGCCCGGGTCCTGATCTCTGCCACCCCACGCCCGGCACGCTGCCGCAGGGGCTTACCGCACGTAAACCCGCCCGCTCTCCAACCACAACTCCGTATGCACCACCATCGGAACCACCAGCACGCCTGCAGTAGTTGACCGCGTCAACTTCCCCGCTGCCAACCGCCAATTCCGCACGCAAAACCGCGCGGAACTGGGCGCTAGGGACTAGGAACTCGAAGCTAGGAACTCCTGTGCGGAAACACCAGATTCCATTCTTTCACCACCACACTCGCAACCACGCCGTCATTGAGGAAATACGGATCCTGCGCAATCAACGCCCGCACCGCCTCTTCACTCTCGCCCTGATAGATCAACAGCGCACCCGTGTCGTCCACAAACGGCCCACTCTCCACCAACCGCCCGGCGTCGTACTGCTCCTTCAGGAACACCCGATGCGTCGGCCGCACCTCATCCCGCTTCGCAAAATCACCGAACGAAATCATCACCGCAAACGTCGCCATCTCTTCCACAAACCCTTCATTTGAACGGAACGCCACTGACCCGGTAGTCTACGGCGTATGACGACACCCGAAACACCCCCGCCCGACGGCGAGAAGGTCACCCCCATCCGCCGCCAATACCTCGATATCAAGGCGCGCTTCCCCGATACCATCCTCCTCTTCCGCCTCGGCGACTTCTACGAGACATTCGAGACCGATGCCGAAATCGCCGCCGCCGAACTCGATATCGTCCTCACCAGCCGCGAAATGGGCAAGGGCCAGCGCGTCGCCCTCGCCGGCATCCCATACCACGCCGCCGATGCCTACATCGCCCGCCTGATTAACGCCGGCCACAAGGTCGCCATCTGCGAGCAAATCGGCGAGGTCACCAAGGGCCGCGGCCTCGTCGAACGCGATGTCACCCGCGTCCTCACCCCCGGCACCATCGACGACCCGGCCATGCTTGATGCCCGCCGCAACAACTACATCGCCGGCATCGTGGTCGATGGCAACCGCGTTGGCCTCGCCGCCGCCGACATCACCACCGGCGACTTCATCGCCACCCAGTTCGCCGAATCCACCCTCGTCGACAGCCTCATGGCCGCCAGCCGCGAACTCCTTCGCCTCCAGCCAGCCGAACTCGTCCGCCCCGCCGGCCGCTCCGGAGATCACCTCCCCGTCGCCGAAGCCGCCTGGATTCCCGAGTCCATCGCCCGCTCCCAATCCGACGGCTGGAAGTGGCTGCCCGATCACGCCCGCGATACCCTCCTCCGCCATTTCAAGGTCTCATCGCTCGATGGCTTCGGTCTCACCGATGCCCCCATCGCCACCCAGGCCGCTGGCGGACTCCTCGCCTACCTGCTCGATACCCAAATCGGCGGTCTCGCCCAGATCACCTCGCTCCGCCATTACTCGACCGCAACCTTCATGACCCTCGATCTGCAAACCCGCCGCAACCTCGAACTCCTCGAAAGCGCTCGCGGCGACAAACGCCACAGTCTCGTCGCCGTCCTCGATCAGACCCGCACACCCATGGGCAGTCGCCTGCTCAAAACCTGGCTCAACCAACCCCTGCTCCAGATCGACGATCTCCGCCTGCGCCAGCAGGATGTCCGCGTCTTCTTCGAATCTGGACTCGAACGCGCCTCCCTCCGTACCGCACTCGGCCAGATTGCCGATCTGCAGCGCCTCACCAATCGCGCCCTGAACGGCAACATCACCCCGCGGGAACTTCTCGCGCTTCGCCATACCCTGACCGCCGTCCCCACCCTCGCCGAATACGCAGCGCTCCTCCCCAATCCCGATCCGATCCCTGGCCTCACCGATGTCGCCGAACTTCTCGCCACCGCCATCGAAGACGATCCGCCCGCCATCCTCGGCCGCGGCCCGACCATCCGCTCCGGCTTCTCGGATGAACTCGACGATCACCACCGCCGCGCCCGCGAGGCACGTGAGTGGATCGCCAATCTCGAACGAACCGAGCGCGATCGCACCGGGATCAAGTCGCTCAAGGTCGGCTACAACAAGGTCTTCGGCTACTACATCGAGATCACCACGGCCGCCCTCGCCACCGCCGAGCGTGATCGGGGCGATGTCCTCCCGGCCGAATACATCGCCAAGCAATCGATCTCCAACGCCACCCGCTACTTCACACCCCAACTCAAAGAGTTCGAAACCATCGTCCTCACCGCCGAGGAGACCCTGCGCAGCCTCGAAGCCTCCATATACAAGCGCATCGTCACGCAGGTTGCCGCATCGGCCGACCGCCTCCTCACCGCCGCATCCGCCATCGCCTATCTCGATGTCGTTGCCACTCTCGCCGAGGTCGCGGTACGCAATCGCTATGTCCAGCCCGAGCTCACCAACGATGGCGATCTCACCATCATCGCCGGCCGCCACCCCACACTCGAAAACCTGGTTCCGCGCGGCGAATACGTTCCCAACGACGCCATCCTCAACGACGAACAGCGCATCATCATCCTCACCGGCCCCAATATGGCCGGCAAAAGCAGCTGGCTCCGGCAGGTTGCGCTGATTGTCCTCATGGCCCAGATCGGATCGTTTGTCCCCGCCGATTCCGCCCGCATCGGCCTCGTCGATCGCATCTTTACCCGCATCGGCGCCCAGGACGATCTCGCCAGCGGCCAAAGCACCTTCATGGTCGAGATGCTGGAGACCGCCAACATCCTCAATCACGCCACCCCGCGCTCACTTGTTGTTCTCGATGAAATCGGCCGCGGCACCAGCACCTACGACGGCCTCGCCATCGCCCAATCCATCATCGAGTACATCCACAACCTGCCCGAACTCCGCTGCAAAACCCTCTTCGCCACCCACTACCACGAACTCACTCGCCTCGAATCCATCCTCCCGCTGGTCCACTGCGCCCGCATGGATGTCCTCGAGGACGAGGGTCGCATTGTCTTCCTGCACCGGATTGTCGATGGCTCGGCCGACCGCTCCTACGGCATCCATGTCGCCGAACTCGCCGGCATCCCGCCCGCGGTCGTCAACCGCGCCCGCACTGTTCTTCAGCAGCTTGAAACCACCAGCCAGCCTCGCCAGGCCCCTCCAGCCGCCGGCGAGATCCAGCTCACCTTCCTCGAAGCACCCAGCGTCGTCGAATCAACCCTCGCGCAGATCGATGTCAACCTGCTCACCCCGATGGAAGCCATCAACACCCTCCACGAATTGAAAGAGCAATCCGGTCGCCGCAACCTCCCTTAGCGAAAACTTCACAACTGCCCAAAGGCATGCGGTAGACTAGGCCGCGGTCAACGACGACCTTCGATCCCATCGGAACACCCGCCCACATTGCCCATAACAGGAAGGACCGCACAATGGCGGATAGTCTCGTTTTGACCCCGGAAACGGCCACCACGGCCGGATACATGATCGAAAGCCGCGATGTCGTCAAGACGTATGACACCGGTACAGCCAAAGTTCAGGCGCTCAAGGGCATCAACTTTGCCGTGAATCGCGGCGAAATGGTCGCCGTCATGGGTCCCTCTGGCTGCGGCAAAACCACCCTGCTCAACTGCCTTTCCGGTCTTGATGAAGTCACCTCCGGCCAGATCTACCTCGAAGGCCAGGACCTCGCCAAAATGGGCGATCGCAAGCGCACCGATTACCGCGCCCGCCGCATGGGCTTCATCTTTCAGGTCTACAACCTCCTTCCGGTCCTCAGCGCCGTCGAAAACGTCGAGCTCCCGCTGATCGTCTCCGGAACCAAACCGAAGGAAGCCCGCGAGAAGGCCATGGAGGCCCTCCGCACCGTGCAACTTGAACAATGGGCCGGACATCGCCCCGCCGAACTCTCAGGCGGTCAGCGCCAACGCGTCACCATCGCCCGCTCCATGGTCAACAACCCCGCCATCGTCTGGGCCGACGAACCCACAGGCGCACTCGACTCGACCACGGCGCAGGACATCATCGACCTGATGAAGGACCTCAACGCCAGCAATCAGCTCACCTTCGTCATCGTCACCCACGATCCCGGCGTTGGTGGCCAGTGCCACCGCATTGTCCGCATGCGCGACGGCGAAATCGTCGGCCAGGAAATTCCGACCGATACATCCGCCCGGGCCGGCAACCACCACTGATCTGCCGACCTTTTCGCAGTCGAACGGGAGTCCTGATACCGAATGAATGAGCTCTTCGGCATTTCCATGACCACGATCGCGACCATCATGGTCGTGCTCCTGGCCTTTTGCCTTCTCACCATCATCTACATCTTCCTCCGCCGCCCGATCGTCTTCCGCATCGGCATGCGCAACATCCCCCGCCGCCCGGCCCAAACAGTGCTCGTA
>JAPXRQ010000179.1:0-6159 GCA_033813515.1 Thermomicrobiales bacterium
AGCGGTCCGGGGCAAAACCCCCGGACCGCCTCTCCATGAACCGGCCAGGTGCGACGGGCCACACAGGAACCGTTTTACGCTCTTCTGCCCTGATTAACCAGAAGGAGATAGATGCTTACAGGTCGACAACAACTAGGTTGCAAATCGGAGCACGAGCCTCGGTCCATTCCGAACATCGCAAACGCTTCTTCCTCTCTCGCGGAAGAGACCTTTGGGCTGTCTAATAGCTTGGAACCTTAGCGGATCCCACAGCGAAATAGTTACTGTATCGTGCTAGACCATAAAGATCGGGGTAAACTGAAGCCATATTGAACCCAAAATGGAATTCAAGCAGTCTCCTCAAATATGGCTTAGCCTCCGCAGGTATTCGAATAACGAATGTCGGAATTGATGAAGGATGAGCTTTCCGGTTCGGGTTATTCAGCGAAACATTCACGGAAGTTACTGATCTAACCTCGTCGATAGACCAATATTCGTTTCTTGCTCCGGGGTATTTTCGATAGAAGCGGGCGTTAGATCCTCCAGAGGTTTTAGGTACCCCTCCAATGAGGAATGCTGAGTTTTGTGCTGGAATTCTCGCATTGTAGCTGGGAGGACGCCAGACCAAGGCCGGTTCCTTGAACCACGTCTCCGCCTTGGGACCGCGCCCAACTGCATCCCAATCCCACGGGATGTCGAACGTCCCCCAAGTGCCAGCAAGGTCGATATTCCGATGAGTGACGTCGAAGGCAAACAGCCTTCCGTCTTCGTCTGGTAACGCCTTACTGTGTTCGTCGAATCGTTGCTCGATCGCGAACCACAACGCGATCCACGGATTGTAGGTAACATCTAGCAATCTAGTGGCAGCACCGTAGTGCTGCAGCTGAGCCATAGTCTCAAGTGCGGTGAGATTGTCAAAACGCCAGAGGTGTCTACTTGCCTTCAAAATGAGTCTTTCGGCTTCAAGGAGGTCTTGTTCTTGGGGTGCCAGCCCCAGTTTATCCGTCATGGCCCGAAAGAGTGAGCTGTACAGTGTGTATCTGTGTGAGGTCACACCCCTCCACACCATTATTCGGGTATCGGTGGCCTTGAGAAGCACCTGAGATATTCCATTCGAAGCGCTGTTCCAGACATTCCGTGCCTTCACTTCGTCGCTTCCGATTACTGGAACCTCTACCTTGCTTTCCCAAGGCCCGAAGAATTCGTCCGCAGTTATTTTGGGTGGGTCGGCCTTCGGTTCCCTGGCAGTCAAACTTGTTCCACGCCCTTCTTCTTGTCATGCGTTGACTGTGCGAACATGCGTATTGCATTGACGGAATGCAAGAGAAATCCAAGGCGGGAAGCAAAGATATCATGCGGGTGCTGCTGGCGGGCGAGTCGTGGTCGATGGTCACGATTCATCAGAAGGGCTTCGATTCGTTCCAGACGACCGACTACGACGAAGGGCATCGCTGGCTCTCAGCTGCCATCAAGGCAGCCGGTCACGAGCTTGACTACCTGCCAAGCCACCGGGCCATGGACGAGTTCCCGTACACGCCCGAAGATCTCGCACCGTATGATGCGGTCCTGCTCAGCGATATCGGTTCCAACACCCTGCTTATGCCCAAGGCGGTCTTCCTCAATTCGGAGCCTCGCCCCAACCGCCTGGAGTCGCTGCGGACCTTCGTCGAGCAAGGCGGCGGGCTGGTGATGATCGGCGGGTACCTGACTTTCAACGGGATCGACGGCAAGGCCAACTACGGCAACACGCCGATCGCCGATGTCCTGCCGGTTCACCTGCAGGCTGGCGACGATCGCGTCGAAGCACCACAGGGAGCGACGCCAACGGTGGTTGCACCAGAGCATCCGATTGCAGCCGGATTGCCCGAGACCTGGCCAGTCGTGCTCGGATACAACCGCCTCCGCCCGAAGGACGGGTCAACGGTCATCGCCACCGCCGGGAAAGATCCGTTGCTGACCGCGGGCACATTCGGCTCCGGTCGATCAGTTGCCTACGCGAGCGACTGCGGCCCGCACTGGGCACCACCGTCATTCGTCGAATGGGATGGCTACGCCCGGTTGTGGCAGCAGATTGTGCGCTGGGTCGGCGGCCGGAACTAGGTTCGCGAGCGGATCGGCGGCCATGCAGCGCCTTCGGGGCCGGACATATGAAGATCGTGCGCGACCGATGCATGCATGTCGCGCCGATCGACACCACGGCGGAAGACAGCGGTCTGGCGGGTGATCTGGTCAAGGCTCTCGCGGCACTCGAAATCGAGCGGCTGGCGGAGCGGCGAGATAGTTCGGGTCAGGGTTGTCAGTTGTTCGGCAATCTTCGTTGCCATAGTTGAGTTCCTAATCAAGAGTGGCCCTCCTGCAAATGGCAGGCAAGGCGCTTCGATGCACTACGGTTGTGAAGGGGATCGGCGGTGAATCCTCCGCTACATCACTAACGTATCACGACATGTCCAGGTTTCCATTAACAGGACGTAAGCGTTCAGTCCCACTTTTGACGGGGCTTTTGTGCACCAGGTTGCGCACGGTGCAACCTGGCCTTCCGGCCGACGTCACCGCCTGGTGTTTTGGGCAGGTCCGGTCCGGTGGGGTACCATGACGGGACGTGTTCCGCGATGTTGCGATGACTGAGGTTTGACGTTTCGTGCGTTCCCGCGCTGGCAATCCGCAATTCCAGGGGATCCTCGCTGCTGTGCTGGCGGCGGTGGTCGTGCTGGTCGGAGCGTTGGTGCTGAACAGTCTGCTGGGGAGTGATGGGGATACCCAGGACGAGACGCCGACGGCGATCGCCCTCGTCACCGCCCTGCCAACCAGCGCCGATGGCCAAACACCCACAGTTGGCGGCACACCTGAAGCAACCACGGCTTCATCGCCTGAAGGTCAGGCCGACGCACAGATGACCCCGACGCCGAACCCAAACGATCAATGGGGTGTGGTGATCGACTCGATCATCGATGACAAGTCGGCCCAGATGTTCCGATCCAACACCTCGCGCAATGGCGTGTACAAGGGCAATGCAATCGCCGAGCAGCCCGCAACCAAATGGACTGCAAGCCTTGGCGATGAGAACTTCTCGGTACCGGCCGTGCGGGGCGACAAGGTCGTTGTCGGCGGGAACAACGATATGCTGACCTGTCTCGACACCGCGACCGGCGAGGTGATCTGGCAGAGCGAAGCGCGCGATGACATTTCGTCGTCGCCGGCGATTGGTAGCAATCGGGTCTTCTTCGGCAGCTTCGATGGCAACTTCTACGCGCTGGATCTGGATAACGGGCGGCGCAAGTGGCGATTCGAGACCGCCGGACCGATTCATTCGTCGCCGGCAATCGACGCGCAGATCGTGTACTTCGGCGGATATGACCGGGTTGTTTATGCGGTGTCAATTGCCGATGGGACTCTGGTCTGGAGCGGGATCACCGGCGGGCAGATTCAATCCTCGCCGGTGTTGACGAGCAAGTTGCTGATCATCGGTAGTGATGACGGATACCTGTATGCGTTCGACCGCCTGACCGGTAAACGGCGATGGCGGTTCGATACCGGCGGGAAGGTAACCGCCACGCCGACCATTGCTGGCAACAAGGTTTTTGTGGCGAGCGAGTCCGGGTCCATCTTCGCCGTCACGATCCGCGACGGAAAAGAAGCGTGGTCCTTCGATGCAGGCTCGCCAGTTTCCTTTTCATCGCCGGCGGTCTCGGGTGAGACGCTGGTGGTTGGATCAGACAGCGGCACCGTATTCGGACTAAGTGACGAGACGGGCGAGCAGCTGTGGACATTCGAGGCGCAGGCCGAGGTGCGATCCTCGACGATGATCGTGGACGGCGTGGCGTACGTGGGTAGTTACGACGGCAACCTGTATGCGATCGATCTGGATGACGGGAGCGAGGTCTGGGCGCTGGAGTTGGGCGGCTCAGTGGGATCGCCCGTCTACGCGGACGGCGTGATTTACGTGTCAGTCAATTCGGGGGATGTTTACGCGCTTACGCCGTAAGTAGAAAGCTGAACGTCGCAAGCTGGTAGTGAGAACGGCCGGGCAGATTTGCCCGGCCGCATGTTTGCAGGTTGGGTTTCCGGCGCTAGACCTGAATGTTGCAGGCGAGGAAGCCATCTTCCCAGCCTCCCTTGATGGCGGCGGCGCGTTGCTCGGCTGACCCGTGGGCCTGAGGGTCGTAATCTGAAATGCCTGGAGGATCGCCGAGGTACTTGAGGGTGAAGGCGATCGTGTCGTCGATATCGCTCTGATCAATCAATCCCCGGTCAGAGGCGTCCTTGGCCCAGGAGGCGGCCATGCAGTCGGCCATCAACTCCAGTTCGATGCTGTAGACATCGTTCCACGTGTTTGGTTCCTCGTACTGACCAACTCGATAGAGGCCGATTGAGGTCTGGACGTGATGGGCCCACTCGTGCGCTATAACGAAGGACTCGGCAAACGAGTATTTCTCGCCCAACTGCGTGAGAAAGGCTTCGTCCAGATAGACAGTTACATCGGGCGGGCAGTAGAAGGCCCAGAATCCTGAGGTAGCCGGTCCGCAGGATGTCTGCTTACTGTCTCCGTCAGCGACGAGCACGACACCCGGTGTTTCGTAATCGAGATCGGTGTAAGAGAAAGCGCCTTTCCAGAACTCGTCAAGGTCCTTCACCGTGTTCTCGATGATGTCGCCGTCGGTCAGGGAGGTGACACTGTCTGAATCCTCGGTGCTGGTTCCATCTCCATAGATGGCGATGACACGCTCAAGGAATTCGGGGGAGTTGCCGAGGAACCAGCGCCAATCGCCGTCGCCGTCCTGGACCAGGTACATGATGTCCTCACGGACCGTTTCTTCGCCGTTTTGCTCGTAAGGTTGTTCGAATGAGATGGCGGCGGCGTAATCGTAGTCCTGTCCGGTGACACCCCAGGTCCAGGAACCGAATTCGATAGCAGTGGGGACACCACGGCCGACATTATCCGGACCGAAGATGGCCTTGAAGAGACCGACGGCGGTTTGGCGCGGGATGACGGCCTGGGCATCGGGATGCATGAGATCGTACGCGGCGTTGAAGTCGTCGTTGTCCAGATATTTGAAGATCGCGCGGGATTGGGCGAGGGCGTTGCTGGAGTCCTCAGCCTGATCAGCACTGGCAGCGGCAGGCAAGGCTCCGATGAGCAATAAAAGAGTCAAAAATGCAGTGAAAATTCTGTTCATGGCTCACCCGACCGCTGACGCGGCTGAAACACCCACAATTGCGCCAGTATCGTAGCATTGCGAATGCGAACGATCGCGAGTGGCGTGTGCGTCGCGTGAGAGCGGGAGAGATTCGATGAGTGATCAACTGACTGGCCTCTTTGGAAGCGGTGCTGATGCTGAAGGCCAGCGTGCCAAAGCGAACGATTTTGTCAACAAAGTGACCGCGGGTGCGAAGGATCTTGATCCGGATGAGGCCCGGGGCTACATGAATCAGGTGATCGGCAAGGCCGATGGCGCACAGGTTCAGGCGGCAACCAAACAGGCATTGAGCAACCTGTCGTCGGATCAGCAGAAGGAATTCGGCGCATTCGTCGATCAATTGAAGCAGCGATCTCCATCGTCCAAGGATGCGGGCACATTTGATATCGATGAGATTTCGTCGCTGTTTGGCCAGGCCGGTGGCTCGGCCAATTCGCTCGACGACCTGCTTGGCGGTTTGCTGGGTGGACTGAGCGGTGGTACCGGCAGCTCCAGTTCGGGCGGATCGAGCTCCAGCGGAGGCATTGGCGGCATGATCAGCAGCTTGCTCGGCGGGCTGATGGGAGGCTCCAAGTCGACTTCGGGCGCGACCAGCGGCGGCAATGTCGATATTGGCTCGCTGATCAACAGTCCAATCGGGAAGACCGTGATGGCGAGCATCACGGCGATTCTGATGAAGAACATGCTCGACGGGAAGTAGTTCCGAGTTCCTGTCCTCGAGTTCCTGTTTCCTGGTTCCGATAGATGGTGAGTTGGCGGCGTTCCGTTTTGGGGCGCCGTCGCTTTGTTTAGCCGGGGATGCAAAAAACCGGCGGACATTTGCCGCCGGTCTCGTGGTTTCTGATTGGGATGGGTGTGTTAGCGGGCTTCGCGGAACATGACGTGGCGGCGAAGCAGGGGATCGTACTTGTTGATTTCCAACCGAGCGGTGTCGTTCCGCTTGTTCTTCTCGGTGTAGTAGATGTATTCGCTCTCGGTGCTCTTG
>JAPXRQ010000180.1:0-6126 GCA_033813515.1 Thermomicrobiales bacterium
GCAGCGGAACAGCGGGGGGTGTCACGGTCAACGTGGGAGTCGAAATCGCGGTCGCGGTCATGCTGGCCGTGGGGATAGCGGTGACACTGCTGGTTGGAGCCGGAGTGGCCGTGCGCGTGACGGTCATTGAGGCGGTTGGTTCCATGGATGCCGTCTCGGACGGTGTGGCCGTCCCGGTGGGCTCGATAGTGATTGTGTTTGACGGCTCGGAAGTCGACGTACTGGACGCAGTCGGTTGAGCGGTGCTGGTCGGTGTCGGCGTCGCCGTGGCGGTTTTTGTCGCCAAACTCGTCAACGTCGGCTGGGGCGTGCTCGTTTGGGTCACTGTCGAGGTGAAGGTTGCGGTCGCCGTGCTGGATGCCGTGGGCACGGTCGTGGCAGTGCGTGTTTCCGTCGGCACTTTGGTGGCGGTGTGTGTGGTGGTCGCGGATGCGGTCGCTGTTGCGATTTCGGTGTACGACGCAGTCGGAACAGGAGTGGACGTGCTCGTCGCGGTCGGCGTATACGTTGCCGTCGACGCAGCGGTTGAAACCGGAGTGGCCGTCGCGGTTGCAGTCGGCATGACGGTCGCGGTGGGAAAAGGAAATGCCGGACTTGCCAACGGTTCCGCATCCTGTCCCGAGTGGCAGATCCCCAACTCCGCAATCGCCGCGCTTCCCGGTCCAGTGATCCGTTCCACGGATTGCGCGGGTGGATCTATGGTCCGAAAGCGCACGGCCGCAACTGTCCGACTGAAAACCCCGGTCACATTCTGGCTGGCGACCAGATCGAGCCGGGTCGCCCCGCCACGGGCATCAATCCGCGTCACCACGATGTAAGCAGCCAACTGATTCGGATCGGTGAACAAAATCTGCCCGACCGCAAGGCCCTGCAACGGCAGTTGCATCCGGGTTTCCGCCCAGGTCTCGTCGAGACGATTGCACTCGCTGGTTGGCTCGGCGCTGGCTCGATTGACGAACCCCAGCACATTCTCGAGCCCATCCCCGATCGACCCGCGGACCGATATCCAGGCTGGGTGCACATCAGGATCGTTGCGCGCACTGTCGATAATCAGCAACGCTGCCACGAGACATCCAATCAGAACAAAGACTCGGCCCACGGACAGGACTCCGGGACGTATTCACCGAGACAGATAGGCCGATCAGCCTATATGCAGATAGGAATACAGTCCTAGTCCGAATGGTACAGATCGTCCGACCGCACCGATATTCGATTGGCGCGTTTTAAGGTCCTGTTCGGTTCGGTACTTTCGTATCCAGGGATCAGGACGAGCCCTCAGGCGTCCACCTGCAACCGCTGCAGCCAACGCGCGTGATCGGCCACCATTTGCTCACGCATCGCCCCATCCCACCCAAGCAATCGACCCATCACATCCGCCACCGGCTCGATCTGATCGCGGGCCAGATTCGGACCAAACCCGACCATCGTGCGCCGCATCAGAACATCGGTGACATAGAGCGCGGCCTCGTGCTGTACCGCGAACACGATCTCCGCCGACAGCATCGGCTCGTCTCCATCGATCACCATGCGCCACTCTGACGACGAAGCCGCCAGGTCGAGAATGGCCAGTGCCCGCGATCCGTAGGTATCGGCCATGCGACTCGCCAGCTTCGGATCCAACCCCAGGGTCTCCAGCCTGGTGACCAACAGTGGATTGAGCGCCGAAAATGCCACGCCCTCCGCACCCGGTAATGGCAACTGGCCCGTCGTGCATTGCGTTCGCCGGTCCAGATCTTTCGACACCGCATCGACGACTTCTTCCGCGAGACTGCGATGCGTCGTCAACTTCCCGCCGACAACCGACCGCAACCCCGGGACCTCGGGAGCGTGATTGTGAATGATGTGGCGCCGGGTGATCTCGCCGGTCTCTCCCGCATCGGAACGGGGTAGTGGCCGCACTCCGGCGTAGGTGTAGAGGATATCTTCGGTCCGTAACCTTGCGGCCGGAATCAACCGGTTGGTCTCCTCCAACAGGTAGTCAATCTCTGCCCTCGTCGCTACCGCCCGGCCCGGATCGCCAATGTGCCGTTCATCGGTGCTCCCCAGCAACATCATGCCATTCCAGGGGATGATCAGGATCGGCCGCCCATCGCGCTCCGATTCGAAATAGATCGCGGACTGCGGCGCGCCGGGCCAGCGGGGCACGATGACATGACTTCCGCGCGTGCCACCGATCAGCCGCTGTTCAGGACGCGCGGCATCAAGACCGCGCAGCACGTCATCGACCCAGGGACCGGCCACATTCACGATCTGCCGCGCGCGGATTCTGGTGGAGTCGCCGGTCAATTCATCGCGCACATCCAGGCCGTGAACAGCATTGTCGTCGAACTGCAGCCCCATCACGCGGGACCGGGTGGCGATTCTGGCGCCACTCCGCGCAGCAGATTCCGCCAGTTCCACAACCAGCCGCTCCGCCCAGGTCACTTGCGCATCGTAATACTGCGCCCCCGCCCGGAGCCCGTCGGCCCGAATACCAGGCACCTGATCCTGCACGTCCGCGACGCTGAGCATGTGATGGGAGGGGACGGATTTTCCGTAGGACAAGGCATCGTACATGGCCATGCCCGTCCGGATCAGATACGGACCTCGTCTGGCGCCCTTGCAAATCGGCAGCAGGGTCGGCAGCGGAGTCACCAGGTGCGGAGCGGAGCGCAACAGTCGTTCCCGCTCCTGTAGCGACTCCCGCACCAGCCCGATTTCGCCGTGCTCCAGATAGCGCAGACCGCCGTGAATCATGCGGCTGGACCAGGCCGAGGTCCCACTGGCCAAATCATCACGCTCAACCAGCACAACGCTCAATCCGCGCAACGCCGCGTCGCGTGCGATCGCCACGCCGTTGATGCCGCCGCCGATTACCGCCAGGTCAAAAACGTCGTCGGAGAGAGTGGTTGGGGCGGCCCGTTTCATGCGTTTGTACGCTGGCCGCGGAAGTTCTTCATCGTATCCGAAAGCATACCAATCACCTCCCGGAAACTCCGCCCGGATCGGGTTAACAATGCGCAAAACAACGGAGGCGACCATATGGCCGCCTCCGTTGTACTGGTCGTGTTGTTGCCTACGCGGCCCGGCGGAACCGGCGTCGTGACTTGAATCCGATCAGTCCGAGCATCGGCCAGGCCAGTCCCATGACGGCCATTGCCGAGCCACCGCTGTTCCCGCCACTGATGACACTCGCCATCGAGCCGGAGCCTGTGTTCGGCGGCTGCTTGGTCGGCTCACAGTTGAAGATCCAGACATTGGTGCGCTGCCCGGCCCGGACAATCAGGTTGCCGCTGGCATCCACATTGTCCGACTTGGCCATACACCAGTCACCACCCACTTCCTTGAGTGCGTAGGTGCCCGGCTTCAGTCGCCCGAAGCTCAGCAGACCATTCGCATTCGTGATTCCCGTGGTCTTCGGCTGGAACGTATTGCCCTGCTTGACCGAGATCGCGAACTTGACCGGAACCGTCGCAACCGGGCAGTTGGCGAAGTAGTCGAACCCGGACGGGAAGTTCTCGCCCGCGCAGACGTACTTGTGCACCACGATCGCGCCGGTGGTGTCGCTCAGATCGTCCGGCACATTGAACACCACACAGGTGATTACCGCGCCTTCAGCCACCGGGAAGTTGACACTACCGCCGGTCGACCACCAGTTGGCGTAGTTGTAGACATCGGTGCCGCAGAACATGTACACGGTGCTGCTGGACGACGAACTGTCCTCCGTCAGTGTGTACTGCCCGGCCTGCAGCTGGGTGAACGAGGTCTGGCCACGCTGCCCGGTCGAACCGGTCACACGCTGCTGAACGGTCGGTCCGGAGGTCCGGAATGTGATGCCGTTGGTCAGCTGGCTGTCACCGCGGCAGCTGTTCAGGAAGTCGGCGTAGTAGACCCCGCCGAATCCCGGATCGCAGGTGTACTTGAATACATTCACGGTGCCTGGCTTCGGCGCAGGCGGCTCAACGAAGTCGATGACCACGATCGTCGTCTGCTGACCCTTGTGGATCGTGAACGGCTGCGGATCGCTCTTGTTCGGTGAAACCTCGGTCAGGGTGTAGTCGCCGGCCGCGAGCGTCGTGAAGAACTCGCCGTCGGTGCCGGTGTTGAATCCGTACTTCGTGCTGCCATCGCCGCCGAAGTTGAACTCGAACCGGGCATCGCCGCGCGTACAACCTTCTGTCTGCGAGAGGCTATCCACACCCGGCGTTGATGTATTCAGGAACGACGTCGTCGATCCACCCTTGCCGGCCGGGCAGAAGAACTTGATCACCAGCAGCGAGCCACTGTCTGGCTGCGGCGGAGTGGTCTTGTTCACGACATTCAGCGATGTCGTCAGGCCCGGGGTCAGCGAGATGCCGCTGATCGGATTGCCGACCTGGTATCCGTTCGGCGCCTGGGTTTCGGTCAGCTTGTAGGTGCTGGTCGTTGGCAGGTTGTCGAACGAAACCGTTCCCGAAGCATTTGTGCAGCGAACACCGGCGCTGTTCGGGTCCGGGGTGATCTTGAAGCAGGCGTTCTGCAGCAGGGTGCCACTCGTGTTCCGCTTGATCACAAGGATCCGGCCAGGACGCAGCTCGTTGGGGATATCGACTTCGGTCGTGGTGTCCTTGGTGACCGTGATGTCCTTGTCGTCCGCCGGCAGGAACCAGCTGGACGGATTCGGACCCTTAGTCTCGTGGAGCGTGTAGTTGCCCACCGCAACACTCGGGAACTCGATGATGCCATCGTTGTTGGCGCCATCACAGGCCGAGTACTTGTTCACCACACCCTGGCGCAGGGTGAAGCAGGCGCCCGGTGCGAGTTCGCCATCGACAAGCTTGTTGACGATGACCGTTCCGCGATCGGAGCTCGGCGGTGTTGGCTGATTGACGACAGTGATCCGCTCGACCTCACCCGGATCGAGGGTGAACGGCACATCAGCAGCGGCATCGTAGCCATCCGGCGATTGCGTCTCAATCAGGTTCCAGTCGGCTGGCGCCACATTACTGAACTGGATGATGCCGAGCGTACCCGAGGTATCTCCTGGTCCGTTGTCGCACGCCTCAATCTCGATTCCGGATCCACGATCCAGACCGAAACAGGCGCCCGGCAGCAACGTCGTGCCATCTTCGGTCGTCTTGGTCACCCGGATGCGGCCGACCTTGGGTGTGTTCACCACTTCAACGACCTGGTCATCGACACCACCGAGCACAACCACCGTCATGTCCGGCACGGCGGCAAAGTCGTTCGATGGGCGTCGCGTTTCGCGCAGACGATAGTCGTCGGCTTCGATATCGGTGAAGGTGATCACACCATCGCTGGCGCCATCGTCTTCATCGCAGACCGTCGCCACCACGACGCCCTCATTGCGCAACTGGAAGCAGGAACCAGGCAGCGGATCGCCATTCTGGTCGAACTTCTGCACAATCAGGCCGCCGGTCGTGTCCGTCACCGGCTGATCCTTGATCAGGACCGACCGAGTCGCCCCGTTCGGGATTGTCGTATTGCGATCCGGTGCCGCCTGATAGCCCGGAGGAGCCGTGATCTCGGAGATGGTGTAGTTGCCGGCCTGCAGATCCTCGAGCCGGATGATGCCGGTCGTCGGATTCAAGTCGACATCGTCGTTATCGCAGACTTCGATCTCGTTTCCTTCGCCCGAGACCCGGAAGCATGCGCCACCCTGGAGGGCGTTGGTATCGGCCGCGCGCTTGGTGATTTGCAGATCACCAGCAGTCGGCGGCGTGACGATGATTATGACGATCACGGTTACGACCTGATCGGCCTGAATCGTGAAGTTGGATGTGTCCAGCGCCGCGCTGGCGAAGGCGTCCTGCTGATCCTCCGGTGGCGACTGAACAACACTGTAGGAACCAGTCGGCAGATCCTCCAGCTTGAGCACGGCTGGATCACCATTGGTGTCTTCCTCGCCGCCGTCGCAGAAGGTCTGGTTGTCGACGGCACCATTGCCACCATTGAGCACCACACAGGACTCAGGGGCAGGATTGCCATCAGCATCGGTCAGGTTGAACTCGACCCCACCGGTCTGCGGCGGCGTGGCCTCGTGACTGAAGGTCAGTTCGGCCGTGCCGTCGGCCTCGATCGTGACCGTCTGATCGGCCGCCGATTTGAACCCCTCGGGCGCCTGTGTCTCGGTAACGGTGTAGTCAC
>JAPXRQ010000181.1:0-6065 GCA_033813515.1 Thermomicrobiales bacterium
AAGGACGGTCGTCAAAGACCACTGCACTTCTCGATCGCCGGTGACTGCGTGGATCACCTTACAAAAAAGTGACACCCTCAACATACAAGTGCACTTCGTATGAGAAGCCTGGACCTTTAGCTCCAGGCGGCGAGGGCGACCAATTCTTCGGAGCCAGACCTCTCACCAGCTGAACTCCAGCACGCCCGTTACGATGTCCCACACCAGCATCACGTCGTCCGCCTTCCGCCTTTACCCGCCACCCTTCACCCGCCACCCTGCCGCGTGCGACAATCGAAACGCGTGTGATCGATCTCATGAACGGGCGAACCCGGTGGCTGTTGCTCCTGCCGAGTGGGCGAACGAGTTTGAACTGTGCCGGGCCTGGACCCGCCTGCCCCGATCCCTGCCCCTGACCACCACAGACGGCCGCTCGATCGACCTAATCCACCTCGGCGTCTGGACGCACGGCCTCGGACCGGATTTCCGCGATGCGCTGCTCTGCATCGATAATGGTCCGGTCGTCTCAGGAGCGATCGAGATTCACCTGCGCAGTCGGGGCTGGGTCGAGCACGGGCATCACCTTGATCCGGCGTACAACACGGTCGAACTCCATGTCGTCGCCCAGTACGATCCGGTCGAGATCCGGCGCGCGGACGGACGGCTTGTGCCCACGATTGTGCTCGATGCGGCAATGACCGGGCCGATACCGGAGCCGGTCGATTGGTCGATTGTCGGCGGGGAGGTATGCGCCGAGCGACTTGCACTGGACAAGCCGGCGCTGATTCGGGATGCCATCGGGCGGCTGGGCGATCGGCGCATGTCGGAGCGGACGGCCACGATCGAGGGCCTGCTGCAGACCGAGGCGCCAGAGCCAGTGCTGTTCCGGCGGCTCCTCGACGCCCTCGGGTACACGCGCAACCGGACCGGGATGTCCGAGGTGGCAGGGCGAGTTCCGTGGGCAGTGGTGGCAGCGATTGCCCGTCGTGGCAACACGGCATCCGCCGATCTGGCGGCGCTGCTGCTTGGCGTCGGCGGGTACTTGCCGATGAGCGATGTCGAGATCGAGCGGGCTGGTCTCGATCCCTCGACCGCGGCGGGACTAACACCAGCCTGGCAGCGAATGCAGCGCGACTTCGGCTTGGACGCGGTACCGGCCACGATCTGGGAACTCGGTCGCATCCGTCCGGGCAACCACCCAGCTCTGCGATTGGTCCAGGCGGCGGCATTGGTCGCTGCCTGCGAAGGGCAACTGACCGGGCATCTGCTCGAGCCGATCCGGGAGGGTGTCGATCCAGCCGGGGCGGTCCAGTTGCTGGTGGCGACGTTTGCTGATCTGCGACTGGGCGAGGATCGGGCGAGGGCGATTGCAACCAATGTGCTGCTGCCGTTCGCCTTCGCGCTTGGCCAGCAGATGGGCGATACCGAACTGATCGCGCGAGCCGGGGAGATCTGGGAAGCAATGCCGGGTGCGGAATCGAATGAGCATACGCGCCGGGCGACCCGACAGGTGAGCGGCGAGGTCGGAATCCGGCGGCAGGGTGCACGGATGCAGCAGGGTCTGATTCTGCTCGATCGGACGTTGTGCGAGCCGCGACGTTGTTTCGAATGCCCGATTGCATCGCTGGTTTTGGCCGAAGGGGCCGTCTCGCCGGTTCCTGCGCTCGGGTAAAGTTCCCAAGCGGAGTTGGACCATCGGCGAGGGGGCCAGGGGCATGCCAGATATCAGCATCATCGATTCGCACGTGCATCTGTGGGATCCGGACAAGTTCGAGATTCCCTGGCTTACGAATGTGCCGCCGATCAACAACGTGCGCACCCTGGACGATTACAAGGCTGCGACCGAGGGTATCCAGATCGAGGGGATCGTTTACCTGCAGGTCGAAGTTGCGCCGCCGTACGCGCTGCTCGAGGCGCGAGATCTGGTTGCGATGGTGCGGGCCGGATCGCTGGTCAAGGCCGTGGTGGCCTGGGCGCCGCTTGAGTTCGGCGAGAAGTGCCGGTACTTCCTCGAGGAAATGAACGCGATTGGTCCTGAGGTGCGTGGCATCCGCCGGATTGTGCAGGATGAACCCGATCCGAATTACTGCCTCCAGCCGAATTTCATCCGCGGGACGCAATTGCTGGCCGAGTACGACCTCTCCTGCGACATCTGCACGAAGTATCCGCAGATGGATGCGACCATCGAACTCGTCCGGCTGTGCCCGAAAACGCAGTTCATTCTCGATCACATCTCCAAGCCGAATATCCGGGGTGGCATGTTCGAGCCGTGGGCCTCACAGGTCACCAAGCTGGCCAAACTGCCGAATGTGGTCTGCAAGATCAGTGGCGTTTTGACCGAGGCGAGCACGGATGGCTGGACCATGGAGGAGATCGCGCCATACACGCTGCACGCGCTCAATTCCTTCGGGCCGGACCGGGTTGTGTTCGGGAGCGACTGGCCGGTGTTGACCCTGGCCGACACCTACCAGACATGGGTCGGAGTGGTCGATGAACTGACCGCCGATTGGTCCGCGAACGACAAGGCGAAACTGTGGCGCGAGAATGCCAAACGCTTCTACCGCATCGATTGACACACTGAGAGCGATTCCCGAGATTGACTGAGCCCGCCATCACCCGCCCCGATCACTCCCGTATGCCCATCGTCGAAGGCATGCGCTGGTATGGAGAACGCAATTTCGCCTCGTTCGCCACGCCGGGCCATCGACTGGGCGGCGGGACGCATCCTGCCCTGATCGACCTCTTCGGCGAACGCGCCTGGAGCATGGATATCCCGGTCAGCGGCGGGGCGACCGATGTCCATTTCATCGAGGATGTGGTCCAGCAGGCCGAATTGCTGGGGGCCGATGCCTGGGGATCGGACTACTGCCACTACCTGGTCAATGGCTCGTCGGCGGGCAATCTCGCGTTATTCCTCGCTCAACTCTCGCCAGGCGATCGGGTGATCATCTCGCGCGATATCCACAAGTCACTGATGACCGCCCTGATCCACACCGGGGTCCAGCCGATCTACGTCGCGCCGCAGTTGCATGCGGAACTGGACTTTGGCATCGGGGTCGATCCGGCCCAGATTCAGCGTGCGCTCGAAGCGAACCCGGATGCGCGGCTGGTGGCGCTGGTCAGTCCGTCGTACAGCGGGGTCTCGTCCGATCTGGCCGGGATCGCCGAGGTTGCCCATCGATACGGGGTGCCGGTCTATGTCGATGAGGCGTGGGGGCCGCATTTCCACTTCCATCCCGGCTTTCCGGCCTCGGCCATGGCGAGCGGGATTGACGGGGCGGTCGCGAGCACGCACAAGGCCTTGGCCGCGTTCACCCAATCGGCCGTGCTCAATGTGCAGGGCGATCTGCTGAACAAGCCGCGATTGCACACCACCGTCGGAATGTCCCAGACGACCAGTCCGGCAGCGTACATCCTGGCCTCGATCGACGCCGCGCGCTCGCAGATGGTGCTGCAGGGTCGGGAGATGCTGGAGCGGACGCTGGAGATGGCGCATGGGGCACGAGAGCGGCTGCGCAAGATCCCGGGAGTGCGAATTGTTGATGGCGAGACCCTTGGCGTGACCCGTTACGACCCGACCAAGTTCATCATCGATGTGGCCGGGATGGGGATCACCGGATTCGAGGCGGAGCATGCGCTGCGGCATCGGTTCCACATCAATCCGGAGGCGAGCGACCTTGTCTCGATCGTCTGCTTCTTCACGGTTGGCGATTCGCAGGAGACGATCGACCGGCTGATCTGCGCGATGGAGACCCTGGGCGCGGAGAATCGGGGCAAACCGCCGATCGAGACGAATCTGCGCTCATCCGGATCGATCATTCGGCCCGGTATTCAGGTGATGACCCCGCGGGATGCGTTCTTCGCCAAACGGGCTGCGGTGCCTCTGGCCGAGGCGACGGGCAAGGTCAGCGCAGATCTGGTTATCCCGTATCCGCCGGGGATCCCGGTGATTGCGCCCGGCGATGTGATCGAGCAGCACAAGCTGGAGTACCTGGCCGGCGGTGTCGCGCACGGGTTTTACATCAGCGGCGCGGCCGATCCGGATTTGAAGACAATCCAGGTGGTAGCTGATTAGGTGGGAAGCTGGATGTTTTAGGTCGAACGTTGGGCCGTCTGTTCCGTCATTGGATAGGTGCAGGGAACATGGTGGAGCGGCAACTCGGGATCGGTGTCCTAACATCCCACCTTTAGCATCCGACCTTCGCCCTACCAGCGGTCTATTCGGCCGGATCTGATTGCACGAACTCGTCGGCGACATAGCCGGCAATCGACGCATCGGCAGTGATGTGGACCGGCCACCAGGTGATACCGTCGCCCTCGACAGAAGCGCCGTCGATGGTCATTTCCTGCCCGTAGAGGAGCACGGTCACCTGACCGCCGCTCGTGCTGGGGCTATCGCGCAGGTTGACATCGGTCGAGTTCACATAGACCGAGGAGCCGACCTCGAAGCCGGACGAGGAATCGCTGCTGTCCCCGCTGTCCGCCGATGCATCGCCTTCATCATCATCGGCTGCTGCCGGAGCCTTGAACCGAATTGCACCACGGCCATCCTGCGAGAGTTTCTCGTCGCTTCCGGCTGCCGGGGCGATGATCACCCGCAGCAGATCGAGCTCGGCCGAATTCTCGCCGCGACTTGTCGTGCGGACACCGTTGGGGAAAAAGACCGCATCGCCAGAGCGCAGTTTGATGTTCTCGTCCTCGGGGACATCGGTCTGGGGACCAGGCTCACGCTTGTGTGAAATCTGCACCTGGCCGCCCGAAACGGAGAACTGAAAATCGCCCGATTCGACCGAGAAGAGCACCGGGTTGCCACTTCCCGGTAGCGACTGCCCGGCCTGCAATTGGATGCGATCGAGCGTGATCGTCGCGTCCTTGCCCGGAATCGTCGTCAGAATCGCATCGCCCAGCACCTCGGAAGTGACCCCCTTGAACGAGGCGTCGGTCGGGGTGGCTTCGGTATAGGTGATCAGGTCGGGATGACCTTCGCTGGCCGGGAGTACGACGATTGCCAGCACCTCGGCCGGATCCTCGCCCGTGTTGGTGAACTCGATCTCGGTGCCGGCCGGATAGAGGACCTGATCGCCGCGATCGAGCGTTGTTGCCTTGCCCGATTCGATGGCCTCGAACGGGTCCTTCGGCTTGGAACTGCGTTGCTTGACCGATGCGGGACCATTGACCGTCACGCTGATCACGCCGGATTCGATCCGACCGAGTTCCGGTCCGGGGTGGGTGTGGGCGACGCTGGTTGCGCCGGGATCGAGTGTGATTCGGACGAGGCGGAGGAAGGCAGGTGCGGATGGAAGCGATCCGGCCGGCAGGGTGACCGAGATCAGCGCCTCGGTATCGATCTCGTCCGATTGCGCACGAACTGAACCCAGGCCGAGCGGCCAGATACCGACGACCAGCAAGAGCGCAAACAGCATGGACAAGACGCGTGATTTCATAGAATCCTCGGGCTGAATGGCACACATCCAGCGGACGAACGTGTGCAAAATGCCCGTAGAGTTTCGCACACCGCCTCTATCCGATGGCGAATTTCGGAGTACGCAACCATGGCAACCCTGCGCGTCGGCGTGATTGGCGATCCGGTCGCCCACTCGCTTTCTCCCGTCTTCCAGCAGCCAGCCTTCGATGCTGCCGGGATCGATGCGATCTACGAGCGGTGGCATACACCCCTGCAACTGTTACCCGACAGGATCGGATCGCTGCGGGAATCGGATTCGCTCGGGGCGAATGTGACCGTACCCCACAAGACGGCGGTCATGGATTTGGTCGACGAGATATCGGTCCTCGGTCAGCGAATAGGAGCGGTGAATACGATCATCAATTGCGATGGCGTGCTCCATGGCGATAACACCGATGTCTACGGGTTCCAGCGGTCGCTGATTGAGCGGCGACCGACGGTGGAGCGGGATCGGGTGCTGGTTCTTGGGGCGGGCGGTGCGGCGCGGGCGATCGTGGCGGCGCTGGCCGATCTGGGCGTGGCCGGATTGACAATCGCCAATCGCACACCCGCCAAAGCGGAGGAGATGGCACGCGATCTCCATGCCAACGGCGCGGCAATCATCCCCTGGACCGATTGGGAC
>JAPXRQ010000182.1:0-6007 GCA_033813515.1 Thermomicrobiales bacterium
GACCATCGTCCTCAAAATCGCCCTTGCCGGCGACGAACCAGCCGCCGCCGGCAAGGGCGTGCTGGTTGAGGACGCTTTCTACATCAGCGACATCACCACCCTGCCATCCCACCGCAAACAGGGATACGCCGCCGCCATAATGGAAGCCCTCCACGCCGACGCCGAATCGCTCGGGGCCAGATTCGCTGTCCTCTGCGCCTCCGGAATGGCCGCCAACCTCTACCGCACGCTTGGCTACCAGGATCGCGCCACCGTCGACCTCTACCTCCCCACCAACGCCGCCGAACCAAACGAAACCATCATCGTTTAGCCCCCCAACCCCCGCGCCAGCCTACGCCTCGTACAACCGGCCGGTATGCCGTCCCGCGGGCCCATGAGCAAAACGCAAGCCGCATGAACGGTCGTCATTCGCTGGCCCGGCCTGCACGGCAGGGGTTCCCTACGATCCTGGACCCACCCAGAGGCTGAACCGACCAACCTCCTTGAAACCCAACTTCTGGTAAATCGGGAATCCTGCATCGCTTGACTGAAGCACAAGCGGTAGATCGGAATCTCCGGCCGCGGCCACTGTCATCGCCGATCCATAACCGTTCCCGCGTGCGTCAGCCAGTGTGGCCACGTTGTAAATGCCCCGAACGCCGTGGCCAGTGCATGCTGCTGACACACTGACCATCCTGTCTCCAACATAACCGGCCAGGAACTCCACCGGCCCTGCAAGTGTCCCCGCGCCGAACAGGATTCCGGGTCGATACGGGATATCGTCGGGGAATCCGTAGCCCTCAAGGAACGCGCGTTCATAGACCTCAAGCTCGGGCGCGGATGTCACCCTGCGTATTTCGAGATCGGTTGCCGGCGGAACGTTAAGTTGGCCAGGTAGCGCCACCATGTGCGGCGGTTTGCCAGACAACTGGTATCCGAACTGGGCAAGATCCGGCGTCGGCCAGGCACTCCAAAGCATCCAGGGACTGCCACTCTCCTGAAAAAAGGCCCGTACTCGTGTAGTCAACCCCTCAACCGAATCGGGAAGCAACGGCTTGACCAGGATAACGAAGTTGGCCAGCGCAAGCGGTAACTCGCGATCGGCGACCCATACATCGTCCCAGGCCTCAAAGCGATAGCCCGATTGCTTTGCCGACGCCGCCAGCGCGTCCGCCAAATTCAAGGCCGCCGGTTCACACCATGCCAACGGAGCTTCCATCCTGGACCTCGATCTTCAGAAGTAGGTTTGCTGACCCTCATTCTGTACCTGGGGCCCTGAAAGTCAACAGGTTCTCGCAGTAACGCCCCCTGCCCGCCCAACGGACGGAGCGCCTAAGCCAGCAGCTCCGCCGCTCTCTCCTTCAACATCGACTCGATCTTGCCTCGGAACGGCACTGCGGCAAACGGCAGGTCGCCTTCAACATTCACCGAATCTGGCGTCACATCCATGCTTCCCTTGAGCGAGAAGCCCATCGCTTTGAGCGAAAACGTCCCGCCGTGGTCGGTCCAGTTCTCCTGCAGATCGCTGATCTGATCCGAATGATCCCGCTTCATATCGGTTAGCAAGTTCTGAATCCGGCGCATCGCTTCTTCGGTTCCCAACTGATGGGGAACCGTGACATTCATCTTGGGCATCGGTAATCAACTCCTCGAACGAGACTTTCGCTACGCATGCGATCGGGACGATGGTGCCGCACCCCGATCTTGAGTCCGGTTTGCGATCTCCCGATACTGCCATAAAGAGAAATCGCGCGTAGGATCGATCAATGCAGAACTGGCAACCCAACAATCAGTTTCCCGGCTATGGATCACAATCGGGACCCTCATACGGTACTCCAGCGTTTCCGCCATACATGACACCTCCAGGCGGATATGGCGCACCGAACTACATGCACTATCCGGCCGAATCCCGGTATGAGTACGCCGGATTTTGGCGCCGATTCGTTGCCTGCTACATTCTCGATGCCATCTTTGTCACATTGCTTGTTCTGCCCGGATACATCGTGGCAGCAACCTCAAGTACCTTCAGAACCAACAATCACGACGACAGCTGGGGACCGTGGTTTGCTCTGATGAATACGTATGGAATCCCGCTGCTGTATCACACGTTCTTCACGGTGCGGGGAGGCACCCCCGGATATCGCATCCTCGGCCTTCGCGTGACCGGCTATCGCGGACAGCCGCCCAACCTGTTTGCGGCAGTTCTCCGCCAGTTTCCGATTGCGATAACCCTGACGATCAGTGCGATCGTTCAGTTTGGCATGACCGTGAACGAGAGCTGGCGCGACTCGAACAATCTCGGTCTCGGATTTCTGCTCCTCGGAATCTCCGGCCTCGCAGCAGTCGTCTGGTTCTTTGGCTGTTTCACTGTGATTGGCGATCCACACAAACAGGCCCTGCACGACAAGGTGGCCAACACCTACGTCATTCACCAGCGCTATTAGGTCCGCCTACGCCACTTCCAGCGGATACCCGGACAGACTCTCTTCATAGATCCGCATCAGCTCGTCGTGCGAGAGATACAGGCTCGCATCGTCTGGCTCCCGGCTCCACGGTGCGCCAGCCATGAATACCTCGCGGACCGTCTCCCCACCTTCCCCATCCTGAAACACGACGAACTCGCCGGCCCCAATCTCCCCATACACCTCGATCTCGGTGTTCTCCAGCGCCCGATAGCCATGGTGCACCCCGGACGGCACAATCAGAATCTCGCCGTTAGTCAGCTCCCGCGTCGATTCTCCGACCCGCACCAGCAGCCGCCCATACAGAACGCGCAGAATTTCCTCACCGCCATAGAAATGCATCCCCACAGCCTGGCCACTCGGCGCTTCAACCGCCCAGATGTAGATCCGGCTCGCACCGTGCCTCGGTCCGACAAGTAACTCGACAGATAGGCCCTGTGTGCTCGTTACATGCACCGCAATACTCCCCTCCTGAATTGCTGGTGAATGTCCATTCTACCGAACCCCTGTGTGTCCCATGGTTCAGGAGAATTGCCGCCTGTTGCTACAATCGCTTTACCCCCCAGGTCGCTCCTCGCCAGGAACCAACTGATGAATCACATGTATCGATCAGTTCTTTGCCTCCTGCTTGTTGGCCTCGCCCTTTCGGCATTGCCCCATTCCGCGTCGGCGGCCACGTGCATCATCAATGGCCAGTCCTTTACAGCCACCATCACCGGATCCGGCACGATCAATGGAACCTCCGGCTCCGATACGATCATCGGCTCCAACGGCAACGACAAGATCCTCGGCAACGGCGGAACCGATCGTATCTGCGCCCGCGGCGGCAATGACGACATCACCACCGGCTCCGGAGACGACCAGGTCGATGGTGAAGGCGGCAACGACAAAATCCGCGGCCTCGGCGGCGAGGACCACCTGTACGGCGGTACCGGCAACGATTCGATTGCCGGTGGAGACGGCGATGACTATCTCCGCGGCGGAGATGGCATCGACAAAATCACCCTCGGCGACGGCAACGACGAAGCCTGGGGCGATGCCGGCGACGATCGCATGTATGGCCAGACCGGCGACGACAAAATGCACGGCGTCGGCGGAAATGACTCCCTCTCCGCCAACGATGGCCAGGACCTCCTCATGGGCGAAGACGGTGACGACAAACTCGTCGGTGGAAACGACGACGACTCGATCAATGGCGTCGAAGGAAATGACCGTCTGTATGGCGAAGCCGGCGATGACTTCCTCAATGGCGGAGAAGGGGACGATTATCTCTCCGCATCCGCCGGCAACGATCACCTCGACGGGGCACAGGGCGACGATGTCCTCGTCGGAAGCACCGGCAACGACAAACTGATCGGCGAACGAGGCAATGACGCGATCGATGGCGGCCCGGATGCGGACACCATCGGCTACCAGGGCCTGATGGATGTCGATCTCGAATCAGGCAACGACAACATCATCGGCGGCTCGGGCCCAGACACCATCCTCGGCGGGAGCGGACACGATACGATCCAGGGTGGCTCCGGAGACGATCAGATCTTCGGTGACAGTGGCGATTCCGACACCGAAGGCACCAGCAATGGCGACATCATCGATGGCGGAGATGGCGACGACGAAATCTACGGCCAGTCCTCAACCACCTTCGACGAGACCGGCGCCAACGAGATCACTGGTGGCGATGGCGACGACACAATCTATGGCGCGGCCGGAGGTGATGAGATCTCGGGTGACGACGGCTTCGATGGCATCGTCGGCATGGAGGGCAACGACGAACTTGCTGGTGATGCCGATGGCGATTACCTGAACGCCGGCCCCGGGACTGACAAGCTCAACGGGGGCAGCGGAGACGATCAGTGCGTCGCTACCGTCCCACCCGATACGCTCGTCTCCTGCGAGATCTGACCACCACTCGGGACACAAAACGGGGGCGACCGTCAAACGGTCGCCCCCTGTCGCATGTGCTGGTGCGAAACCTACGCCTCCGGAGAAGCTTCCGGCGTGCCCGATCCGCCCTCAACCGGGAAGACGGTGTCCTGCAACGTCGCTTCGGTCTCGGCCAGATTGTCCGGCGTCACCAGAATCGTCGGCACGGATGTCTCCGCCTCAACTTCATCGCCCTGCAGCACGCGATAGGCGACGTCCATCGACATCCGCCCCATCAGCACCGGCTGCTGCATCGACGCACCGCGCAACTTGCCCTGTCGAATCAGCTCAACCGACTCTGGCGAGCCATCGAAGCCAACCAGGATCACGTTGTCCGTGTTGCCCGAGTCTTCGATCGCTGCCCATGTGCCAAGCGTTGCCTCATCGTGCTGGGTGAAGAAACCATGTGCATCCGGATTGGCCGTCATCAGGTCCAGCGCCTGGCCCTGAGCCTCTGCTCGGGTGTAGTCCTCCGATTGAAGGGTCTGGACGATGCTTGAACCACCCTCTTCGACCGCCGTCGTCACACCCTTGGTCCGGTTCTTGCCGTTCTGCCGGGCCTGCGAGATGGCGATCATGAGCACATCAGCGCCCTCGAAGCCCTTCGCCTTCATCTCGTTGACCAGCACCTGGCCGGCCTCGTAGGCGCCCTGCTCATTGGTCGAGATCACGAACGACTTGTAATCGCCCGAGTCCGTTCCAATGTCGGCGATGATCACCGGCACCTCGGCCTCGGCCGCAACCTCGAGCACTGCCGGGCAGGTCGAGCTGTCCGTTGGCGAGATGATGATCACATTCACACCCGCCGTCACCACGTCCTGCGCATTCTGCAGCTGGGTCTCGGCGCTGTTGCGGGAGTCGTAGTCGGTCACATTGATCGTCACACCGTTGTCCGCGGAGAGCTGCGCGGCGGTCTGCTTGATGCCATCGGAGAGATACTTCCAGAACGGCACATTCAGACCCGGGGTGATGTAGGCGACCTCAATCGTCTCCTGCGCCCGCACACCAGTCACGCCGCGCAATGCCACCGGCGCCATCAATCCTGCCGCAGCCGCACCCTTCAAAACACTTCGTCGATCAAGAGATGGAGTCATCGTTGGTCCTTTCCTGCGTTCCCATGCAGCGAACGCGTGTCTTGTCCAAATAACGCGATTCCCAAGGGTCGTGGTCCGCCAAGTCCCTCCTATGCGCCACGATTGCGGAATATCCGCTCCAACAACACCGACAAGATAATGACCGCTCCCACAGCCGTGCCCTGCCAAAACGACGACACGCGCAGGAGATTCAGTCCATTGTTGAGAATCGTGATCAGGAACACCCCGATCACCGTGCCCACCAGGCTGCCCTTGCCACCAAACAGGCTGGTCCCGCCAATAACAACGGCTGCGATCGACTGCAGTTCCCAACCGCTGCCGTTGTCCGGATCAATCACCCCCAGTCGACCCGACAGAATCAGCGCCGCCACACCACAGAGAAATCCGGAGATCACATACGCCAGCGTCTTGAACGCCCGCGTGTTGACTCCCGAGAGGCGCGCCGCTTCTTCATTCGATCCGATCGCATAGATGAATCGACCAGGCTTGGTCCGCGTCAACATGATGTGGCCGACGAGATACAACCCGACAAAAACGAAGATGTAGTAC
>JAPXRQ010000183.1:0-6004 GCA_033813515.1 Thermomicrobiales bacterium
TTGTGGTGTCGTGCTGGAGCGCCATTTGGTCATCCTCGGACTCAGGTTTTGAGAATGAGTCTCGTTTCCTGCGAATAGTTTAGTAGCTTAGTCAGGATTTGACCAGAGGGGCGTACGCCGTTGCCCATAGTCCGGGTTGCGCGGTGGCCATGGCAACGGCATTGGCAGGATTACGATTAGGGTGTTCAGTGAGGTAGCAAATGGGTGATGTTCAGTTTCGGGTAGCGGAGTTCACGATTTCTTCGCCGGAACCGCGGAAGTTGGCACGGTTCTACTCAGCAATGTTGGGGTGGGAGATCACCACAGATGAACCGGGCTGGGTGATGTTGAAGAATCCGGATGGTGGGCCCGGGGTTTGCTTCCATATTGAGGATGTGTGGGAGCGGCCCGTTTGGCCGTCGGTGCCGGGCAAGCAAATCATGCAGGCGCACCTCGATATCCATGTTGATGATCTGGAGGCGGGAAGTGCGCGGGCGGTGGAGTTGGGGGCAACGGTGGCGGAGTTTCAGCCGCAGGACGACGTGCGGGTGCATTTGGATCCGGATGGACACCCGTTCTGCCTTTTTTAGTAGTCCGTAATCCGTAGTTCGTAGTCCGTGGCCTGTAGGGGCGGCGGGCATGTTGCGATATGCCCATCTATTATGTCGCCCTGTCGTCGGGGTCGCGGGTTTGGTCGGTGATCCAGGCTATGTAGCGGCTGGCGGATTGCTGGACTGATTGATGGCCGTTTTCGAGGATGGTGTCGCCGAAGCCGCCGTAGATGCGCTCGAACGGCCAAGGTTTCAGGGTGTCGGCGATGCGGCGGATAGAACGCTCGGGCAACGGGATCAGGTTTGGATAGCTGCGCATGAAGGAGACGGACCAGCGATCGGCGTTGGGACGGACGGTATCGCCGACGAGGATTGCTCCCCTGCCCTCGGCACCATCGGCCCAATGCAGGACAGCACTGCCAGCGAAGTGCCCGCCACACTGGATCAGGGTCAGGTCGGGGAGCACCTCCTGCTGATCTCGCCAGAGCTGGATAACTGGATCCGGGCGGCGGATCCAGCGCTGATCGTCGGCGGCGTACCAGATTGGGCAGTTGCCGAAGGTGTGACTGAAGGTGACCGACAGACCGGTCAGATGCGGGTGACTGCAGGCGATGGCGGTAACTCCGCCGAGTTCGGTGATTCCGGCGACAAGGGTGTCATCGATGAAGCCGGGCGGATCCCAGAGGATGTTGCCGTTCGGCGTGCGGACAAGCAGTGAGCGGTGTCCGATGCCGATCGATGGCGTGACGACTATTCCATGCAGGTTGGGTTCGATCTCGATGATCTCGGCGTTGCGGCCGTTTTGGATGTCGGCCAGGTTGCGCCAGGCCTGACCGCCGACTGGGAGGTACTGGCGATCGTCCTCGCAAATGGCGCAATTGCCCTCGGGAGGGTTGGGTCCGGGTGGGTGTTCAAGGCCGCAGGTGGAGCAGGCCCATTGGTTAGTGTTGGTGTTAGTGATAGTGATAGTCCTTGTAGTTCGTAGGCCGTAGTCAGTAGTCCGTAGTCAGTAGTCCGGTGGGATGATCCCCGTTTAGTAGCTGCTTGGCTGGGCGAGGGCTACGTATGGGAATTGGCGGAGGCCGGTGCCGTCGTCGTCGCTGTCGTCTGGATCATCGTCGTCGTCGTCATCGTCTTCGTCATCAGAACTGCTGCCGCCGCCGAGGAATTGGAAGAGGATGCGGAGGAAGACATCGTGCATGAGGTCTTCCATTTCGTCGCGAGGGCCGAAGATGCTGGTGATGGAGACGGTGGTGGCGGGCAGGAAGACATCCGGAAGACCGAGCGCCGTGACGCTGGTCAGGAGGAGGCTGTCTTCGTAGCGGTCGGCCGAGAAGAACATTGGGGCGAGGGGATCGGCTGAGGAGTCGACCGAGCAGACCGCCTTCAGTTTGGGATCAGGTCCGAGCAGGCTGGCCCGGGCGATGGTGGTTACCTGCTGCGGAGTGAGGGGTTGGCCCTGGATGTTGCCGACGATGTATTCGAATGCGGCAGTGGAGTCTTTGTTCAGAACGCGGGCCAGGGTGAGCCAGGGGACCTGCAATTGCTGGTTGGTCCATTGCGGAACACCATCGCGATCGATGGAATCGCACTGCCCGGTGACCGCTCGCCAATCGGGCGGGATGAGATAGGGGAGCATGGGGACAGGGAGGCCCGAGGGGACCCAGTCGATCTGCGGACCGGACTCGGCGATGGATGCGTAGATGGGCTTGCCGGCACCCCAATCGGAGAGCATCTGGACGGACGGCTCGTTGGTGCAATCGCCGTCGGTCACTGGTTCGGCGGTTGTCTGGATGGCGCCCATCGCATCGAGCGGCATTATTCCGGCAGCTGCGGCGCCAATGAACGTGAGGAGCCGACGGCGATGAAGGCCGTAGCCCGTATCAACAGTCATGATCTGAACCAACCCCATTTGAATTCGGTGCGAACCAGCGTAATCATGCCGGAGAACCGTCATTACCCGCAAGACTGGCCAGTGTTCGGCTTGGGGACCATACGCAAACCATATGCGGCCCGGTTACAACTGAAGTGAATCAAGGATCAGGCGTTGCGCATTCTGTTGGTAGAAGACGATCGAGATCTTGCCGCCGTCGTTGCCCGCGGATTGCGGCGTGACGGATTTGCGGTCGATCTGGCGGGCGATGGCGAACAAGCGATTGAGCTCCTTGATGTCAATCAATACGATGTGCTGCTCCTGGATCGGCAGTTGCCGGGCGTGCATGGAGATGATGTGTGCCGGCACGCCATTGCCCTGCCGACTCCACCCCGCGTCCTGATGCTGACGGCAGCCGGAAATCTGGATGAGCGGGTGGAGGGTCTTGAGATCGGCGCGGACGACTATTTGCCCAAGCCGTTTGCCATGTCGGAACTGGTGGCGCGGATTCGGGCTCTGGCCAGACGACCCAGTGCGATCCAGCAGCCTGTCCTGGCGATTGCAGACATCGAGATCGATTCGGCACGACATCGGGCGTCCAGAGCGGGGCGAGAGTTGCGGTTGACCCGCAAGGAATTTGGCGTGCTGGAGGTTCTCGCGACCGCGGCCGACTCGGTGGTGAGCGCCGAGTACCTCCTGGAGCATGTCTGGGACGAACAGGCCGACCCATTCACCAATGCAGTTCGCATCACGATCATGACGCTGCGCCGCAAACTTGGCGATCCGCCGGTGATCGAGACGGTGGTTGGAGTGGGGTATCGCATGTCCGTGCCAACGTGAGAAGCCGCTTCAGACTCACCGTTCGACTCAAACTGGCCCTGCTCTACACGGGTCTGTTCCTCGTTACGGGGATTCTGCTGCTTAGCCTGACCTACACCCTGCTTCGGAATGAGTTTAAGGATCGAGACCTGCATCCAGACGGTGATCGAAGCAACGGTCAGGTGACGGTGGATCAGGACGATGCAGTCGAACCCGATGGTGGTGACGAAGAAGCGCGCGAGGAAGAGCGGCAGCAGGCACTCTCGCTCCTTTGGCGAGAGTCGCTGGTGGCCCTTTTCACCATGAGCGTCATCGCATTCGCCCTCGGGTGGATTGCCGCTGGACGCATCCTGTCTCCGATCCGCCAGATGACCGATCACGCGCGGCGGGCGTCTGTATCCAATCTGTCCGAACGCATCGATCTGCGCGGCCCGAACGACGAACTTCACGAACTGGCCGCGACGATTGATGAGATGCTCGACCGGCTGCAGGCGGCCTTTGAGGCGCAACGTGGATTTGCGGCGCAGGCATCGCACGAGTTGCGGACACCGATCTCCATCATGGCCGCCCAGGCAGAACTGGCCCTTGGCGATCCCAATCTTAGCGACGACCTGCGCGAAGGAAATGCAGCCATCCTGGCAGCTGCTCATCGGGCCGAGGGAACGATCAATGGACTTCTCGCCCTGGCCAGAAGCGAAAGCACGCTCATTGCCAGGGATCAGGTCGATGTGGCCGAGCTGATTGGCGATACCGTCGGAGATTTTGTGTCGCTGGCGACCGAGTACGGCGTTCAGCTTGATCTCAACCTTGGCACGCTCGTGGTAGCGGGCGATGCGATTCTGCTCAAACAGGCGTTCAGCAATCTGATCGAGAATGCGCTGGCCTACAACCAGCCAGGCGGATTTGTCACCGTGGATGTGCATTCGACCGGGCCGACCGGTCTGGTGACCATCGCCAACTCCGGCCCTGTCGTTGACCCGGCGGATGTGGTGCGGTTGTTCCAACCGTTTGTGCGTGACACGTGGGCCAAGGACAATCGCCGCGGTCATGGGCTTGGGTTGGCGATTACCCAATCGATTGTGACGACGCATCACGGTTCGATCGCTGCACGGGCACGATCGGAGGGTGGACTCGACGTCACGGTCACCTTGCCGGTTGCCGGATAACGACCCGTTCAATACGGGCCGCAAAAAGAGGCCACCGATGCAGTTGGTGCACCGGTGGCCATTTCTGGTTTGAACTCAGACAGACGATTCGGGTGTCGAAAGCGCGCGACTGACCTGGAGGACAACGAGGGTCAGGACTGCCGCGACTGCGAGGATCCCGGGGGCCATCATCGGATTGCGACCCGTGACGGCCTGGTTCAGGAGCTCACGCGTCGTGGCATGGGGATGGATCTCCTTGTAGAACTCGGCGTTTCCATCGAGATGCTCCCAGAGTCCGAAGAGGCTCCCGGCGACGGTGGCCCCCATCGTGATCCAGATTCCTGCGACCCACTTCGAGGCGAGATCGCGCCAACTGAGGGCCAGCGCAACGAGACCAATTGCGCAAAGCAGGAACGGGAGTTTTTGCGCAAGTTCGTCGTAGTGCTTGAGGGCGATGAGTTCTGCGATGGTGCCGGCGAACAGCATCGCCGCCAGGCCAGTCAGGACGATTCGAACCCGTTTGAGCACGAGTCTGGTGTTCATGTCGCTTAGGTCAGGTAGGCGCCAGCGATGGCGGCCTGATCGGCGGAAACCATGGCTGCGAGCGCTGTTTCGAAGGCGGCGTTATCGGCGAACGGTCGTGCCGCGATCAGGGTGTTGGCATCGTCCTCGGAAACGCCCGGCAACTGCTGGAGCGTATCGGCGTCGGCATTGTTGGGATCAACCGGGACGAAGAGATAGCGCTCCCAATTAGCCACCTGGGCCTCATCGACGTACTTTCCGATCTCCTGCCGAAACTGGAGGATCGATGCGTAGGGTCGGTACTCGTTGAACTCATCAAGCATGCGATCGGTCACGCCGGGAATCGTGCTGAACTGATCGTTGGTCCCATCGTTGAGGCTGAACCGGATCCAGGTCGCCGCGGATGCCGCGGTTGAGGTGAGGTACTGGGGAATGGCAGCGGCCTGATCCGCAGAGACCAGATCGGTCAACGCCTGCAGGAAGGCATTGTCGTCGGCGAATGGTTCGCCGCCGGCCAATGTATTGGCGTCGTCCTCCGAAATGCCGGGAAGTTGCTGGAGGGTATCGGCGTCTGCGGAGGTGGCGTCTACCGGAACGAAGAGGTACTGCTCCCAGGCAGCGACCTGCGCTTCGTCTACGTATTTCCCGATCTCCTGGCGGTACTGAAGAATCGAGGCATACGGTCGATACTCGTTGAACTCATCGACCATGCGATCAGTCACACCGGGGATGGACAAGAACTGATCGGCCGAGGCGGAGTTGAGATTGAACTTCAACCAGCCTGCCTCACCGGGATTGAGGGTGGCCGTGTTCGGAGTGGACTCGGTTGATTGTGCTCCAACCTGTACTCGGCCCAGTCCGAAGACGGCACCGGCAATGACCAGTCCGCCCATGAGTTGGCGCCGATCGATGGTTGGGATCTGTTGCGACGTAGCGGTGTTCATCGAACTCTCTTTCAGAACTGATTTGCTTCAATGCTCGATCTGCATCTGCAACTCAGTCTGAGGTTCGAACCATATGGTCGCTGTATGGTTTCGCTTGGAAGTTCCTGTGAGATTGCTCATGAAAGTTGCCAATCAATGCAGGTAGTCGTCGGGGTCGCGCGGGACTAAAGA
>JAPXRQ010000184.1:0-5885 GCA_033813515.1 Thermomicrobiales bacterium
TGATGGCGACGGCTTCGGGCAAGCGGCGACCGAGCATCTGATCGTGAATCTCTTGCCGGCGCTCCAGGCCATGTTTCACCAGAAACGCATCCATCGCCCCGTAGGCGAGATGTTCGGTATCGACCAGAAGGCCGTCCATATCAAAGATCAACGCCTCTATCTGCACGCGGTCCGGTTCCTCTCCTCGAATGGCACGCATCGTTCGCGCAGCCTGTACAGTGACGGACATTATCGGCTACCGGGGTAGTGGGAGGTTGTTAACGAAATGGTGTGGCAGACGCATCCGTGGGTTGCGGAACGGCAAGGCAAGTTACGAATCGCGGTCCAGGTCTTCCCGCTGCCCGACGATCCGAACCCAACCGAAGCGGCGCTGGAGGCAGCCAGGGTTGCCGAGGACGTGGGGTTGGACGGTTTCTTCATCGGCGATCACCCTGGCTACCATATCGATCCCTGGCTGCATCTCTCGGCCGTTGCCACGACCACATCGCATGTACAGCTGGGTTCGGTGGTCAACTGTGTCTTTCACCGGCATCCGACCATGCACGCGCGGCAAGCGGCCGATCTGGATCGCATCAGCAACGGCAGGGCGATCCTCGGCTTGGGGATCGGCTGGAATGTGCCGGAGTTCGCCCAATTGGGGATCCCGTTCCCTCCGGTGCCCGAACGGCAGGACGCGCTCGACGAGGCGATGACGATCATCGACGGAATGTTTGGCCCAGAGCCGGTCACATTCGACGGCAACCAATGGCGCACCGAACTTGGGTGGATCGGAGCGGCGCCCGTGCAGAAGCCCAGGCCACCGGTCCTGATCGCCGGGGCGGGCAAGCGTACGATCCGGCAGGTTGCGCGCTGGGCCGAAGTTGCGAACTTTGGAAACAGCACCAACACCGGGAATGTGAAAGATGCGGACGGCTATCGGGAGAAGATCGCCGCATTTGGCGAGGCTTGCCTCGAGATTGGTCGGCCACCGGACAGCCTGCTCATGAGTCATTTCACATCGTGGATGATGCTCGAGGAAACCACTCCGGCTGCAAAAGCCAAGCTCGATCGCTACTATCCCGACGGCCTGACCGAGGAACAAACGCGGACACGCATCTGGGGAGATCCGGGCAGGGCCGTTTCGCACTTCGCTGAACTTGCCGAGGTTGGTTTCAGCTACTTTGTCGTGCAGATTCAGGATGCGCGGGATTTGACCACCATTCGCCTGTTGGGTGACGTGGTTCGTCCCCGGGTGACGCGCGGTTAGGTCAGCTCAGAATCAGAATTGGGCGCACCGGTGCCGCTGACTCCACGGCGAGACAGATGTGGCGATCTGCATCGCATATGAATGTACCTCCGCAGCAAATCTCGGCACCCTCATCGTCGATGCAGATCGAGGCGGTCGGACAACAGAACCCACCTACGCATTCGGAATCGCAGCATTCGCTATCAGCGGAGCAGACCTGGAGATCGGCAACGCACGTCCCACACGAGCAAAACTGACCGTCCGGGCAGCAGACATCGCCACATGTCGACGTATCGGGGCAACAGGCGCCGTTGAGGCAGGTGTCGGTCGCATTGCAGCAGACCGAGGCGCCATCCGGAGCAGAACAGATCCGCTCCTCGGTGCAGCAGACTTCCTCTCCGGTTGTTGTTGCAAAGGGCTTTTGGCATGAGCCGTCACAACAAACCTCACCATCGCGACATGCCGTGCAGCAGTCGCCGCAGGTCACCGCGCTGGACAGGAACTCGGCGGGACTGACACAAACGCCGTTGCAGCATGTTTCATCGTCCGCGCAGGCGTTTCCCCGTTGACCGCAGTTCTTCTCATCCCGCTGGAATCGCTTCTCCGGGTCGACACAGATTGCGCCACAGATTTCGTCGTCGTCGGCACAGGTGCAAATGCCGTCTTCGCACGTTCCGGCCTGCCCGCAACATGGGTAGTTGTCATCGCAGGCATCGCCCGGGAATCGGCATCCTGACAGGCATATCTGGCCGTCGTCCGAGGGGAGTTGAATAACGGAGCATTGGCAGATTCCATCGGTACAGGTGGCGCCGGATTCCGGGCAGCAATCAAGATCGGAATCGCAGACCTCGCCCAATCCATGGCAGACAAACGAGCGATCCCGGGTGCAAATTCCATCCTGGCAGGTATATCCCGTACAGCAGACCTCGTCGGAATCACAGACGGCATCCCGGGCAAAGCAGGGCTCATTGACGATCAGACAGGTGCCGGACTGATCGATTGTCCCGCTCGGACAATCGCAGATGCCTTCGAAGCATGAAAAGCCGTTGCAGCAGGTGTCACTGGTTGTGCATGTCGTGCCAGGATCGAGGCAGGTTGATGATGGACGGCCGCAAAATCCGGCATCGTCGATCGCGCCGCTGGGGCAATCGCATTTGCCTTCGAAACAGGTGTATCCGGAGCAGCAGATGTCGTCGGTCTCGCACGAATCGCCAGGATCCAGACAACCTGACACATCGATCACGCAGTTGCCGTCGTCGTCGAAGGTGTTCGTGGGGCACTTGCAGGTGCCCTCGTCACAGATGTAGTTATTGCAGCAGAGGGCGCTGACGCCACAGTCGGAGCCGACCGTCAGACAGAGGGCCCATGGATCACAGGTGCCATCTTCCGCAAAGGCGCCGCTCGGGCAATCACAGTAGCCTTCGAAACAGGTGAAGTTGTTGCAGCAAATATCGCCTGTCTCGCACGGGGTGTACTGTGCGAGGCACGCCGCCCTGGCTCGCCGCAACCCCAACGTTCCGGCAACAAAGCCGACGGCCGCACCGAGCACGTTTCGGCGATTCTGGCGATTGGCAAAGACACGGGCCAGATCGTCGAGACGGTGCGGATCCATGAACGCGGGTTCCTCCGGGCCGGTAGTTGGCTAACTGCTGGACGGATCGAGCGGATCGGTCCCGTTCTGAATCTCGATGTTGTCATTGACCCCGTCGCCGTCCGTATCCGGGAGCGCAGGGGCGGTCAGATACCCGTTCAACCCGAAGGCCTCGGTGCCATCCGAAATCGTGTCCCCATCCGAGTCGACGATGTATGGACTGGTGCCGAAGGTGTTGACCTCGAGTTCATCGGAAAGACCATCGCCATCAGTATCAACGCCCGGGATTGGAGATTGCTGTGAGTTATCGGTCGCAGTGGTGGGAACGGCAGTTGGGGCTGGTGGCGCCCCAACACCCCAATCGGATTGGAACACGTAGAGCGTGCCATCGACGAGTTGGTCCTTGTCGAGCTTGATGGAGTAGCCATCGTTGGTGCTGCAGCAGATGAATCCGTCGAGTGAGTAGCTCAGGTAGCCATCAGGCAACGCGTTGACCACCAGGACGTACGTGCCTTCCTCCAGACCGGACCAGCGGACGAACGCAGCCTCGTTCTTGCTGGCATCTTTCTGGGAGAGTGTGTCGCCGTCTGGAGTGAGCAGCGAAATCTTGAAGTCTCCGTCTGCTCTGGCACAGCCACGGGGATCGATCGCGAAATACGTCATGCCTGCGCGGCAAAGTCGAACGGCGATGCGGATCGACGAGCCGTCATCGATGCCCGGCACGTCCGCGGTTTCTTCCGGTTTCGGGGTGGCCGTTGCTTTGGGCTTCTTCGTTGCTTCAGGCTCTTCGGTGGCTTCTTTCGTCGGCGCCTTGGTCGGCTTCTCGGTGGGGACCGCAGTCGGAACATCGGTGCCGCCGGTGACTGGATCGCCAAGCACCGCGGCGACGAAGGTGGCCGGATCGTCCCCGCGAGACTTCACGGTGAGATCACCCTTGAGGGCCACAGCACCACCCGCCTTGAGCCGGACCGGATCGTCTTCTTCGCTGGATGTGATCGTGATCGCGCCCTCGGTGGCGAGGACAAGCGTGGTGTAGGAGCCGCCTGTGATCGTGGATTTGTCGCCGGCGTTCAACTGCCCGCTGACGAGGTCCAGATCGTAGTCACCAGACCGTGTCGTAAACGAACCACTGCGATAGATGACCTCGCCGGTCGGGGCGATATCGGCAACATCGCGATCAACGAGTTCGAGGGTGTAGGCCGAGCCCGCCTTGTTATCGAGACTGGCCCAGGTCTGATTGGCGCCGGTCTGCACGAAAAGACCTTCACCTGGCGCAAGTGACGAGCGAAGTTTGGTGCGCTGATCCACCACAAAGACATCCACACCACTCGACAGCAGGAAACCGGCGCTGGCCTGGAGCCGGACCGAGGGAACGGCATCTATGCGATTGGGGATCTCCTGCTCGACCACGCGCCAGGCGGATTTCTCGGCCGGAGGTGCGGTCAAACCCTGGGCGATAACCTGGGCACCGGAAATGGAGATCGAACTCTGGCCGGACGTGTGCGATGTCAGAAAGGGAGCAGAGCCGGCCGCGATCAGGATCAGCAGGAACAGGACGTGCAGGGGCCTGGTTGCCATGCGGCGAAGCGTCATGTAACGGGAACTCCTCGAGGTCGGGCGAGTGCAGGCGCGGTCGATCGGGGACCGCACGGAACGCAAAGGTTAACTGATTGAGATCGGAGATGTCTGTGAGCGACGATCAGGACGGCCGTCGAACGAGCGGACGGGGCTCAACCAGGCGGGGCCGAAAGTGGCGATCGATCGTGGCTGCAAGGCGCGCCGCGTCCCGGTATCGCTCGAGGCTTTCGAGCGCGGCAACGGCGGCGTTGTGGGCACCGCGGGGAAGGGTCCAGAAATTGGGAATCGAGGTCAGATCGAGTTTGGGGTCGAGGGTGACGGCCCGCACAAACTGCTCCTCGGCGCGATCGAACTGGCCATCGCGACCGCGGAGGTAGCCCTTGAGCGCATACAGCCGGGCACGTTCTTCAGATGGGGAAAGATGTTTCTCAGGCAGCGCGCGTGACCTTGTTTGGTGCGATGCCTGCCGGTTGCATGACCGGAACGGGTTCGGGCGCGAATCCCCGGCGGGCTCCTGTCATCTCGAACGCCGCTGATGAGGAAACGGTTTCGGTGGATGCGGATCGATGCGAGAAGGCTGCACCAACTCGAGAGAAGGCGGAACGAGCACTCTGCTGATGCTGATCGCGGACGAACCGGGAGTAACTGGTCACAATCATTGCCAACCCCATTGCTGATTGGGCGAACCCACGGGTTGCGCGATTGCAATGGATCGCCGGAGTTCGGGATTCGGCGCCAGAAACGGTCGCGCATTGACTGCGAGGCACTCAATGTATCACCGGACGTGTACGTACACAATGGGACCACTGGGTGCGCGTGGTACCGTTCGTGCCACAGAGTCGATACGATTGGACCGAAAGCACAGACCGTGGCAGTTCAACCTGAACTGATTGAAGAAGCGGCCAGCCTGATTCGGGGCGCTTCCTCGATCGCTGCGCTGACCGGCGCGGGGATCAGTACCGAATCCGGCATCCCGGATTACCGCGGCCCGGGTGGTCTGTGGGAAACGCGTGATCTCCCGACGATTTCCGATTACCTCGAAAACATCGAAACGCGGCGCTCTTATTGGCAACGGCGCCTGGCCGACTACCCAGGCCTGGCCGCGCGTGAACCCAATGCGGGGCATCGTGCTCTGATGACGCTGGAGGAACGCGGCATTCTGCTCGCGATCATCACGCAGAACATCGATGGATTGCATCAGAAGGCGGGCAATACCCCGGCCAGGGTGCTTGAGTTGCATGGCAATGTGCGGGAATTGCGCTGTGTCGAAAACGGACATATCTGGACGGCCGACCATGTGCGAGATCGGCTCGTGGCCGGAGAAGATGACCCTCGGTGCGAGATCTGCGGGTCGATTCTGAGGACTGGAACCGTGCTCTTCGGCGATCCCCTCCCCCAGCAGACGCTCCAGGCAGCAGTGCGGGTTAGTCAGTTGTGCGATGTGATGTTGGTCGTCGGCTCGTCACTGGTTGTCAATCCCGCGGCTCGCCT
>JAPXRQ010000185.1:0-5880 GCA_033813515.1 Thermomicrobiales bacterium
CGGCGGCAGCGCGCTGGTCGTGCTCATGCCGCTCTATATCAAGGGCGTGCTCGACACCAGCGCCGAGAATACGGTCTTCGTCTTCGCCCCCGCCGCGCTTGGATTGGTGATCGGCCTGCGGGCGGCGCCGTTCCTGAATCAGATGATCGGTGGCCGCCGCACGGCCACGGCTGCACTGATCCTCTTCGCTCTCACCGTCGCTGGCTTTGGCTACGTCAATCAGGTGCTCGATTTCTTCGACGACACGCTTCGCCTCCCCATCAGCGAACTTGCCCGGGCCATGGGTTTGGCCCCGCTGACCCTGATGGTGATGCTGCTCTCGATTCCATCCGGATTCGCAACATCAGTCGGCAGCGTTTCGGCGCGCTCGGTCATGCTTTCACGCACGCCTGTCGATCTCCGCGGCCAGGTTATCGCCACACAGTCGCTCTTCCAGAATGTCGGAGCGCTCGTCCCGACCCTGCTGGCTGGTATCGCGGTGGATATCGTTGGGGTCCAGGCGGTGGCGGTTGCGATTGCGGTGTTGATCGGCGCCGGTGCGTTGGCCGCCCTGACGATCTATCGCCCGCCCGAAGCGAGACCGGTCATCAGACCAGCCTCGCCCCGGCCGTAATCCCTCAGGAAAACACCACCCGCTGGAACCGCTTCTTGCCGGCCCGCAGGATTCGCGGTTCGTCGCCGTCGACCGGTTGATCGACGTCTTCGATGCGCACATCGTTGATCGAGAGTCCGCCCTGTGCCGCTGTCCGCCGGGCGTCGCCGCGAGACGAGGCCAGTCCGGCCTGTACGAAGAGATCGGCCACCGTCAGCCCGTCACCAGCCTGAATAGTCACGGTCGGGAGTGATTCGTCCGATGAATCCAGCGTTTGCTGGCCGCCGAACAGACGGGATGCCGCGGTTTGCGCTTCCTCGGCCGCGTTCTCACCGTGGGTCAGTGCCGTCGATTCGTACGCCAGCACCTTCTTGGCTTCGCGCAATGCCTCGCCGCTCACAGAGGTCAGATCGTCAATCTGATCGCCGGGCAGGAATGTGTAGAGGAAGAGCAACTTGCGCACATCAGCGTCGTCGGTATTGATCCAGTACTGGTAGTAGTCGTACGGCGAGGTCATGGTCGGATCGAGCCAGAGCGAATTTCCTTCACTCTTGCCCATCTTGGCCCCGCCCGAGGTGGTGATCAATGGCGTCACCAGGGCAAACGCCTGCTTGCCCTCGACTCGCCGAATCAGATCGACACCGGCCACGATGTTGCCCCATTGATCCGAGCCGCCCATCTGCAATCGGCAGCCAACTGCGCGGTTCAGATGCAGGAAGTCGTACGCCTGCACGATTCGGTAATTGAACTCGACGAAGTTCAATCCAGTCGATTCCAGCCGCACCTTGTAGGTCTCGGCAGCAATCATTTCGTTAACCGAGAAATGCCGCCCGATATCGCGCAGAAACTCGATGTATTTCAGTTCCAGTAACCAGTCGGCGTTGTTGACCAGCAGTGCCGCCGGAGACTGATCTCCAAAGCGACCGCCATTGAAGTCGATGTACCGATCAAACTGCTTGATCACCGACTGCAGATTGACCCGGATCTCCTCCAGGGTAAGCACCTTGCGGGTCGCAGTTTTGCCTGTGGGATCACCAACCATCGTCGTGCCACCGCCGGCCAGGGCGATAGGCCGGTGCCCAAATCGCTGGATCGATCCGAGCAGCATGATGCTGAGCAGGTGCCCGACATGCAGAGACGCGGCCGTGGGATCGAATCCGACGTACCCGGTGATCTGCTCATTGGCGAATGCGTCGGCCAGACCGTTCTCGTCCGAAACGTCCTGCACGTACCCACGCGAACGCAAATAGTCGATCAGCGGCGTCCCACGATCTCGCGCGAGGAGGGCAGCATCTGCTGATCTGGTAGTCATAATCGTCTTTCTGGTCCGAAGGGGACACGCAACAAAAAACCGGCGAGGCCAATCGACCCCGCCGGTTGAAACCTATCGATTGATCAGACGCTTGTCAACTATTGCGTGACCGTCTGTTCGACATCGATCTCTCCGCTGAGGAAGCCCTCAGTGAAGGCGGGGATCTGATCCCAAAGGCCGGAGTAGATCCAGGCGCCGTTGGGAGCGTAATCCGAATACATGTAATCAAGCAGATTGGCGAACTGAATCTGGTCGTTGGTGAAGTCCGGCACCGAGAGGGTGTAGGCCAGTTGCTGGGATGGTGTCAGATCCGTCCGCACCTGCTTCCGGTTGTCCTTGACCAGGCCCCACAGATCATCCGCATCGAACTCATCCAATGCGTCGTTCAGCAATTGCCGAAGCACCAGCTGCTGACGCATAACGCGACCCGGATCTCCGTCCTGATGACGCGTGCGGCAGAACTTCAGTGCGTTGATCCCATCGAGCTCAACCTCGCCGGTCGGGAAATCGATCGTCTCGATGCCGTAGTCCTCGGTCGGATATTCGTAGTCGATAACCTCGTATGGGTTCTCGACCGTGACCCCGCCGAATGCATCGACGATGTTCTCAAAGCCCTTGAAGGTGGTCAGGACAACGGAATCGACCGGGATGAAGAAGTTGTGCTCGATGGTCGCCTTCATCAGTTCAGCCCCGGCCTCAAACTCGCCGTTGCCATTGGCCGCACCGAAATCGTAGGCCCGCGTGATCTTGTCGGCGCCAAATCCGGGAATCTCGAGATAGAGATCGCGATTGATGTTCATCACCCGCAACATCTGATTGTCCAGATCAATGCGGCAGAGCATCAGCACATCGCTGTTCTCCGGCTCACCAGCCCCTCGGGAGTCGAGTCCACCCACCAGAATCGTTTGCGGACCGGTGAACCGCTCCGGCTGCGGATCTTCTTCGTCATCCGGCGTGGAATCAGCGTCCTGCGCGAACGAGAGTTTCTGGCGCATGGCCAGCGAAAGCGATCCAACCGCGATGGTGCCTTTGAGCGCCGCGCGACGGGTTGTTTGATTGAGCAGCAAATTTGCCAGTGACATTGATTGCAATCCCTTGCGTACAAGTGGCCGTCAAGCCACCGTTCGATCCAGTTCATTGATCGGGGGAGTTGGAACGGTACCATTCCATCGTCATTACGCGCCAACGGACCGGCTGGTTTCCCGTGTCCGTGGCGTGCCCGGCTATCGCTCATCAAGGAACGCATGCACTAATGCCGTTTGAACTTTCCGATATCGACCGCCATTTGCTCACCAAGCACATCCGGGATGTGCCCGATTTTCCGCAACCGGGCGTAATGTTTCGCGATATCACCCCGCTCCTGGCCGACCCAATCTCATTTGGCCGGGCAGTAGAGTTGCTTGCCGACCCCTTCCCCGGGGTAAACAAGGTCGTCGCCATCGAGAGTCGCGGCTTCATTCTCGGTGCGCCGGTGGCTCTTGCCCTGCATGCTGGCCTCGTTCCGGTCCGCAAGATCGGTCGCCTGCCTGCCGATACTATCCGGGAGGACTACAACCTCGAGTACGGCAGCAACTCGCTCGAAATCCACCGCGATGCCATTGAGCCGGGCGACAAGGTACTGATCGTGGACGACGTCCTCGCAACGGGCGGCACAGTTCGGGCGGCTGCGAATCTGGTTGAGCGGCTTGGTGGCGATGTCGCCGGAGTCTCGCTGCTGATCGAACTGGAATTCCTCAATGGCCGCCAACACCTGCCCGGACTCAACATCCACAGCGTGCTGGTGTACTAGCCGGAGATCAGACCGTCGTCGCCAGCAGGACGTGACTGCGGTGGATGAGTGCCGTCTGGACATTGATTGGCTTGTCGATCCGGTTGGTCATCGTCACGGTCGCGTCGCCCAAAATGGCGAACGACTCGACCCCGTCGAACATGAAGTTGGTCGGATCAACCTTCCCGCCGATGAAGATGTTGCCCACGATGTGCAGCGACGGCAGTAACGCCGCAACTCGCACCGATTGCTTCGGCACGTAGTTGGACAAGCGCTGATGAGGCGGACGTGGCGGTTCGCTCAGTATCAGGATCGCCTGAACCGCATCCCGCTTGATTGAGACCCGATCATGCCGGGCCAGACATTCGTCCATCTTCTCCGCGCTGTTGATCATCACGTTTTCCAGCGTCACGATCTTGTGAAGCGGATCGTTGACCACATCGCTCAGGCGCCTCTGGGACGACTCGACATCGGCCAGCATCGCGTGCCGCTCGGAAAAGACGATGACTCGGGAAACTTGAGACACCGGCTGAGGTTTGGCTACCATCGTGAACCTGTTGCCAATCGCGAACTACGTGCTTGCCTCGATCCCAATCGTGGATCGCAGCACCAAGCATGCAATCGCGCGGCGCAGCAGCATATGGCGCTCTGGTACCGATTCCGGACATAAAAAAGCAGGAGCGGCAACTGCCGCTCCTGCCTGGTTTGCGTTCTGAGGGAAAAGGCCTAGTACTGCTCGAGAACCTTGACCTGCTCGGCGCGGGGACCCTTCGGGCCGTCGCCAAGGCGGAATTCCACATGGTCGCCTTCAACCAACCCACCGTAGCCGCAGGCGGAGCGATGCACGAAGACATCGTTGCCACCGTCGTCCGGTGTGATGAAGCCGAAGCCCTTGGCCGAGTCGTATCGCTTGACCACGCCCGACTTCAGGGGCAGGTCGGCAACGTCGACATTGGAATCGTAGCTATTGTCATAGCCACCACCATATCCGCCGCCACCACCACCTGGGCCTGTCGCCCGGCGCGGCTTCGGATCTGGATTCCGCTCAAGAACATTGATGTTGGTGGCCGCCGGGCCTTTCATGCCCGAGCCCGCGACGAAATCGACGCGATCGCCTTCTCCAACTGTCTGCATGCCCAAAGCTGATCGATGGACAAAGAGGTCCGGTCCCCCGTCATCGCGCGCGATGAACCCAAAACCCTTGTCAGGGTCGAACCACTTAACCGTTCCGGTTGGCACGTTTACTACCGCTCCACTGATGCTACAAGCGGCACGCGCCGCCCTTTCCCTTGCCTGCGATCTCGTTCGGGTTGTCGCTGACTGACATATCATTGAGCGAAAACCCAAAAAAGGCAAGTACTTTGCCGAACTTTATTTGCATCACATTTGCCGAAATAGCCAGCGCTGCACGCCTTTTGCACACCCACAGGACTATCGACCCCGTCCGTTTGGATGCGAATCACCCATCTGGCCTGCCCGTTCCCGGGTGGGATCTGGCGCGACCGCATGCTAGAATCTGCGGGTTATTCTGCAGATGCAGAGGGAGAAACAGTAACCAGTATGGATAACGAGCAGACGAACCAGTCGACCGAGGACGCTCCTCAGGAGCGGTCGCGCTTCGGACAAGGCGCCGCTGGTGATCGTCCTTCTCGCCCATCTCGGGATCGTCGCGAGTCCGGTGGACCCCGCGGCGGCCGTGGCGGTGGCCGGCGCAAGCAGGCCGTCTTCGCCGACAACGAGGTGGTCGATTACAAGGACATCCAGCGTCTCAAGATGTGCCTCGATGAGCGCGGCAAGATTCTGCCCCGCCGCAAGACACATTGCTCCGCCGGCAAGCAGCGCGAGCTGACCGTCGCGATCAAGCGGGCCCGCCACCTGGCGCTCCTGCAGTACATCCCGAGCGATCGCCGCCGCTAATCGCCATCCAGTAGCGATAGAAAAGGGACCCTGTCATCAGGGTCCTTTTTTCGTGCCCGGAACCTCATCGCCGTGCGATCGTGATGATTTCCCGACTGGCGTCCGTCACAGGCGACCGATCCCAATCACCGAACTGCTCCTCGATCGCGAACCCTGCCTGCATCAGATGCGCGCGGACCTGTTCGATCGAGAGAAACCGCATCATCGCCTGATCCCTGCGCACCGCCGTCCCATCAGGATTGGCAAACACCTCGACCAGATTCACCAACCCATCCCCAACCAGATCAGTCT
>JAPXRQ010000186.1:0-5856 GCA_033813515.1 Thermomicrobiales bacterium
ACGGAGGGGGAGGATCGCCTGGAAGCGACGATCACGACCCTGCTTGGCCGAACCACCGGCCGAGTCACCCTCGACGATGTAGAGCTCGGCCCGGGATGGATCGCGCTCGGAGCAGTCGGCCAGTTTGCCTGGCAGGCTGAAACTTTCGAGACCGCCCTTGCGCTGAACCAATTCACGTGCCTTGCGGGCTGCTTCACGCGCGCGCGCAGCAGTCAGACATTTGTCAATGATGCGGCGAGCTGTCTGCGGGTTCTCCTCAAGGAAGGCGCCAAGGGATTCGTTGACCACCGTCTGGACCGCGCCGGCGACCTCGGCATTGCCAAGCTTGCCCTTGGTCTGGCCCTCGAACTGCGGCTCGGCCAGCTTGACCGAGACGATCGCGGTCAGGCCTTCGCGGACGTCCTCACCCGAGAGCGTCTCGTCCGGCTTGATGTAGCCGTTCTTCTTGCCGTAGTCGTTGATCGTTCGGGTGAGCGCCGATTTGAAACCGGAGAGGTGAGTACCACCGTCAATCGTGTTGATGTTGTTGGCGAAGGTGTGAGTCGATTCGCCGAAGCTGTCGTTGTACTGCAACGCGACCTCAACCAGACCCGATGGCGACTCGCGGCTGACATAAAACGGGCGATCGTGCACGACCTGCCGATTGCGATTGAGATGGCGCACGAAGGAGACGATGCCGCCTTCGAAGTAGAACGACATCTCCTGGTCATCGCGCTCATCGATAAGCGTCAGGCGCAGGCCCTTGGTCAGATAGGCCGTCTCGCGGAACCACTGAATGAGCCCCTCGTAGTTGTACTCAAGCCCACCGATGAAGATCGATGTGTCGGCCAGGAAGCGGGTGGTGGTCCCGTGATCGTCTGCCGTGGTGGTCCCGACTTGCTTGACAGGTCCATCGGGCACGCCGATTTTGTAACTCTGCTTGTAGACCTTACCGCCGCGCCGGACTTCGACCTCGCACCACTCAGAGAGGGCGTTTACGACTGAAGCACCAACGCCGTGGAGACCGCCGGAGACCTTGTATCCGCCGCCGCCGAACTTGCCGCCGGCATGGAGGACCGTCATGATCACTTCCAGGGCTGATTTGTTCATCTTGGCGTGCTTGTCGACCGGGATACCGCGGCCATTGTCCTTGACGGTGACAACGCCATCGGCGCCGATCGTGCAAAGAATCGTGTCGCAGTAACCGCCCAGCGCCTCATCGACCGAGTTGTCGACGATTTCCCGGACAAGGTGATGCAGACCGCGGTGGTCGGTGCTGCCGATATACATCCCCGGCCGACGCCGAACCGCCTCCAGGCCCTCGAGGACCTGAATCGAACTGGCGTCGTACTCCTGTGCTTTTCTGCTTGGTGCCTTGGTTGCCAAACTTACCCCCTGTTGGTTGTGCGGGCGGCCTGGAGTCCATTACTCCGCGCCCGGTAGAAGCCGAGACTTGCGATTGCGAGACTGGTCATCAGCCACGCGTTGACGATGACAGCGATGGCGAGGCCGGCTGCCTGATGAGCGATCGCCTTCCAGAGCGATAGCAGCCCTGGACCGATCATGAGCGAAATGACATAGAAGCCAAGCGCGCGCCAGAACGAGGTCACCACAACCGTCGCACTGGCCCGGATGGCGGCGAGGGGCCAGAGACCATCGATCACGATTGCCTCGGGCACGAACATGAGCAGGATGATCATGGCCAGGCCAATCAGCGCCAGGATGCCGCCGATCGCACTGCTGCTGATTCCCCCGACCGCCAGAATCGCGACCGGAATGAGCGCGATTGCCGTCAGAAACGCGAGCAGAATGGCGGCACAGAATACGAATGCAACGAACTTGACGAACCGGTTCAGGCTCGTTGCGATGAACGATGTTTCGGGTGTGCGAATGAGATCAGCACTGCGCGCCAGGGCGACTTCGTAGACGACGAAGAGCGCGGCGCCGATCAGGACCATGCCGATCGCCAGGAACGCGACAGCCCAAGGTCCAGTCTCGCGCATGGTTGTTTCGATCGGGCGATACACCTCGTCGTGGTTGAGCGAGTCGACGATCGAGTTGAACAGCAAGCCGACCACTTCGCCGATGTTCCAGGCGCCGCGATCAAGCAACCATCTGGAAATATCGTCTGCGTTGGTATTGCTCTGTCCGCCAAACCAGTTGCCGATCGACGTCGTCAGTGACTGCGAGTTGACTCCAGGCACGAGCAGAAACCAGAGCTCAACCAGAATGGGAATGGCAAGCAACCACGGCGCCACGATGGCGTAGGACATGCCGTCTGCGATCAATTGGAGAAGGCCAGGAGACGCGTTATCGCGTTCGGCTGCCCGTCGATCGATCATCAACCCAATCCGATCCGATCCAGACCATCCTCGTCCAGACCAATGTGATGCCCGATCTCATGCAACAACGTGATGCGAATCTGTTCGCGTCGTTCCGCATCATCCGCAAACGAACGCTCAATTGGACCGCGGTACAGAACGATCCTGTCTGGAATCGTGATGTCCGCGCTGGACCGCTCGACCTGTGGGATTCCTTCGTAGAGACCGAGCAAATCGGGCTCCGACTCGGGTTCCTCCTCGACAACAATGGCCACATTTTGCAGGGCGCGTTGCACCGCCGGAGGAAGGCCGCGGACCTCCTGCTCCACCATCCCCTCGAACCGCTTGCGACGGGCCTTCAGGATGAGTAAATCAGGGCTTCGCATGCGCTAAATTATACCAGCCGAAGGGGTGTTCCGGCCACTCGTTTGAGCGTAAAAACCTGCGTACGTACGATGGTTTAGCGCTCCGCCGCAGCATCCATCATCTGACGCGCAATCTGGGTCGCCAAACCACCGCCTTCGCCGCCAAATTCCAGCGCGACTGCGACCGTTACCGTCGGCTCATCGACCCCTGCCGCTCCAATGAACCAGCCGTGCGGAATGTCTGTTCCGTTTTCGGCGGTGCCCGTCTTGCCCGCCACCCGAAGACCCTCGATCTGGGCGCCCGAGGCATAGCCATAGGTAACACTGTCGTACAGCATGTCCATCATGGTTGCCGACGTCGCAGTCGAGACTGGTTTGGCCTGTTCCTCTGACCCGATCCGCCGCACCGTGTCCCCGTCTCCGCTCTGGATACTGCCCACCACCTGCGGGCGCATGATCGTGCCTCCATTGGCCATTGCCATCATCACCCGGGCCATGTGCAACGGCGTGACCAGGAGTTCGCCCTGGCCAAACGAGGTGGCCGCCAATGTCGCCTGGCTATTCAGCGCATCGTCAGAGGACGCAAGCTGGCCCGCGGACGTGGGGAGCTCAAACGGGATCGCCGTTCCGATTCCGAACCGGTTGGCGTACTCCTCCATCTGATCCGCGCCGAGTTCGAGTCCGATCTGGGCGAATACGACATTCAGCGACCACTCGATTGCTTCACGAACGGTCCAGTCTGTTTGGCCGGTTTCGGGACGTGCGAAGTCCGGGATGACAGCCCCATCGATCTCGATCGTGCCCAGGTCCTCGAATTGGGTTTCGGAATCGACCACGCCCGCATCGATGGCCGCTGCCGCCGTCAGGACCTTGAATGTTGATCCAGGCGGATAGAGACCGGAGGTGGCCCGAAAGATCAGCGGACGGCCGTCATCGTCCTGCAGCGCATCCCACGCCTGGTCGGCACGGGCGGCTTCGTCGTCAGTCGCAGCATTGAGCGCGCCGGGATCGTAGGTTGGATTTGATGCCATCGCCAGAATCCGGCCAGTGCGATGTTCAAGCAGGACCAGCGAACCAGTTGAACCCTGAAGGAGGGAGGCGGCCAGACGCTGGAGATCGAGATCGATGGTGAGATGGACATCGTGCCCGGGAAGGTCCCGCGCCAGCATGCCCACTTCGATGGCCTCTCGAAGTGTCTGCGGATCGGTTCCCGTCAGAACGCCATCGCGGGAACTCTCAATTCCGGCAGTTCCGAATCTGAGTGGAGAGAAGTACCCCAGGATATGTGCTGCCTCCAGAACCGGATAGATACGAGTCGAGCCATCGCCACCGGTCTCGGAGTAAGCCAGAAGTTCCCCGTTCCGATCGAGAATGCGACCGCGCCGGGTATCAAGTTGTTGGCTGATCAGTCGCGGATTGGTCAGGGCATCGCCATCTGGGGCGGTGCCAGTGCGCTCAGCCACCTGGTCGGCGTTGGTGATGGTGATGCTGACCAACCGTGCAGCCAGCCCAGCCAATCCGATCCCGAGAGCGGCGCCAAGTCGAATCAGCGAGCGGCGGCTGCTTGTCCCGGATCCGGCCGATGGAGCAGGTTCATCGCGAGCGACCAGCCAACCAGTGAGTGCCACCAAAGCGACAGCCGCAATCAGTCCGAGGAACATCCAATCAGGCACGGCTCTGCTCCGATCCCGATGTTTGGCGCAGGGAGAGATTGAGCAACATGCCTACCAGCAGCCCGTTGAGCAGGAGAGAGGTGCCACCGGCCGAAACGAACGGGAGGGTGACACCGGTCAACGGGAGGAAGCGAAGGACGCCACCGAGGATGACAATGGCCTGGATTGCGATCGAGACCGAGATTCCAACGGCGATGTAGCGATCGTAAAGTGAATCAGCCCGCATCGCGATGCGAAGGCCCCGATACAGCAGCACCGCGAATGCCGCGATGATGGCCAAACCGCCGAGCAAACCCCACTCCTCGACGATGGCCGCGAAGACGTAGTCGGTGTGGACCGCCGGAATTCGCCAGGGTTCGCCGCGGCCAATCCCGGTGCCGAGCAATCCACCCGCGCTCATGGAGTAGTCGGCCTGGATCTGCTGGTACCCGGCGCCGAACGGATCGTGCCAGGGATCAAGCCAGTTCTGGATGCGGACGCCCACACGGTCGAACGATTGGTAGGCGAACCAGGCGCCAGCGGCAAAGATGGCGAGGCTGATCAGCACATACCAGACCTTCCGCAGGGCGACATACAGCATCGCCAGCGCGGTCGAAAAGATGAGCAGGGCCGAACCGAGATCGTTCATCGCAACGACCATCAGAAGGGCAACCACCAACAGAATGGCGACCGGGATCAGGTAGGGCAGGGGAGGCAGGGTGATGCGGCCGATGCGCCATCCGCCGTGCATGAGTTCGTGTTTCTCATGCAGATAGGCTGCAAGAAATAGGATGAGACCGATCTTGATGAACTCGGATGACTGAATCTCGACTGGTCCGACACCGATCCACAGTTTGGCGCCGTAACGCTCCCGGCCGGCCACCAGGGTCAGCAGAAGTAGCCCGATGGACCCGACGATGATCAGGTACTTGTAGCGGCGTAGATACGGCCACAGAGGGAACCAGCGCCCACCCATAACCATCAACAGGAGTGAGGCAAGGGTGTACACCACGTGTCGGCGGCTCAGGTCGCCCAACCCGTCCGGTCCGCCGATATCGGGCTGTAGCCGGTACATCGTGATCATGCCGATCGCCATCAACAGGAGGCAAGCTGGCAGGATCAGGACATCGGCTCGGTCCCGCGTGAACGCCCAGATTGCATAGCAAACCGCGATGCCCGCCAGTGGGACCAGTAGATCGCGCCAGACCTGTTCCGGAACGACGGTCGCCGACGTTGGGTTGATCGCCGCGGCCACATATCCGGCGATCAACAGCAGTGCGGCGATCAGGACGAGCGGAAACTCGTCTGTCCAGCGACGGTGGATCACGGCCAACTAGCCAAGGTACTTGCCAGCCAGTAGGTCGATCCGTGCGCGGGTTTCGTGCGGAATTGCCGATGGGTTGGTGACAATCGCGTTTTCGAGCGCGGTAGCACAGGAACAGGCCGATCGATCGGGGAGATCGGCCGAGGCGAGCGCGACGAGGACCTGCTTTGCGGCCGCAGAGTTGGCGTGCAGGTTGCGGATGACTGTCTCCACAG
>JAPXRQ010000187.1:0-5820 GCA_033813515.1 Thermomicrobiales bacterium
AAAACTCAACATCACCGCAGCATACCCGCAATAGCGTCGAAACCACATTCGTAGGGACGCGCGTGAGCACGTCCGCGGGTCTCGGGGCAGGTCCGCACTATCATGGAGGCGTGCGAAAAAACTGGAGGACCGAACCATGCCGCCATTCATCTTTCTCGCCTCATTCGCAATCTACCGCGTGGTCGCCATCCCCATCCTCGCCGTCCTCGTCACCCTGAACGCGATCGACGGCAAACCACTCGGCGACCACATCCCCGACCTCTGGTACTTCGCCTTCTGGGCCCTTCTCGGCTACGCCGCCCGCCACCTCCTCCAGGACTTCATCGACGAACGCCGCGAAAACCGCATCAAACCCAATTCGTAGCGGCGACCATAACGTCGCCTCCAAATCAAACCATCCATCTGAAAACACCGAACCCTTGCTCCTGACTCCCCACATCCCTACATTCGCCGTTCTCCGTTCTTCGTTCTCCGCACTAAGATTCCCCCAACGAAATCGACCCTCCACCGGAGACCCAAACATACCCATGGCCAAAATCACCTTCGTCGGCGCCGGCAGCACCGTCTTCGCCCGCAACCTCATCGGCGACATCCTCTCCTACCCCGAACTCCAGGCCTCCGAGATCTGCCTCTTCGATATCGATGCCGATCGCCTCGCCACCTCCGAACTCGTCGCCCGCCGCCTGGTCGAGGCCAACGGCGCCCCCGCCACCATCACCGCCACCACCGATCGCCGCGAAGCCCTGACCGGCGCCAACTACGTTCTGACCATGATCCAGGTCGGCGGCTACAAACCCTCCACCGTCGTCGATTTCGAAATCCCGAAGAAGTACGGCCTCCGCCAGACCATTGCCGACACCCTTGGCATCGGTGGCATCATGCGCGGCCTCCGCACCATCCCGGTCATCTTCGATATCTGCCGCGACATGGAGGAACTCTGCCCCGACGCCCTCCTCCTTAACTACGTCAATCCCATGGCCATGCTCTGCTGGGCGGTCGATCGCGCTACCTCGATCAAATCCGTCGGCCTCTGCCACAGCGTCCAGGGCACGGCCGAACAACTCGCCGAGGACATCGGCGTCCCGATCGAAGAGATCACCTACCGCTCCGCCGGCATCAATCACATGGCCTTCTACCTGACCTTCGAGCGCGATGGTGTCGATCTCTATCCCGAAATCCGCCGCGTCTACGACGAGGGCCGCCAGCCAAACTGGAACCTGGTCCGCTACGAGGTGCTGAAGAACTTCGGCTACTTCGTCACTGAATCATCCGAGCACTTCAGCGAGTACGTCCCCTGGTTCATCAAGCGCGATCGCCCCGATCTGGTCGACAACTTCAACATCCCGCTCGACGAATACCCGCGCCGCTGCGAGAAGCAAATCGCCGGCTGGGCCTCACTCCGCGCCGAATACGAATCGGGCAAGGACATCGAGCTCAAACGGACCCACGAATACGCCGCCACCATCATCCGCAGCATGGAAACCGGCGACCCCTCAGTCATCTACGGCAATGTTGGCAATCACGGTCTCATCAGCAACCTGCCCGCCGATTGCTGCGTCGAAGTCCCGATCCTGGTCGATCGCAACGGCATCCAGCCCACCAAAATCGGAGCCTTGCCACCGCACCTCGCCGCCCTGATGCAGACCAATATCAATGTCCAGGCCCTCACCGTCGAAGCCGCCCTGACCGGCAAACGCGAGCACATCTACTATGCCGCCATGCTCGATCCCCACACCGCCGCCGAACTCGACCTCACCCAAATCCACAGCCTCGTCGACGACCTCCTCGCCGCCCACGGCACCTGGCTCCCAACCTATTCATAGCCTGCATGCAAAGGGCGGCGCCGCCCGTGTAGCGCCGCATTGCAGTGCGGCCCTCTCTCCAAACCCGCCCACCAGAGCCAGCCGACCAAACGTCGCCGCACGCGTTCCTGCTCGCGCCAAGCCGCACACCCCACACCGCCTGACCGCGCAACGTCCTCTGATGCCTGAACCACCTCGGTTGACACCGCGCTCATACTCAACCATAATGCGTGCATATACACCTATCCGGGAATTGCAGAAACAGCCAATGCCGCAGCCACCATCGACAACCTGCCTCTGCACCCTCGTCCGCAAGTCGGATCGCGTCCTCAACCGGATCTACGATGACGCCCTCCGCCCCGCCAATATCGCCACCACCCAGTTCGCCCTCCTTCGCAACATCCAGCGCCAACCGTCCCCGCCCGCCCTCACCGAACTCGCCGAGATCATGCGCATGGACCGCACCACCCTCTCCCGCAATCTCCACCCACTCGAACGCGACGGCCTGATAACCATCACCGCCGGACCCGACCGGCGCACCAAATCGGTCTCGCTCACCCCCGACGGATCCGCAAAAGTCGCCGAGGCCCTCCCATTCTGGCAATCCGCCCAGGAAACGGTCGCAACCGCCCTCGGCCCAACCAACCGCACCGCCATCGAACACCAACTCCAATCGATGCTCGCGACGCTCGATCTCCTACCGAAGACAAATCCCAGAAAAGACCCGGACTACGGATTACGAACAACGAACTACGCCCAATGATCGCTCGCATCCGCTCCCTCCACTACGCCTGGATCATGTTCGGCGCCACCTTCATCATCCTCCTTGGCGCTTCCGCCTTCCGATCCGCGCCCGGCGTCCTCATCGTTCCGCTCCAGGACGAATTCGGCTGGTCACGCGCCACCATCTCGGTCGCGGTCTCCATCAACCTGCTCCTCTTCGGCTTTATGGGACCCTTCGCCGCCGCCATGATGGAACGCTTCGGCATCCGTCGCGTCCTCGTCGGCGCCTTACTCACCGTCGCCACCGGTGCCGCCCTCACCACCCGCATGCACGAACCCTGGCAGCTCTACCTCACCTGGGGCGTCATGGTCGGACTCGGCACAGGATCGATGGCGACTGTCCTTTCCGCCACGGTCGCCAGCCGCTGGTTCGTCGCCCGCAAAGGTCTCGTCCTCGGCATCCTCACTGCCGCCGGCGCCACTGGCCAACTCGTCTTCCTGCCCTTCTACGGTTGGATCGTCTCGCACTCCGGCTGGCGCACCGTCTCCCTGACCGTCACGATCGCCACCCTTTCCGTCATCCCAATCGTTATCCTCTTCGTCCGTAACCGCCCGGCCGATATGGGCATCCTCCCCTACGGCGCGACGTCCGCCGATGCCGCGCCCAAACCCATGACCAACCCGATCCGCACTGCCTTCGCCACCCTCGGTATGGCCCGCCACCACCGCGATTTCTGGCTGCTCGCGGGGACGTTCTTCATCTGTGGCGCCAGCACCAACGGACTGATCGGCACCCACCTCATCCCCGCCGCCATGGATCACGGCATGGCCGAAACCACCGCCGCCTCACTGCTCGCCCTGGTCGGCATCTTCGACATCATCGGCACAACGTGCTCCGGCTGGCTCACCGATCGCCACGATCCGCGCTTCCTCCTCTTCGCCTACTACGGTCTGCGCGGACTCTCCCTCGCAATTCTTCCAATCGCGTTCAACTCACCCCACTTTGCCTTGCTCGCCTTTGTCGTCTTCTACGGACTGGACTGGGTCGCAACCGTCCCGCCGACCATCGCTCTCGCCAGCAAATCCTTCGGCCGTGCCGCCGCCCCGTTGGTCTATGGCTGGATCTTTGCTTCCCATCAACTCGGTGCCGCGTTCGCCGCCTTCGGGGCCGGCTACATCCGCACCCGCTACGACGATTACACCCTCGCCTTCGCCGCCGCCGCCGGACTCTGCCTGATCGCCAGCCTCATGTCCCTCCGCATCGGCCTCAACGCCAAAACCCCGGAGCCAATCCTCGGCGAAGGCCTAAGCGCCAGGTCCACGGCGTAACCTCTGCACCGTGCGTGTCCCTTTCCGGCCATGCCTCAACTTCATGGTAAAGACCACGTCCCCCCTTCCCGCTTCCCCCTCCACCCGTCACCCGTCACCCTCAATACCTTCGTACCGCCACGATCCCCCCAAAACTCCCCCGGCCTTATAGCCCGTACCCCGGACCAATTGGCCACACTGACCACAGCACCGTCCGCTACGCATCATGGAGCCCCGCTGTGATCAGGAACCTCGCCTCTGCAACCGTCCTCGTCCTCGCTATCGCCACCGGCTACCAGTCCGCCTCCGCATCGACCGCCACCTGCACCATCGATGGCGCCGCCTGGACCGCGACGATCGTCGGCAGCGGCTCGATTGCAGGCACCCCCGGCAACGATGTCATCCTCGGTTCATCCAAAAACGACTACATCAAGGGCAATGGCGGCAACGACATCATCTGCGCCGGCCCGGGCAACGACTCCATCACGACCACCGACGGCAACGACCTGATCGATGCCGGCAGTGGCCGCAATTCCGTGCGCTCCGGTGGTGGCGACGACTTCGTCTTCGGCGGAGCAGATAACGACTCCATCAATCTCGGCCCGGGCAACGACGGGGCCGATGGCGGCTCCGGAGATGATCAACTCATCGGCGACGTCGGCAATGACACCCTGATGGGCGGCCCCGGCCTCGATCGCCTCTACGGCACCGATGGCGATGACATCCTCATGGGCGGCGATGGCAACGACCGCATCTCCGCCGGATCAGGCAACGACTACGCAGAGGGCGATGCCGGCGACGACATCATCCAGGGCAGCACCGGTAATGACGACCTGAGTGGCGATTCCGGGAACGACTCGATCAACGGCAGTTCCGGCGACGATGTCCTGAGCGGCGGCGATGGCAACGATGTCCTTACCGGCAGCTACGACAACGATCAGATCTACGCCGGCAGCGGCGACGACCAGATCGATGGCGGCTCTGGCAACGACTACATCAAGGGCGACGACGGCAACGACATCGAGTACGGCGGATCCGGCAACGATGTCATGCACGATGGCTACGGCGACGATCAGGTCTCCGGCGGACCCGACAACGATCTCCTCCAGGGCTACTGGGGTAACGACACCTACGATGGCGGCTCTGGCAACGACCGCATCTACGGCTTCGAAGGCGATGACACCCTCAAGGGCGGCTCAGGCAACGATCTGCTCTCCGGCGACAACGGAACCGACACCTGCGACGGCGGCTCCAACACCTACAACGGCGCCGACACCGCCACCGACTCCTGCGAAACTTCCATAAACGTCCCCTAACTCAACCACGCAAAAGAAACGCCCCGGAGAATCGCTTCGCCGGGGCTCTTCACTTACGATCGACCCTCGAACACGAACGACGAACACGAACGACGGGCTACGGACTACGGGCTAAAAACGCCGCCCATTGGCCTCCAGCCACGGCTCCACATCATCCGCATAGTGCTCAGTGAAGTGACCGGAAAACTCCCCGGCTCGCAGCAAATCTCCCAGAGATCGTCCCTCGGTCCGCACGAATAGCTGCGGATCTTCCATCTGATCGATGGAGAGCCCGGCCACAATCCCGCGCAACTCATTCCATTGATCCCGCGCCTGCTGAATCACCTCGTCCGCGCTATCGTCCGTTGTCTGATCGTGGATCCACTGATTGATCGCCTCGTAGTCGCCATCCTCTTCCCAATTCCCGGCCATATTGAGATCGTCTGGCCACGGCGTCTCCGGATACTCCGTGGTGCCGCCCAATGCTGTCTTGAAACTCTCGATCGTCTTCCACTGCCAGCCAGCCAGATGCGCGATCAGATCCTTCGCGCTCCATTCGCCCATCACGCCGGGCTCATCCATCCGATCCAGCCCAATCTGCCGGATCATCTCGTCCCACTCGGCATGTTGCCGCTCAAACGCCGCAACCGCCTCGTTGTGCGCATGCTGTCGTGGATCAACCTGTACTTCGG
>JAPXRQ010000188.1:0-5818 GCA_033813515.1 Thermomicrobiales bacterium
ACTCGCAAATCGCGTGCGGGCGACCTGGAGGCCATCTCCGGATAGGGGCGCAGGGTATTTCCGGCGCGACTCGCACGAGGTCATCGATATCCGCACCTGTCCGATTCTGGAGCCGACGCTTGAGGCTCGCCGCAAGGTGCTGGCCCCGCGCGATGTTGTTCAGGCATTGACGAACGGTCGGGATGTTTCCCTGGCCGAGGGCGACGACGAGGCCGGATCAATCCAGGTGACGGTTAACGGCGTGCGCTATCTGGCCCGCGCGGATGTCTTCTTCCAGGCCAACGGCGCCCTGCTGGACCAGTTCACCGCGTTCGTTGTCGAGGCGGCCGCGCCACAGGCGGACCAGCGTGTTCATGATCTGTACTGCGGGCTTGGGTTGTTCTCCGTTCCACTGGCCAGGCTTGCCGGGACCGTCGATGGCATTGATGTGCACGAACCGGCGATTCTGCTCGGCATGGAGAATGCCCGGCTCAATGCTGTCACGAACTGCGCATTCCAGGCGATGTCGGTTGAGAACTGGCTCCGCCATTGTCCGCCTGCAGGTGTGACCGTGATCGATCCTCCGCGGGCCGGATTGAGCAAGGCGACGGCTGCGCTGTTGCCAGGCAAGGTGCGCCACCGGTTGATCTATGTCTCCTGCGATCCGGTGACATTTGCGCGCGATGCACGGCGCCTGATGGATCATGGACTGCGCCTGACCGGGCTGACGGCGTTCGATATGTTCCCGCAAACGCACCACGTTGAGCTGGTCGCCACGTTCGAGAAATCGGCCAGGTCACGTCGCCGGGAGCGTGCCTCGCGTGGATAATTCACCCAATCACGCTGATTGGGGAGAACCTGGTGCTTGCGAAGGTATTGAGTTGCGCCGTTGTCGGTCTGGACGGCGTACTGGTTGAAGTTGAGGTCGATTCTGGCGGCGGAACGCCCGGGATGATTATCGTCGGTCTGCCGGACAAGGCGGTCGAGGAGAGTCGGGAGCGGGTCCGTTCGGCAATCCGCAACAGTGGTGGGCGGGTTCCCCAGGGCAAAGTGACGATCAATCTGGCGCCGGCCGATCTGAAGAAGGCGGGACCGATCTACGACCTTCCGATTGCGATCGCAATTCTCAAGGCGTCCAATCAAGTGCTGACGGACCTTTCAGACTCGCTGATCGTCGGCGAACTGTCGCTGGACGGCATTGTTCGCCACGCTCCGGGGATTTTGGCGATGGCCGCCCTCGCCGCCCAAAAGGGGCTGCGGCAGATGTTTGTCCCGGCCAGCGATGCGAATGAGGCGGCGCTGATCGAGGGAATCGATGTCTACGGGGTGCGGACTCTCGCCGATCTGGTCAATCATCTCTCGGGTGATGTGCCGATCGAGCGGACCGTCGTTGATCCGACGGCATCGGAGCGCGGCGCCACGATCGGTATCGATTTCAGCGAAGTGAAGGGACAGGAGCACGTCAAGCGCGCGCTCGAGATTGCCGCCGCTGGCGCCCACAATGTTCTGATGTCGGGTCCGCCAGGCTCAGGCAAGACGATGCTGGCGCGGGCGATGCCGACGATTCTGCCCGAGATGTCGGTATCCGAGGCGCTCGAGGTGACGCGGATTTACAGCGTCCGCGGATTGCTTCCGGCCGATGTGCCGCTTGTCCGTGAACGCCCATTCCGCGCTCCGCATCATGGGACGAGTTCGGCCGGCCTGATCGGGGGAGGATCCTGGCCGAGACCGGGAGAGGTCTCGCTTGCCCATCGCGGCGTGCTCTTTCTGGACGAACTGCCAGAGTTCTCGGCGAGTACGCTGGAGATGCTGCGGCAGCCGCTTGAGGATCGGCTGGTGTCGGTGGCGCGGGCATCCGGCACGGTTTCCTTTCCGGCCAACTTCACCCTGATTGGCGCGATGAATCCCTGTCCGTGCGGGTTCTCGGGCGATCCCGGGCGGCAGTGTTCGTGTTCGGCCGGAGCGATCGATCGGTACCAGCGCAAGATCAGCGGACCGTTGCTGGATCGGATCGATATCCACATTCAGGTGCCGCGGGTCGAGATCGAGAAGTTGAGCGACAAACGTGTGGCCGAGCGATCGGATGCGATTCGGGACCGGGTGCTTGCGGCGCGGGAACGTCAGTCGGCCCGATTCGTCGACTCTGATTTGCTCACCAATGCCGATATGGGACCGCGCGAGATAGCGACGTGGGTTCAGCTGGATGCGACGAGTGAGACGATTCTGAATCGTGCGGTGAGTCAGTTGCAGCTATCGGCGCGCGCGTATCATCGGATTCTGAAGCTGGCCAGAACGATTGCCGATCTTGAGGCGGTCGATCAGGTGCAATCCAGCCACATTGCCGAGGCATTGCAGTACCGACCCCGCATTGCTGCTGCCTGAAGGGGGGACTCACATGACAATCTCGGGACGCCGGGCGGATATGTTCACTGCGGACGGCAATCCTTCTGATGACGATCCACGTGAGCATTTGCCGCATCTGGGCGATGAGCGGCAGACCCTGCTAACCGCCATCCAGCAATGGCGTCTGACTCTGGAACTCAAATGTGTCGGGCTGGATGCCGAGCAGATGGCGAGACGATCGGTGGAGCCATCGACGCTCTCGCTGCTTGGCCTGGTCCGGCATCTTGCCGAGGTCGAGCGGAACACGTTTCGTGTCCTGCTCGGCGGTGAGAACGCGCCGAAGTTCTACTGCTCGCCGGCAAATCCCGATGGTGATTTCGACGATGCCACTGCAGATCCCGCGATGGTTGAAGAGGCGTGGGCGACGTGGCGCGCGGAGGTTGCGCACAGCGACGAGGTCGTTGCCCGGTATGCCGATCTCGGGCTGACTGCTGGTGATCCTGAGAACAAGCATGGCAGCGGCGGCGGCGACATCTCGGTCCGCGAGATCCTGGCCGGCATGATTGGCGAGTACGCGCGCCACATGGGCCACGCTGATCTGCTGCGCGAGCGAATCGACGGTCGCATCGGGCAGTAGCGGTCAGGGTGTGGGCGTGGCAGACATGTCCATATCTGACATGTCGTGACCGTCTGAGCCGGTTTCCGTATCGACCGGAGTTGCTCCCAGTCTCGCGAGGATGTCGTTCATGAGGACGATTTCGCCGGCCTGTCCAGGAACGATTGCGCTGGTGAGATCGAGCACGACCTGATCCTTGCACATGTCCATGCAGGCCTGGGCCATTTCCACACCGGACTGGTGGTGGACGATCATCAGACGCAGGAATTCCTGGTTCATCTGATCGACCGGGAGGGTTTCAAGCGACTGGATCTCCTCTTCTGTGGCCATGCCCGGCATCAGGCCATCGACCGGGTGACCCATCCACGTCATCGGTTTGTCGAGTCCGGTCGGTGAGAGGCCCCATTCGTCCAGCCAGGCGCCCATGACGCCGATTTGGGCCTGCTGGGTGGTCAGGATGTCGTACGCGAGCCAGCGAATCTGCTCGTCGTCAGTGCGACGGTAGACGATGCCGGCCATGCGCACGGCCTGAGCGTGGTGGGTCGACATATCGCGCGCGAATCCGGCGTCGGATGAATCGTCACCGGGGAAGTCAGGTCGGGTGAAGAACCATCCGAGCGTGCCACCGACCAGAAGGGCGAGGACCAGGGGAATGGCAATCCAGATGGGTTTGATGGCTGGCCCGGTGGTTTGGTCGGTGGTCGAAAGGGTGGAGATGTCGTCTGTCACAGTGTGCCGCTTTCGTGTTCCGGCGCGCCCGAGGTTAGCGACGCGCCCAGCGGAAGTCTATGGCACGGAGTCTGAAAGTCCTGACCAGGTGGCAATTCCCGCAGTGGAGACGACCGGGGAGTTCGACTGGGTCTGCTTCCCGGACCCTGCTCGCGACATTGCTGCCCGGTGTGGCTCAGTTGCCGTTTGCTGAGGCCTCCGATGCATTCAAGGCGGCGATCAGTTCATACCTCGAGCGACGGGCTGCGCAGAATGCGGCATATCCTTCTCCCGGATCGCCCGCCTGGTTAGCCACCACATGAAGACGAACTGCAGGATGTAGTTGATGACCGTCGCGACGGCGATGCCTTCGACACCGATCCAGCCCTTCAGCGTGTAATCCGCGACGACATTGACCACGAAAACGATGCCTGAGCTGATAAGCATGAGGTGTGTTTTCTGCAGCGAGACCAGAGCACGCGAATAGAGCACCCCAAGCGCGTAGAACGGAATCATGGCTGCCAGGATCATCTGGACGGTCGAGACGGCATCGGTATCGGCCGCGCTGAACGCACCGCGCTCGAAGAGGAGGCGGACGATTGCCGGTGAAAGGGCCATGATGAGAAGCGTGCCCGGGACCGAAACGGCGACGATGAGGCGAGAGTAGGTCCGCAGGGTGCCACGAACCTGCAGCCAGTTCTGCTCAGCTACCAGCCGCGAGAAGAATGGGAAGACAACGGTCGCGAGGGCGGCGCTGCTGACGCCCATGATCGGCAGAATGAGGCGGTTGCCGTACGAGAGAATCGCCAGCTGGCGATCGCCGAGCGAGGCGGCCATGGCAGCGTCGATGATCGGGATGCCGCCGAAGATGATGCCGTTTCCGATCAGGGGTCCAGCGTGCCGCATCAGTGATCGCGTCTCCGGCAGTCCACCGTACCAGCCGGGTCGGCCGCGCATGGCATTGCGTCGCAGACCAGCGGCCAGGATGGCGGTCTGGATGGCCATGCCGGCGACGAACCCGATCGCAAGGGCATCGACTGGTGCGCCGGGCAGGATGACCATCGCCATACCGCTGAGGACGGGCACCACGACCGGAGCAATTGCGGCGAGGCCAAAGCGGCTATGGGCATTGAGCATGCCTGACCAGATTGAGCCAATTCCATACAGGGCGATGGCCGGGAGCATGATCATCCACAGCCGCTCTGCCAAAGCAAGTTTTTCCGGGGAGAAGTTGGAGGCGAAGATCGGAAGCAGCAAGCCGGGGGTGAGGGCGAGGATGGCGGTCAGACTTGCGAAGATGATCAGGGCGATGGTGAGCGACTCGGCGAACACCTGCTGACCGGCCTTTTCGCCACGCGTGGCTCTGGCTTTGGCATGCAAGGGAAGAAGGGACCCGACAATGGCATCGGACGTGATCATCGCCAGAAATCCCGGGATGGCCCAGGCGGCGATGTAGGCTTCGGCGGCATTGCCTGTGCCAAGTTTGGCTGCGACGAGCACCTCGCGCAGCATCGTGATCAACTTGACCGCGAGCGTGAGGAAACCCACCAAAACAGTGGCGTTGAGAATGCGGCGATTGTCGCCCGTTATTGGCAGACGGGAGAGGAGCGAGGCCGGCGTCTTCCGCAGCGTCCAGGTGGTGCTCATTACGCGGCTGGTGATCCTTGGCGAGGCGGAAGGCATGCGCGTGCTGCGTGCAAGTGTGCCAGTCTGCCAGCCTCGATTGGGCGCCGGGTCATGGCCCGAACGTCCTATCTGAGACAAGGTAATTGGTGCTTTGGTACCGATCCGCTGCCACCATTGGGCTAGGGAATTCGGGTGATACGGCTGGCACACTTGTCGCAGTCGCACCCTGTGAATTGGGTGGGAATGCATGCCGTTCGCTTGCGATCGCGCCGAGGGATTTCGATGCAACTCCGGTCTTCTCATGCAGTTGCTGACGAGGTCGAGATTCGGCTCGGCCAACTGACGGTCAGGCTCGTTCCCGGCACGATTGAACGGGGTGAGATGCTCTGGCCACAGATTGAGTCGTCCGTCGGCACGGGCGATCTGGCGACATCCTGGGTCTGGACCCGGGCCTGGCTGCGCAACTACGGCGATCTTGCACCGTACTGGTTTGCGATTGCCGAGACCGATCGCCCGATTGGCATCCTCCTCGTCACCGAAGGCTCT
>JAPXRQ010000189.1:0-5800 GCA_033813515.1 Thermomicrobiales bacterium
GAGCCTTCCAGCGGGTCACTCTCGATGATACGGGCTCCGAAGATGCGAAGGATGCGTTTCCGTTCCTCCGAAGCGCTGCCCGGGAGGACGATTTCGACCGGAAATCCCCAGGCTGCGCCGAGCATGGCGTACGAGATGCCCGTGTTTCCGGAGGTCGAATCGATCAGGGTTTTGCCTTCGGTGATGGATCCGGTGCTGATCGCCGACTCAACGATTGCCAGAGCCGGGCGGTCCTTGACTGAGCCACCGGGGTTGGCCCACTCCATCTTGAGCCAGATTTCCACCTCGTCGGGAACGCCAAACCGCTCCGCGAAGCGATGAATGCGGAGGCAGGTAGTTTGTCCGATGGCCAGGGCGACGGCGGGTGTGTACGACTTCATGCTGAGCATGGTACCCGGCGCAGCAACGAAACCGGGGACCTGTGTGAGCGCACAGGTCCCCGGTTCTGCCTTGTTTGTGCAGTTTTGCTTTGCCAGACTGCCCCCTCAGACTGCTGGCGCCACGAACTGCGCTGGTTTTATGCAGGAGTCACTCAGCCAGTTTGCCCCCTCAGACTGCTGGCTGAATGTTCTGCGCGTGGTTGAAGAGATTGGTCGGATCGTAGAACTTCTTGATCCTGGCCAATCGTTCGTATGTGGTCTCGCCATATGCCTCGTGGATGCGGGCTTCGCCCTCGTCCTGGAGGAAGTTGACGTAGACCCCGTGTCCTTCGTGGCGAATGGCAGCGAAGGTGGTATCTGCCCAGGCGACGTGAGTTGCCCCGGTGTCGGCGGGATCGAGCCAGAGCGCGAGGAGCGTTACGAAGAAGCGCTGATCGCGATGGCTGAAGGCGGTTTCATGCGGATCGACCCGGCCGGCCGCTCCACCCATGGCGCGGATCTGCACGGCACTCATTGGTGACGATGCCGTCTCGATCGCCGTGATGAGCGTATCGATCGTCTGATCAGACAGGTTGTCGGCAAACATCATGCGGACCGCCGATGCGTGCGGAGCGCCCTGGTGATCGGTGAAGCGATAGATCTCCGGGTAGGGCATGGCGTGGATCATGTCGATGACAGGTGTGGCCAGCGCCCGGAACGGATCGAATGCCGCCTGTCCTTTGTCGACATCTCCGCACCAGACGGCCAGGATGGCAAGAACCGGCTGACCGATCGACTCCTCGGGCACGAAGGGCATGGGTGGAAGGCGCATGATGTGACCGAGCGCGGTCAGTTCTTCAGGTGCATTCCAGGCCAACTCCATAAAGCCGCGGACGACCTCGTTCGAGAGCGGCAGGACCAGGAAGCCACCGACGATCTGATCGACCGGGGCGAGCCGGAAGGTGAACTCGGTGACGATGCCGAAGTTCCCGCCGCCACCGCGAATCGCCCAGAAGAGATCGGGGTTTTCGATCGCGTTAGCGACAACAAGATCGCCAGATGCGGTAACGACGCGGGCACTGATCATGTTGTCGATGGTCAGGCCATATGCCCGGGTCATGAACCCGATGCCGCCGCCGGTGGCCAGGCCACCGATACCGACGGATCCGGTATCGCCGGTGGAGAGGGCGAGGCCGTGTTCGTGAGCAGCGGCCGCAACCATGTTGGAGTTTGCCCCGGGCTGGACCCGGGCGGTGGATGTTGCGGGGTCGACAACGACATGTGCCATCCGCGACATATCAACCAGGACTGCGCCATCAACCCGGTGCCGGGCGCCAGAACCGTGATCTCCACTGCGAAGCGCAAGCGGCAGATTGTTGGCGCGGATGAACTTGACGGTCTGCTGGACATCGCCTTCGTTCAGCGGAAAGACAACGGCGAGTGGGAAACGGTTCTGGTTGATCTGGATCGATGATCGAGCCTGATCGTAGGTCGGGTCGTCGGCGGTAACCAGTTCGCCATCAAGGCGAGCGCGGAAGACGTCGAATGCTGCCGCAAGAGCGGGAGAGATAGAAGAGGTCTGGCCGGGTGCATAGATCGCAACCATTTGGAATGACTCCTGTAGGTATCGGTCGAAGTTCGGTTGGGCTGAATGCGGCCTGGTTGCGCACGTCCCCGGGATCCCAGTTGGGTTTGTGCGGCGCCGCGTGATTACTGCCCTGCATGCAGATTGGGGCACCTTGTCTGTGTTGGACATTGACAACATGCGGACAGTTGTGCGGACAATTGAACTGTCCATGTGAATGACGACGTTCCGTGTTTCTTCCCACGATCAGGTGAGCGACTGCGTGGTGGATACAAATTCGGATTTGGGAGGCGTGTCCTTCGGCGAGCGCTTGCGTGCATTGCGCGAGCGAGCCGGGATGACGCAGGAGACGTTGGCTGAGCGCGCCGGTTTAAGCCGGGACGCAATCAGTGCGTTGGAGCGTGGGCGGCGAAGTAGACCGCATCCACCGACATTGGCGGCAATCAGCGACGCGCTGGAGCTGTCCCTGCATGACCGCGCCACGCTTCGTCGTCTTGCTCAGCCATCCCGGTTGCCAACCCTCAACTCAGTCGCGCAGGTGCGATCCACCCCGAATGTGGCAATCCCTATCGGTCGCGCGGCAGAAATCGAACAGATCGGCAGCCTGCTTGGCGATCCGATGGTTCGCCTGGTGACATTGACCGGTGCAGGAGGCGTTGGCAAGACACGGCTGGCTGCGGAATTCGCACAACGACCACCGGCCCGGTTTGCGGGAACAATTGAGGTCGCACTCTCTGCGGTTTGGGAGAGCGATCTGATCTTGCCTGGTGTTTTGCAGGCAATTGGTGTTCGCGTACCTGGCGATCAACCCTCTGCGCTGGATTTACAACGCGCGATCGGCGAGGGGCCGTACCTGCTCATACTCGACAACCTGGAACACCTGGGGGGCGCGGCGCATGTTGTCTCGGCGCTCCTGCGGGACGTGCCGCAGGTCACGATTCTGGCCACCAGTCGCTCACCACTCAGGATTCGGGTCGAACGAGAGTTTCCGGTGCGGCCGCTCGATGCAATCCTGGCCGGGGCAGCCGAGGACGGGAACACACGCATGACGGACGCCATGCGCCTGTTCATCGAGCGGGCGCGCATGGTCCAGCCAGCGTTCCAGGTGAGCGCAGCAAATGCCGCAGCAGTCGACGCGATTTGTCGGAGACTGGATGGCCTTCCACTCGCGCTCGAACTGGCAGCGGCGCGGATCAAGGTGTTGGCGCCGCAAACACTGCTCGAGCGACTGGAACGCAGTCCGGAATTGTTGACAGGCGGACCGCGGGATCAGGTTCCCCGGCTGCAGAGTATTCATGCAGCGATCGCGTGGAGCTATGACCTGCTCGATACCGATGAGCAGGCGGCATTTCGGGCCCTGGCCGTGTTCGTGGATGGCTTCACGCTCGAGGCGGCCGAGACTGTTCTCCAGCAGAGCCTTGGTTTGGATGCTGACGATGTGCTGGACGTTGTGTCGTCGCTTATCGACAAAAGCCTGATCGTTTTGACCACAAATCCTGGCGCGGTTTCCCGCTACTCGATGCTGTTCACCGTGCGTGGCTTTGCTTCGATGGAACTGGAGCGATCCGAGACGGCAGAGGCTGTGCACCGTGCGTTCATTGGGTGGGTGCAGGAGACTGCGCTGCGGGGAGCGGATACGTACCGGCATGGGAGCAGCTCGGATCAGTACACCTGGATTGCGCGCATGGAGCGAGAGCGGGGCAACTGGCGTGCGGCGCTCTCGTGGCTCCACGAACACGGGCCGGCGGAAGACCTGGAGCGCCTGGTCACAAACCTGAGCGGCTTCTGGTACGTGCGCGGTCCCATACCCGAGGGCAGGTTCTGGTTCGCGCGGGCCATCGCCCCGGAGGGAACGACGCCTCCCGATGTCCATCTGGCCGCCCTGATGACCAAAGGCATTGTTGATCACTATGGAGGCCATGATGCGGAGGCTATCACGACGCTGGAGCGTGGCCTCGCGATGGAGATCGATCCGCCGCAGCATTGGTGGCGAGGCAATTGCCACATGATGCTGGGGATTACCCGCACCGGTCTGGGTGAGTACGCACGTGCTCGCGCGCATTTTGCGGAAGGGATCTCGGAATATCAGTATTTGCCACATCCCATCAATATCGCCATGTGCACCTTCTACCTGGGCGTTATTGCCTGGTGCGACGGTGATCCGCATGAGGGCATACCGCTCTGTGAGTCCGGTCTGGCAACTCTTCGCGAGCATGGGAGTCCGTGGGGAATGGCTGACGGACTTGCCTACCTGGGATTGATGGCATGTGAGATCGGCGAGTATCCCCTTGCCATCCGGTCGATCTCGGAAGCGCTGGAGCAGCGGGTCGAGATCTCGCACGTGCAGATCCGGGCAACGGACCATCATCCCGCGTCGATGCGTTGGGAAGCGGGGTCCTGGGACGATATCGGGCGGAGCATGGCTGAGATTGCGGTGCTTTGCGAGGCGCTGGAGCGTCCGCATGATGCCGCCGAGATGCTGGGCGCTGCGCGAGCAATCTGGGAGCGTGTGCGGCGGACGGAGCCCAATCTGCCCGAGCGCAACGTGATCCTCGCCGCAGAGTCGAGGTTGCGAACCAATCTGGGAGAGGGCGCATTCCAGGTGGCCTGTTCCGTCGGTTTTGACCGCAATCCAGATCAGGCGCTGGCCAGTGCCCGCTATGTGCTTTCTCAACTTGGAGCGGACGTTTCGTTCCGACCGGCGACGGTGGGGATTCCAGAGGAGTCGCATGGACAAGTCCGCTGAGGTTCCATTCGGTGACGTTTTGCGGGCGCTGCGCGAGAACGCCGGGATGACCCAGGAGGCGTTGGCTGAGCGCGCTGGCCTTAGCCGGGATGCGATCAGTGCGCTGGAACGTGGGCGACGGAGCAGACCGCATCCGCCGACCCTGGCCGCGATCAGTGATGCGCTGGGATTGCCTGCAGGTGATCGGGCGGCATTGCGGGCGGCGGCCAGCCGGCAAGCATCTGATGAACGACAGGGCGCGCAACGGTCGACTGTGCGGCGCATTCCCGCCCAAAGCACTCGGGTGATCGGCCGGCAGCAGGAAACTGACAGCGTCACCGACCTGCTTGCACATGGCGGAGCGCGCTTGATCTCGTTGGTCGGACCGGCTGGAGTCGGCAAGACGCGGCTCGCGATTGAGTTGGCCGGGCGGACGATCGATCTGTTCCCCGGTGGAACGGCGTTTGTTCCGTTTGCCGCGCTTCAAGACGCCTCGTTGATCCTTCCCACGATCGCTAGTGCGATGGGCGGGCGAATTCCAGACTCGATCCAGCCAGGCGAGCGGATTGCGTTTGGACCGGCAGAGCGGTTCCTGTTGGTTCTGGACAATCTCGAGCATTTGTCCGGCGCGCCGGGGGTTATCGCGCAATTGGTCGCGAGTGCTCCGGATGTGACCGTTCTGGTGACGAGCAGGGCGCCGCTGCGCCTGCAAGGCGAGCGTGTCTATCCGCTGCAACCATTCGCCGTGGATGCATCGAACCCTGAACAGGACGCGGTCGATCTGTTTCTGGAACGAGCACGAGCGGTTGATCCCGGCTTTTCGGATGCGCCACGCAATATCCGGGCGATCGAGGCTATTTGCCAGCGGCTGGATGGTTTGCCGTTGGCCATCGAGCTGGCGGCGGCGAGAGTGAAAGTGCTGCCGCCAGAGGCCCTTCTGGAGCGACTCGATCACAGTTTGCAGCTGCTGGCCGGAGGTCCGCGGGATCAGGAAATCCGCCTACAGAGCATTCGGGCGGCGATTGCCTGGAGTTACGACCTGCTCGATCCGACGGAGAAGGCAGCGTTTCGAGCGCTCTCGGTGTTCAGCGGCGGATTCACGATGCAGGCTGCGGAGGCCGTGCTCGGGGC
>JAPXRQ010000190.1:0-5755 GCA_033813515.1 Thermomicrobiales bacterium
CTATTACACCGATAACGAACTGGTGAACGGACGCTGTCCGAATCACCCGTCTATCACCCCGGAGTGGCTGGAGGAGGAGAACTACTTCTTCGCCCTGAGCAAGTACACGGATATCCTGCGCGAGCACCTGGATGCACATCCGGAGTTCGTGACCCCATCAGTCTGGCGGGGGGATATCGATGCACTGATTCGGGAGGGGCTGCGGGACTTTTCAGTCTCCCGGCAGGTGAAGGAGGGCGCTGAGCCCTGGGGCATTCCGGTGCCAGGCGATCCCGGACACGTGATGTACGTCTGGTATGACGCTCTGACGACGTACCTGACCGCGGTCGGCTTCCCCCATGACCCTGAACGGTTCGACCATTACTGGCCGGCTGACTCGCAGATCATCGGCAAGGACATCACGCGGTTCCACATCCTGTACTGGCCGGCGATGTTGATGTCGGCCGGTTTGCCATTTCCGCGCCGGATCGTGGTCCACGGTTTCATGACGCTCGAAGGTCAGAAGATCTCCAAGACCACGGGGAACTCGGTTGCGCCGGTCGATGTCGTGCACGAGTTCGGGGCTGATGCGGTTCGGTACTACGTGATGCGCGAAATGACGTTCACCTCCGACGGCGACTTTTCCCGGGCGGCCCTGATTCGGCGCTACAACAACGATCTCGGTAACGATCTGGGCAATCTGCTGAACCGGGTGGTGAGCATGATCGGACGTTATCGGAACGGATCTGTGCCCCAGGCATCAATTGCGGGCGAACCGGAACTGGATGTCCGGGAGACAGCCGCGATCGCAGTTGCCGATGCTTCCCGCCTCATCGAGAACTGGGAGCTGGATGATGCGCTTGTGGCCGTCTGGTCGCTGTTGCGGCGATCGAACCAGTATCTGGAAGAGCGAAAGCCGTGGGCGCTGGCGAAGGATCCGGATCTGGCGGGGTTGCTTGATACCGTACTCGCGACGGCGGCCGAGGCGACACGGATCGCCGGCATCCTGGTCGCGCCATTCATGCCTGAGACCGCCAACCGGATCATGGATCAACTCGGACTGCCTCCGGTTGTGGCGCACGACTGGTCGCTGCGAACTGGTTGGGGTTCCGTTGATATGGAGGCGGTTAACCCGCAGGGGCCGCTCTTCCCGCGAATCGAAGTCGAGACACAGGCATAGGTTGACGGGATCGGCCGGGGTGGGCATGATGGAACGCATCGCTCCGGTCGGTACCCGTACGGACATGCCTCACCAATGCGCTTTCTGTTGCGACTGACACTTCTCGTTGCCACGCTGTTGCCGATATCGGGAGCAATTCCGGTGTTTGCAGCCGATCCGGTCGCGTGCACGAGCCGGACCGAGTGGCTGCTGCTCGATGACATCAATACATTTCGGGGCGTCAACGGAATGGATGGTCTGACCGTCAGTCCGACATTGACCGCCGCGGCCAGGCATCAGGCCGAAAGCATGGCCCGCCACGGTTACTTTCCGAGCGACTACTCGGTTCAGTTCGAAGGGCCGAATCACGACCAGACCATTACCTGGCAGCAGAATATTGCCAATGCAGGATATCCGGACAACACCCATACCAAACGGGCGGCGATGATCGGCTCGGGGTCGCACTCGGTGTCGGCCATCGTGCAGACCCTGACTGGTCTCGCCTCCTATCGCGCGGTGCTGGAGGATCCGAGGTATCTGGCGATCGGGATTGGATTCGCGGCCGATCCCAACAATCCGGATGAGGCGTACTGGACAGTAACCCTCGGTTCGTTGATTGATGCCCGCCTGGATTCCTGCGACGACGTGCCTGTCGTATTGCCCATTGCGAGCGCGACGGCTTCGGATCCCGATTCTTCGCCATCCGCCGCGATTGATGGGGACTTGCGAACGGCGTGGACTGTTGGCGGCGATGTTGCCGTAGACGATGCGTGGATCACGATTGATCTGGGCAGCGTTGCGTCGATCTCCCGGATTGAGTGGATCTTCACCGCGCCGGGTCTGGCGGACCAGTTCACGATCGAGGTGGCCACAACGTTGGGGCAGACGACGGTCATCGCCTCCAAGACCAACGGTGCCGTGGATCAGTGGCGTGCGGTTTCCTGGACGGGCGAGGCACGGTACATCCGGTTCGCGTTCGGCAATCGAGATGGCGATCTTGCACTGCCGGCGCTGGCCGAAGTCCGCGTCTTCCGCTAAAGCGATTCCTGTTCCTCTGCCGCCTTGCGCGCCATCTCGATGTAATCCGCGCGGGGAGGGGAGAAGATATCGATGACCTGGCAGCCCTGATCGCCAGCGGTGGCGCCATGCGGGACATTGGGTGGGACGATGTAACTCTCGCCCGGACCGAGGTGGCGCGTGTCGCCGGCTATTGTCATGGCGATCAAACCGCTTACAACATATCCCGCCTGTTCGTTGACATGCTCGTGGATGGGGACGATGGCATTGGGGGCGAGAGTAACAAGGTTCATGGCGATGTGCTGACCGGCCATCAGTTGCATGCCGACTCCACCAACGGGGCTGAAGCTGGGTAGCTGGGCGAGGGCGCCCCATTGAACGACTGCAGGTTCCGACACGGGTTCCTCCCTTGCGCGATGACGTGCTGGTGAAATGGTAGCCGTCCGACCTGTGGCACGAGGTGACCAACTCTTCGTGATACCAGGCGGCAGGTCCCGTACAATGCGACATATCCCGCGTGCGTTTCTGGAATGTCCCACGGATCAATGCGAACTTCGGAAGCAATCCAACAATTCATCGCGGCGCGGATGTCAGCCGGTGCGGCCGGAAACACGATTGCGGCCTACCGCTATGACCTCGATTTGCTGGCCAGGGCGACCGGCGATCGATCGGTTGCAGAGATCACTCCGGGCGACATATCGGCATTCCTGACTGCCGCGTCTGCCCCGGCAACCCGCAAGCGTCGGCTGACCTCCATCCGCGCGCTCTTTCGCTGGTCCCTGGCAGAGGGCCACGTGCAAACCGACCCATCCGCCGCCTTCACCCAGGTGCGATTCGAACAATCTCCGTCAGTGCACCTCTCTGAGGACGAGGAGATCGCGCTGGTCTTTGCATCAGCCAACGATGCCGCGTGGAGCGAATTGGCGATCCACCTCATGCTGCACTACGGGCTGACCAGAAACGACCTCCTTTTGCTCCGGCCGGGCGACATCCGGGAGACCGCCGCAGGCACCGCAATCCAGATAGTCGACGACGCGCGGCCATTGTCTCCGGTCAATCGCACCTTGTCGGTCAGCCCGTATCTGCTGGATCTGTACAGCGCCTATCGCGAACGCGTCCCGGCAGGCGAACGGATCTTCACAATTGGGCCACCGGCCATCAATGGCATGGTCGATCGAGTTCGCCGTCGGGCCGGCATACCTCACAAGATCAGCCCGCGAACATTGCGGGATACCTGCACGATCAATCTGGCGATTAACGGACTGGGTGCGACCGAGATTCTGGCCTACCTGGGCATGGTCGATGAATCGCGCAATCGCCAGACGATGCAACGGTTGATCGATCGGTACGTGCTGTTTCAGGATTCGCCCAGCCGCGCCAATTGATCGGCCAGACTGACCAGGCGATCTGGCTGATGCAATTGCGCCAACCATCGGTCAGGCAACGCCGATGCTCCGTAGAATGCGCCGCCCAGGGAACCTGCGATAGCGGCATTCGTATCCGTGTCATCGCCAATCATGACAGCGGCCGAAATGGCGTCTTCAAGTGAGGTCGTCGTCATCACGGACCAGAATGCGACCGCGAGGCCGTTGAGAGCAAAACCTGTCCCGCTGAGTGATGTAGCGTTTGCCTGAGGTGCATTGCGTACGGTTTCGACGACGGAACTGACCGGAATTCCCTGAACCGCGGCCTCAACCAGACCGTCCAGTAAACCGCCCCCAAGTAGGTACGCGATGCCCTGATTGAGTGCAACGCAACTCCACTGACATCGTTCCTCGGCATGCGTGATGAGCGATGTGTTGCGGGAAACGTCTATCAATGCTCCGGGGTCATTGCGATACCGAATCGCGACAGGAGCCGTACGCATAAGCGAGCCGTTGCTGGATGCTCCGCGCTCGCCCCGTGTCTCCAGGGCGAGGTACCCGGCCTTGCTCCAGGGAACGCCGGCTGCCAGGTGATCGATCGCGAGTTTGGTGGTGTTGCCAACATCCTTGGGACCTTCGGCAACCCAGGCGACAAACGAGGCACCCAATGCGTCCATATCCGGATCGCCGGGACGTGCCAGCACTTCAGCGAGATCGATTGCCATTCGGCTGTCGTCGGTCAGTTCGCCCTCAACGACATTCATCCAACCCCCATGCGTGAAGTCGCGCATGCCATCGGGGTACCGCGCCGCAATCTCCGTTTTGGACATGAACTCGACCGGGGCGCCGAGCGCATCTCCGCAGGCAAGCCCAAGCATCACGCCACGAGCACGTTCCTGAATATCCAAGCAAACTGGTCCTTCCCGGAGGCGGTTGACATGTCGGCGAGTAGGATACGATGGACCAGCGAATGGCAATCGATGACAGGAGCCCAGCGTGGGATCGCCGACATTCCAACGCATGAGGTACAAGCTCAGTCCGGCTGCGATCAATGCCTACTACCGATGCCCGCGCAAGTTCGACTACCGGTACATTCACAGGAAGCCCGTGCCCCATGTGTTCAAACCGTTCCTGATGGTCGGAGGCGCGACACACAAGGCCCTGGCGGCATGGTTTGGCGCCTCGCTCAAGGGGATGGAGCCACTACCCGTCGCACAACTCGCCGCCGATTACGTGCAACGCGAAACACCGGCGGAATTCAGGGAATCGGTCGCGCCAGAGTACATCCCGGTGGTTCTAGAGCAGATGGAAAACGCGATCGCAACACTCCCCACCGGGTATCACGTGACCTTTGTCGAGACGGAGATGGCATATCCGATTCAGGTGCCAGAGGTTGACGACAGTATTGCGATCACTTCAAAGGTCGATCTCGTCATTCAGCTCGACGAGGATCACTTTGATCACATTGATTTCAAAACCGGCAAACAGGCAGGCGACCTGTTCCAGAATGTGATCTCGCGCGTGACCGTCAAACACCGCCTGGATCAGGATCGGCGGGCCGCCGGGCTGGATCCGTTACCGAGCGACAATCTGCGGACCGTCAATCTCCTGACACCGTCACGCACCTACGGCGTCGTCCCGTCTGATCGGGCAGCGCATGCCACAACCTGGGACAGCATTCGAGAGACGATCGGCAACATCGGCCAGGACGATGAATGGGTGCCACGACCCGACCGGTTCATTTGCCGACTCTGCGAGTTCAACATGGTGTGCGACAGGGCAGAACTGGGAGAGGACGAGTGAGCCAAATCGACGCCCTGTGGGATTTCAATGACCCGGAAACTAGCGAATCACGGTTTCGGGAGGCACTGGCGGCGGCCGAGGGCGACCAACGCATCGAGATCGCAACCCAGATGGCACGCGCCCTGGGTCTACAGGGCAAGTTTGCGGAGGGTCACTCCGTGCTCGACACATTGCCGGCGCTTGACGGGGGACGGACAGCGGCTCGGGTTGCGCTCGAACGGGGACGCCTGTTCAATTCCGCCGGGGACAGGGAACAAGCCACGAAGTGCTTCGCTCAGGCAGCCGAACTTGCTTCTGCTGCAGGTGAAGATGGCCTCGAGGTGGATGCGATCCATATGCTGGCGATTGCCGATCCTACGAAGTCCGAGGAGTGGACCCTGGCTGGTCTCGCCCGCATTGAGGAAACCGGTGATCCGGATGCCACACGCTGGAC
>JAPXRQ010000191.1:0-5631 GCA_033813515.1 Thermomicrobiales bacterium
GCTCCAACAACCGCCACGCCGAATCGGCCTTTGCTAAAGGACCGGCCTGCCTGAAAGAAGTCTGCTCAAGCGACTCAAGAAGGGCCAGGTCGTTGGAGACCTCGCTTTTTCCAGTGCCTTCAGTGCACTTTGTCTGAGCAGCCTGGACCTTTAGCTCCAGGTGTGCAAGTCGGCAATTCCACGGTCCAGACCTGCCAGAAACATGAGTCCCAACGTAGCGTGGCACCCCTGTGGCCACCGGTCGCAATCGCTGGCGATCATCTGTGGGCGGGTTCGGGTCCAGCAACCGCCACGCCGAATCGGCCGGTGCTAAAGGACCGGCCTGCCTGAAAGAAGTCTGCTCAAGCGACTAAAGAAGGGCCAGGTCGTTGGAGACCTGGCTTTTGCCAGTGCCTTCAGTGCACTTTGTCTGAGCAGCCTGGACCTTTAGCTCCAGGCGTGCAAGTCGGCAATTCCACGGTCCAGACCTGCCAGAAACATGAGTCCCTGGCAAGTAGCGTGGCACCCCTGTGTGCCACTGGTCTCGTTCCCCCGCTATGATCGAATTTGGAAAGCGTTGTTTCCGCGGGGTGACGGGTCTGTCGGCAAGCGGGCCGCATCGCAATGCGGCGCTACAAGATCGCGCTAGATGTCCGGGAGCTGCGGGCTACGGACTACTCATCATCGAGGGCGTTGCAGCCTCGGAAGAAGTAGAGCTGGAAGTCGACGGTCCCGTTCGGGCCGATGTTGGCGAAGTTCTGGTATGCGGACTCGTCGAACATGTCTGGATAGACCTCGGGCAGAAGTCCGTTGATGATTGCGGCTATTTGCTGTCCGGTTCCAACGGACGGATCCCATCCAAACGTGAGCGCAATACCAACGCGGCAGTCCGAATAGGCACTCATCGCCTCTTCGATGGCATCCTTGGCCGCATTGATCGCATCTTCATTGCCGTCAAGCAATCCCTGGGCGTCGACCTGAATCGAAACCTCGGCATAGCCCTGATCGATCGAGTTCAGTCCGGCCTTCTGGTAGATCACCGTGGCGGTTGCGGCAACGGCATCGACGGTCGCCTGAATGTCCTCGACCTGCGCCTGCGATGTGGCGATATCGGAGTCGGATGACGCCTGGGCCCGCCTGAGTGCTTCAGCGGTCGCCTGGGCGGCTTCGGCCTCGGCCTGTGCTGTTGCCAGGTCGTTGGCGCCGGATTCCGCGTTTTGGGTTGCGATGTCCTGCACCTCGGCCAGTTCGGTCGCGGCGGCATTCGAGGTGGCGACTGCGTTGGCGCCAGAGTCGGCATTTTCAGTGGCCACCTTGGCGATCTCTGCCGCATCGGTCGCCTGCGCCGCGATGGTCTGCTGCGAGGTGATGGCATCGGCGGTGGCCTGGGCTGCGGCGGTGGCGAGATTGCGCGTGACATCGTCGATGTTGGCGTCGGATTGGGCCTGCTTTGTGGCGAAGGCCTGGATCGTCGCTTCGGATTCGATCGCCTGGGATGTGGCAAGGGCGGCGGCTGTGGCCTGCTCGGAATCGGTCTGGGCTGCCTTCGTGGCCTCGGCGCGGGCGGTGGCGGTCATCATCGCCGAAACCTGCGCGTCCTTGGTCGCCTGCACATCGGCCGCGGAAACCAGGGTGGCATTGAGCGCGACGACCTCGCCGGCCTGCGCAGTGGCGGTCATGGCATTGATCGCGACATTGGTGGCCAGTTCGTTGGGTGTGGCAGTCGCGGTCGGGGTCGGCGGTGGCGTGCCGGACGTGCCCGAGGTCAGGAAGAGCATGGCCAAACCGAGCAGCAGGTCGGCAAACAACCAGCCGCCGAGCAGCATCATGCTCGTGCTGTTGTCGCGAGGCTTGTGGAACTTCACCGTACTACTCCGCGTTCACGTCGGGCCTAATCCCGGCGGCCCTTGGACCGGTCGCGGTTGCCGGTTGACTCAACAGGATCAGAGAGGAAATCCGGTGCGTTGTTCAGAATCCGGCGAACCCCGCCTTCGGAGCGCGGTTGCTCGCCGGGCGTTGGGGGAGTGATCGCATCCAGCCTGCGGACGAGCGACGAGAGTTCGTCGGTCATTGCCTGCTGCGACTGGGCGTTGCCACCACCGGCCGAGCGCGCGATGCGGCTGATATCGGCGGCAATTGCGGTCTGCTCGGTCAGCATGCGCGAGAGACCCTCGGCATAGGACTGGTTCGATTGCGCGATTGCCTGGAACTCGTCGCGAATCGAGGCGAGACCGGTTTGCACATCGGCAAGGGTCCGCGCACTGGCGGCCACACCGGACATGCCGGAACGAAGGGCCTCGGCGAGACGAGTGTTCGCTTCGCTCTCGGTGGCGATCGCGTGCTCCACCCGGTTCTGACTGGTAGCGAGGTTTTGACCGATCTCGGCGATGCCACGCACGGCATCGGTCGCGATTCGGCCCGCCTGAGCGGCAGCCTCTGCACCAGCGAGCGACCGCTCCGACGACGCGGCCAGTGCTTCGGCGGCCTCGGCCAGTCGGCGGGTGACGCCGTGATCGCTCTGGATGCCCGTTGCCACCAACCGCTCGAGCGAGGTGACCGCGGCCAGCAGGGACTTGTTTTGATCGCCAGAGATACCGACCTCGCTGGTCAGGTCCTCCAGGGCGTTCTGCAGTGCGGTCGAGACCTGACGCAGTTCGATGAGGAGGCGATGGGTCTCTTCGGCGCCGGCACGCATGCCGTTGGCAAAGACACCGAAGTCGGCGAATTCCTTCTCGCGGCGATTGGAGATCGATTCGAGTCGATCGTGCTCAACCTGCAGGCGCGAGATCAGTTCCTGGCTGTTGTATTCGAAGCGCTCGGCCAGCCGCTCGACACTGCGGGCCAGCATGGCTGGACGTCCGGCACGATCCGGCGCGAGGGCGACCGTTGCCTCGGCGAGGATGTTGTCGACATCGGCCTGGAACTTCTGTGCAGCGCGATCAATGCGCTCTTCCTGGCTCTCACGGCGACCGTGCGAGTAGAAGGTGAGCAGGATAATGACACCGATGATGGCCGCGTCGATGATGGCGACCGAGGAGAACGACAACGAGAGGAAGTTGCCTTCTCCGCCGAATCCGCGCTGCCAGAGGAGCAGGAACGGCTGATCGATATCGTCCGGATGGGCATCAATGTAGGAGCGGTACGCGCGGGTCGATTCCCACAAGGCGAACCAGGTCAGAAGGATCGGCAGAAGGACGAGCACATTGCGGACGCGGTCGGCAATTGCCACCGAGCGGGGCGCATAGCCTCCCTCGCGTTTGACCGCGTAGAAGTGAGCCAGGTACTCGCTGTTGAAGGCCTGGCGCAGGTCCACATCGGCCCAGCGCAGGCGACCCTCTTCGGTACTCAGCGAAGAGGCGAGATCGCGAAGACGTTCGGTGCTGCGGGCATCGATCGTTTCCAGCGACGCCGCGAGCCCGTTGATCTCGTCAGAGAGGGCGCGGGTCGTCGTCGGGCGCGATGGCATTGATGGCAATTGCCCGGTCCCGTTCGAGGAGTTCGAATAGGCAAACAACTGCTCGTCGGAGATATCTTCCGGGGGGAGCGGGATCTTGTTCTGTCGCTTGCGCGTTCCAAGTTGGACCATATGTCTCCCGATCGGTCTGGGCCATATCGTGCCGGAAAGCGGACCTTTGACACGTATTGGCGGACCGTACGGTCACTGTACCATTGAGTTCCAGCGCGACGTAACCCGTTGCGAAGGTCGGCCGAGAGAATCGGGACTAAACGGCACCTATGACAGTTTTGACGCGCACAGACCAGTCCATGTTACGCGGCCCCCGCTCGGTGCCGGCGATTACCCGGCTTGGTGGTGGCACTGTTTCAACGATTGGCGAGGCCCAACCGTATCGCGTCCTGGGCACAGAAGCGGTCGTCTATCAACTGCGACAGGCGACGGGCAAGGTGCTTGCGCTCCGCTGCTGGCTGAACGATCTGGTCGAGCCAGAGTTGATCGAGCGGTATCGCGCGCTGTCCCGGCCCGAGACCCTGCGTGGTCTGCACGAAGTTCCCAATTCGCCGATTGTCCCGGCGCTTACGATCTATTCCGACGGCATCACGCTGGAAGCGGACGATCTGCACTCCGAGGCCAAACCGGTCGTTGTCATGGACTGGCTGATGGGTCCGACTGTGCTGGCCGCGGTTGATCGGGCGGCGAAGGCATCGGATACCGGGTACATCGGAGCCTTGGCGAGTGCCTGGCGGCGAGCAGCGATGGCTGCGGCCGAGGTCGGGTTCGTGCACGGCGATCTCTCACCCGAGAATGCGATTCTGCGGCCGAAAGAGGGGATCGCCTACATCGATTACGACACGGCCTGGTGGCCCGGGGCGCCGTCGCTCCCCAAACTGAATGGCTCCGCGGCCTACACGCACCCCAGACAACGCGCGATTTCGCCGGAGCAGGCCGATAACTTTGCCGCGTACGTTGTCTATGTCTCGCTTCGCATTCTGGCGGTCTGGCCGGCACTGCGCGCGGAACACGGCCAGCCGGCGACGGTGAAAGGGGCTGGGCTGCTTTTCCAGCCGAAGGATTTGGCCAGTCCGGACGGATCAGTGCTGTTCGGGAAGTTGCGCGTCCTCGACGATCCGATCATTCGCGGTCTGGTCGGGATGCTGCGCGAGTTCTGTCTCGGTGAGGCGACGGCCGTTCCGGCATTCGGCGAGGCACTGAACCTGGCCGCCCGTCTGGCCGAAGCGCAGCCGTTCGATGCCGCTCCTCCTCCCGTCAGGCCGGGGCGGGTGGGTTCGGTGCTCTCATCGGCGACCACCGCGATCTGGGAGAAGGCCAAAACCGGCACCGATCGCTTGCGCGCTCCCCAACCTGATCAGCCTCCGGTAGATATTGCAGAGAGCTGGCCGGAACAGCAGTCAACCTGGCGGCCGGAGCGTCTGGAAGCGCTCGCGATTGCGATTCGGCAGGGCGATATCGATCTGGCCGAAGAGCAATGGGAACTGGTCCAGACCGAAGCCGGGGCGAGCGCGCTTCTGCCATCGCTGGAAGCGCTGCGGAGTCGGGCCGGCCGTCTGGGTACATCGCAACTTGGTCGCAGAGTTCAGCGCGACGAGGATGAGCGGCAGGCAAATCGGGTGCGCTTCATCAATGCCCTCGATTCGGATGATCGCGATACCTTGCGCGACATGGCGCTCTCCGGCGATCTGGACGATGTCGACGATCTGACAGAGGAGGCAACCCGTCGGCTGGTTGCGACCCTGGCAATTGCCCATCTGGAACGGGCGCTGGTCCTTGATGACGATGTTCTGATCATCGATGCCTGGGACGACAATCTCTTTGCGGATGGACAACTGATCACACCGGACCAGCGGGAACGGGTCGATCTGGCGTTTGATCGGCGCGGATGGCTGACTCACATGCGGGCGGCGCTACGCAAACGAGATCTGGATCGGATCGAGGCGCTCTTCGATGACATGCCGCAGCAGGCGGATGTGCGCCTGAGCGAGCGCGAGCAGCTTCGGATCACACGGTTGCGCGAGCAGCAGACGGCGGTACGTGATCTGCGAACCGCGGTCTTCCGGGAGCAGGACAGCGATGTTGTGCGAGCGCTGCGCGAGGTCGAACGCCTCGGTGCGCCGATCCCGGACGATATGCCCTGGCACGAGATCACCAGCGTGGTCAATCGCTATGCGCTGCTGGCT
>JAPXRQ010000192.1:0-5588 GCA_033813515.1 Thermomicrobiales bacterium
ACCGCGGATCACCCGACCCGCGATCAGCCATTCAGGGTAGCACGGCGCCCGTCACGAGGTCGTTGCCAGCCGACTAGAGTTCACCGGCCAGGAAGCGGTCGAGCTGATTGAGGCAACTGTTCCATCCCTCGTCCATCCCGTCGTGCAGTTCCTGCGACATCTGCGCGGCCTGCTGAAAGGTCATCTCGGTGCGGCCGGGGGCGAGTTCGATCAGATCGATCGTGATGACCGAGTCGAACTGGCTGTCCTTCACGAACCCACCGAAGTTGCTCAACGTCTGGACGATGCGATTCCACTCCGACAGTTCCAGATACTTGCCAGATTCACTGTGAATGTCGCCGCCCGGGATGCGGAAAGCACACGTCCATTCGCCGCCGGGCCGGGCGTCGGAGCTGCAGGTCACGATCTCGCAATGCTCCGGGAAGAACCAGCGCACCTGCAGTGACTCATCCGTCCAGGCTCGAAAGATCTGTTCCGGGGTGCCGGCAAAGGTGCGGGTGATGGTCAAGACGCGATCTGCAACAGCCATGGAATTCTCCAATCAATCAAACGAGACGACTAAACGAAATCGGGACAGGGGGATTCTGTCAGCGATCTGGCCGGCTGGATCCGCTCGCCTGTCCAGATCAGGCCACCAGCAATGCGAGCGCGCACCCGTTCCATCCGGGTAGGTCGACAGGAATCGACGGGAAGTCGGCGGCGGGACATCTCGTCCAACGCCAGGTGAGCAAAGCGGGCGTGTGTGTAGGGATCAATCATGTCTGGTTCTCCATTACTACAGTGGTCAACAGGTCGAATCGGCTCTCCCAGCCGATCGGCATCCATTCGGCATCGGAGGCCGAGATCTCACCCGTCATCGTGAAAAGCATGCGCGTCTGGCCAGGAGCGCTCTCCTCAAACTCGACGGTGACAATCGTCGGCACATTGGTCGCCGGGGCGATGTCCGACGTGTTCATCTGGCGCATCACAATGCGTTTGTCCGGAATCAGCTCCAGGTACTCGCCGACGGTGATGTGTTCCTCGCCGGTCCCAAACAGGAAGCGGCTTTCCCACGTGCCGCCGACTCGGGAATCGGTCCGCAGCGAGACCATGGTGCAGTTGGCGGGCGCCGACGACCTGAACAAGGTGTCGTGATCCAGCCAGGCCCGGTAGACCTGATCCGGACGGGCGGCAAAGGTTCGGGTGAGCGAGAGCGTGCGCTCGGCAATGGTCATTCGTCCTCCTCCTGCGGATTAGTCGTTTCGGCCGCGGTATTCTGCTCGGCCAGGATGCGGTCGAGGGCATCAAACCGGTCGGTCCAGTACTGCTCGTAATGACGGAGCCATTCATCCGCTTCGCCCAGCCGAATCGGATTGAGCCGGCAGATGTGCATGCGTCCGACCACCGTTCGCTCCAGAAGATCGGCCCGTTCCAGCGTTTTGACATGCTTGGACGCGGCCGCCAGCGAAATGTCGAACGGTTCGGCCAGTTCCGAGACCGTTTTGGGACCGGATGTGAGGAGTCGAAGCATTGTCCGCCGGGTGCCATCGGAGAGCGCGTGAAAGATTTCGTCGAGTTGTTCAGCGTTACGTTCAACCATATGGTTGAATATATGGCATCGCTCATCGATTGTCAACTGTTTGGTTGAATGTTTCCCAACCGGCCCGCAGCGCTACACTCGGATTGCATCAGGAGGTGCGCATGAGCCGCAAAAACATCCATTCCGGATCCCCGTTTGAACCCATGTACGGGTACTGCCGCGCGGTCGCCATTGGAGATCGCGTCATCGTCGGTGGCACGGCGCCGGTTTGGCCCAATGGCGAGGTCGATCCAGATCCGCTGGTGCAGGCGGCGCGCTGCTTCGAGATCATCCTCGCCGCCCTGGCCGAAGCCGGTGCAGGTCCGTCCGATGTCGTCCAGACCCGGATGTACATCACCGATCCTTCGTATGCCGATGCGGTTGGTCGAGCCCACGCGGCGATCTTCGCCGACATCCGCCCGGTCGCAACGATGGTTGTTGTTGCCGCCCTGATCGACGAGCGCTGGAAAGTAGAAATCGAAGCCGAAGCGGTACTCTCCTAGGTGGTAACCACAAATGAAGACTAAATAGGTTACACTGGCCGCCACACTATGGAAGGAGTGCAGCATGCGCAGTGGATTGGGTCACATTCAGTTCAATGTCAAAGCAGACAACATCGCCTGGTACAAGGGCCTGTTCGAGACCCTCGGCTGGAGTGAAATCTGGTACGGCGAGGGTGAGGGATATGGCGCAGCTGGATCCAACGGCGAGAGCTTCTGGTTCATTGCTGGCGGCAACGGTGCGGTCAACGACTATGACGGTCCCGGCGTCAACCACGTCGCGGTCGCCGTTGAGAACCAGGCGGATGTCGACGCAGCTGGCGCCTATCTGACCGGCATCGATACCGAGCTGCTGTTCGAGACGCCCCGCCATCGGCCCGATTTCTCGCAGTCGGAATCGGATACCTACTACCAAATCATGTTCGAAACCCCGGACCGCTTCCTCCTCGAAGTCGTCTACACCGGCCCGAAGGCATAAACACACTTCGGTAGCGAGCGATGGGCAGAGCGGTAATTGCTCTGCCCGTTTTTTGCCTTGATGTTGCTTGGCCGTCTGCGGTGGATTGACGCAATACTGTGCATTCATGCAACCGGACACAGACAGCACCGATATGGATTCAATGGATTGGGAGGCATTGGAGCTCCGTTGGCTCCTGCCGTCCTCGCTGAATACGGCTATCGGCACGTCGGTTCGATTGGTCTTGGTCCCCGAAAACGTCAGAGTCAAACTATGGGAGCGCCACGCTTCAGATGTGGCGATGCTCCCGAACCTGTCTGAGCATATGGCGAACTGGGAATACTTCGGGAAAAGCCCCAAAGGTATTGATCGATACGAGATCTACTTTTAGGCAAATGCAGTTTGGTTTTGTGTTGTTGTTGTGCTGGACAGTTTGGCCGGTTACTGGCTTCTCGCTACGATGCACCGAATCTATGAGCGCAAGATGCGGTCCAGAATGAGCAAGAACTATTTGACTCTTCGGGAAAATCCAGAATGACGAGCGTGGCCCCTGCCCGGACGGGAATGACCGGGATCGCTCGGCTCTTGGCCGGCATGAGTCCCCATTTACTCACTTCAGGGGCCACATCGTCGTCTCAATTATGACAAATGTGTCAACTCACCCGGCGTCTAGGGCCGGGTAACCTGCCTTCGCTTAGGCCGGGACATCGTACTTGATCGTCTCGGTTTCGGTCATCAGGAGCGGGCGGCTGCGATTGACGATGACGTTTTCGTCGACCACGCACTTGCGCACGTTCTCGATCGACGGAATCTCGTACATCACATCCAGCAGCACTTCTTCGATCGTCGTCCGCAATCCGCGGGCGCCGGTCTTGCGCTCCTCGGCCTGCTTCGCCGTCGCATCCAGCGCCTCGTCGGTGAAGATCAGATCGACATCGTCCAGCGCGAAGAACTTCTTGTACTGCTTGACGACCGCATTCTTCGGCTCGACCAGAATCCGCTTCAGATCGTCCCGGGTCAGGGGATCAAGCGCGACCGTCACCGGCAGGCGGCCAACGAACTCGGGAATCAACCCGTACTTCAGCAGATCGTCGTGGCTCAGGAACCGCAGCGGATTATCGTGCTCTTCCGGACCATCGCCGCCACCGAAACCGATCGGCGCGTGCTTGCCGATTCGCCGTGAAACGATCTCTTCCAGACCTTCGAACGCCCCACCACAGATGAACAGGATGTTGCGCGTATCGATCTGAATGTATTCCTGGTGCGGATGCTTGCGCCCACTCTGCGGCGGCACATTGGCAATCGTGCCTTCGATGATCTTGAGCAACGCCTGCTGCACGCCTTCACCGGAGACATCCCGCGTGATCGACGGGTTATCGGATTTGCGCGAAATCTTGTCGATCTCGTCGATGTAGATGATGCCGGTCTGGGCTCTGGCCACATCACCGGCGTTCTGGATCAGTTTGAGCAGGATGTTTTCGACATCCTCGCCGACATAGCCGGCTTCGGTCAGGGCGGTGGCATCGGCGATGGAGAACGGCACATCGAGCAGCTTGGCCAGCGTTTCGGCCAGCAACGTCTTGCCGCAGCCGGTTGGCCCGACCAGCAGGATATTGCTCTTTTGCAGCTCGATATCGTCGGTCGATTCGAGGCCGGCATTGATCCGCTTGTAGTGGTTGTAGACCGCGACCGAGAGGATCCGCTTGGCCCGATCCTGCCCGACCACATATTGGTTGAGCTGATCGAGCAAATCGCGCGGTGTCGAGATCTTCGGCGTGGAGACGGCAACGCGTGGCGCCTGTGGCTCCTCTTCCTCAATGATCTCGCGGCACAGCTGGACGCACTCGTTGCAGATGTAGACCTGATTCGGTCCCGCGATCAGCCGGCTGACTTCTTCCTGGCCCTTGTTACAGAACGAGCAACGATAGTGCACCGAACAAACTCCTGAATCTCCGCCGCTCAACCAGAATCAGCGACGGCGTGCTGTGCTACCAGCGACTCCCGGCCAGTAAACCAGCCAGTGATCTCGGTGAGGACGCGCCCGGTAGCCGCATCGTCCCCACCCGGAATGGACGGGATGGCCTAGGGCTTCTTCTTCGCCCCATTGGCTTCGGGCTCGGTGGCCGGCGGGGTGACCAGATCGGCCAGTTTGGACGACTCCAGCACCTCGTCGATCAGACCGTACTCCTTGGCCTCGTGCGGGTTCATGTAGTAGTCGCGCTCTGTATCCCGCTTGACCTTGTCGAACGGCTGGCCAGCATGCAAGGCCAGAATCTCGGTCAGCTTGGTGGTCAGGTTCAGGGTTTCGCGCGCGGCCACTTCGATATCGGGGACATTGCCGCGGAAGCCGGAGGAGCCCTGGTGAATCATGACGCGGGCGTTGGGGAGGGCAAACCGCTTGCCCTTCGCGCCACCGGCCAGAAGGACGGCCGCCATGCTCGCGCCCATACCCATGCAGAAGGTGGCCACATCCGGCTTGATCATCTGCATCGTGTCGTAGATGGCGAGGCCGGAATAGACCACACCACCCGGCGAGTTGATGTAGAGGCGGATGTCCTGATTCGGATCCTCGTGCTCCAGGAAGAGCATCTGGGCAATGATCAGGTTGGCGATCTGGTCTTCCACCGGGGTGCCGAGGAAGATGATCCGGTCCTTGAGGAGACGGGAGTAAATATCGAAGGCCCGCTCTCCACGGTTGGTGCTTTCGACCACCATGGGAACAAGCGCGTTGACATCAGGGATGTTCATCGTGTGCTGACTTTCCAGTTCTGACGGATCGCGGAAGGCAATCCGGTTGTGTCGAGCGAGCCGGCAGTCCGCAGCTCGGGGTGAGAAATGCCGGGACGTTATCGGGGAATGATACTCCCCGGCATGACCGGTGGATAGGAGCCTTGGGCTGTACGGACATCCCGATTCTGGAAAGATGGTGGATGTGGGAGGTCGAATCTTGGATGTTGGCAACCGTCCGGCCACCCCCACCCGCACCATCCCGTTTGCCACCAGCTGGAACAGGCGGCACTCCATTTGATCGCTTGCTTGACCTACACGTCTTTGATTGAGACCAACAAACGTA
>JAPXRQ010000193.1:0-5565 GCA_033813515.1 Thermomicrobiales bacterium
GTGTGGATCGCCGGGAAGATCGAAAGCGACAACATCCGTCCCCTCGTCGATCAGTCGCTTTGCTGTCCACGCGCCGATGCAGCCCAACGCGCCAATAATCAGAAACTTGTCAGCCACCAAAAACTCCTCGACGTCGCCGTCGCCTGTTACGGAATCAGCGCCACGGCCCGCCCCGGACCCGCGCTGCCACCCTCAATCTTGATCGGCAGGAAGATAAAGAACGCGCCCCGCGGCGGCAGTGTCTTCAGATTGGCCAGGAGCTCGATGTACATCATCCCCTGTCCGAGGCCGAAGACATGCGGCGGGACACCATCATGCGAGGAACCAACACTGACACCATCCAGCCCGATCGTCGTCACCCCACGATCCAGCAACAACTGCAAGGTCGGGATTCCCGGTGTCGGCCAACCCGGTTTGGTCCGGTGCAGGAACGGATCGGTCACGTACGCGCTTCCTTCCGGCATTGGGACGTAGAACTGATCCCAATCTGTCCGGAACAGCACGATGTCCTCCGGCTGCAGCGTCCCGTGCTCGGCCTCCCACGCGGTGATGTGCTCTGGCAGGATCTCAGGCGAAATCCCGGGATCACCTTGCCCGGTCAGAAACGTCAGATCGATCACTGCGGCCGGACCCATCATCTTCTTCAGGTCCAGTTGCTCGAGCGTGACGTTCCCGATCTCGCCCGCGTTGGGGAACGAGGTATCAGGCGGCGGGATGAAGTGCGACGGCGCATCAATATGCGTGCCGGCATGCTCATCCAGAATCAGAAATGCCGTGTGATACGGACCGCGATAGCCGTAGCTCGGCTGGTACTGATCCAGATCGTTGGCGAAATAGTTGAACAACTTCCGCTGGAACGGCATGTGCGTCGGCCACGCCGTCGGCAGCCCCTCGGACAGCGCCACGGTCAGATCAACGACGTTACTGGCCGCCAGTCCCGAGACCAGCGAAGCAAATGGCGACGAGCTGTCAGACACGGATGGAACTCCCTCACTACGCTGGACATTGTCGCACGATGATTTGTTTGTGCCGGAAGGTCTGCGGGTGGGTTGGGTCACGCCGTAGCGTTGAATCCCCCGCCACCCGGGTGATTTCGGAGCCATGGTGCCGAGCCGTTTCTGGCAGTGCGCTACTCGGTCCGGACCTGGATCTTCTCGAGCTTCAGGGCCAACACATTGAGCACCAGAGCCGCTACCAGGATCATGCCCTGTAACGCCTCCTTGAAATAGATGCTCACATTCGGCATCAGGTTGAGTCCGTTTGTCAGGAAGGCGAAAATCAGCAGGCCAAGCGCGGTGTTCTTCATACCGCCCTCACCACCGAAGAGCGATGTTCCGCCCAGCACCACTGCCGCGATCGTATCGATCAGAAGGTTGCCACCAGCCTGTGGATTGGCGCTCTTCAGGCGACCGACAAACAGCATGCCGGCGACACCAGCCGTGAAGCCGGAAATCATCATCACGTTCAGCAGCACCAGCCGGGTATCGATTCCCGACATCTCGGCCGCCTCGCGATTGCCACCGGTCATGAAGACGTAGCGACCGAACTTGGTGTAGTTCAGGATCATCTCGCCCAGGATCAGGAACAGAATCGCGACATACCCGATAACAGGAATCCCCACCGGGATCTCCCCGATGCCTGGGAGCGTGATGGATTGGGTCGCGACACTGGCGATCGTCTCGAGCATGGGCGGTGCATCGAAGATCGGCTTGCCTTCAACGATGAATGTCCCCATACCACGCGCAATAGTGAGCATCGCCAGCGTCATCATGAACGACGGGATGCCGATGTACGAAATGAAAAAGCCGTTGATCAGACCGATACCCGCGCCAACCAGGGCGGCAATCAAAATGCCCCACTGCCCAAGCCCGTGCCATTGGAAACTGTAGATATACGTCGCGATGATGCCGCAGAGCACCGAGATCGAGGCAATACTCAGATCGATCTCCGCGCAGAGCAGCACGAAGGTGATTCCTGTCGCGGCCACGGCCACCGGGCCGACTGCCGAAATGACATTCTTCAGGTTGGTGCTGGACATGAAGTTGTTGGTCGCGAACGAGAAAAAGATGATCTCGACCACCAGCGTGATCAGCGGCGCCACGATCCGCGCATTGCGTCCGGCCCAGGCCAGGATCTGATTGGTGCCACCACCCGGCGAAACATTGCCGGGAACTGCCGCCTGCGAACTCATCTGTTTCCTCCGCTCCCCATTGAACTACTCCGTTTGCCAGGTCTAGGCATGCACCAGTAACGCCTCTTTGGTGACCCGGCCCTCCTTGAACTCCGCCGTGATCTGTCCCTTCGACAGCACCAGAATGCGATCACACTCCGCCATGACAGTCTCCGGCTCGGTCGACATCAGAATGATGGCCACGCCTTCATCCTTGAGCGACTTCACCAGATCCAGCACTTCGCGTTTCGCGCCAACGTCCATCCCGCGGGTTGGCTCGTTGAGGATCAGCACGGTCGGCCGCTTGGTCAGCCATTTGGCCAGGACGACCTTCTGCTGATTGCCGCCCGACAGATGCCCGGTCAGCATCTTTGAGTTGGCCGGCCGCACACCGGTCGACTTCACCAATTTGTCTGAAACAGAAATCTCCTGCTTCGGCGAAAACACCGGCGGCACCAGATTGCCCAGATGCGCCAGGGTGATGTTCTTGAAGACTTCGTGGCGCGGGAAAATCGTCGCTCGCCGGTTCTCGGTCAGGTAGGCGATGCCCTTTGCCTTGGCATGGGACGGACGCTTCGGATTGATCTCCTGCCCGTTCAGGACAATCGTGCCGCCGGTTGTCCGCATCCGCCCGAACAGCGCCTGCGCGACCTCGGTCATTCCGCCGCCAAGATATCCGAACATGCCGAGCACTTCGCCCGCCTTCACATCGAAGGTGATATCCGAGAACTCACCAGGCGAGGTCAGATGATTGACCTGCAGCACCGTGGCGCCCTCGACCGCTGCCGGGAGGATATTGCCCTCCTCATAGCTCTCGCCGAGTTCGGTCGCATCACGGCCGATCATCAGTTCAATCAACTTCGCCTTGGTCAATCCGACGTTATCGAGTGTTGCGACCTTGCGGGAGTTCTTCAGAATCGTGATGCGATCCGATACCGCCAGGACATCTTCGAGGAAGTGGCTAATAAAGATCATGCTGGTTCCGCGGGTTCGCATCTGTCGCATGAACGCAAACAGACGCTCTGCTTCCGGAACCGATAAGGCTGAGGTTGGTTCGTCAAGCACAATAATCTTCGCGCCGGAATTGATCACCCGCGCGATCTCGACCAATTGCTGATTCCCAAGCGACAACTCGCCCATCCGCTTGGTCACATCGACATCAATGCCCAGCGCCGACAATTCGGTCTGGGCCCGGCGCCGCATTTCGCCCCAGTCGATCAGACCCAACCTGTTGGTGAGTTGCCGGCCCAGAAATACATTCTCGGCCACCGTCAACGACGGGACCGTGGTCAGTTCCTGGTAAATCATGCCGATGCCGCTGGCCAGTGCCGCCGCCGGGGACGCGAATCGCACCGACTGTCCATCCAGCACAATCTCACCTTCATCGGGTGAGTGCACTCCGCTCAGAATCTTCATGAGGGTGCTCTTGCCAGCGCCGTTTTCACCGAGCAGTCCGTGAATCTCGCCCTCGCGCAGGTCGAAATCCACTCCACTCAGTGCGGTCGCTCCGCCAAAACGCTTCACAACACCGTTCAGGGAGAGCACAACCCTGGCATTGCTGTCAGGGGTGCCATCGACCTGAGAAGGGAGTACCTCCCCGGTCGATGGCAAATCGGTAGCCGGGACCGGCGCGGCAGATATCGCCTGCTGCGCACGATCCGGTGAATCTGGTGTCATCGTCATCGCTGTCGATCCCGGCTCTTTCCCGATCTGTGGTCTAGTACTGGAAGTTGTCGCCGAGCCAGATGAAGCCAGGCGCGTTGTCGAGGGTGATCGGACCACCGTCAGCGCGGATGAACTTCGGAATCGGCGCCGTGCTGTTGTCGGTCTTGGAAACCGTCAGGTAACCAGCCCAGATCGAACCACCGTGGATGCGGCCCGACGGGTTGATGACCGAAGCGGTCATGTCGCCGGCGATGATTGCCTCGCAGGCATTCTTGAGACCGTCAACACCAACGATCTTGACCTGGTCGCGCTTGCCAGCCGAGTCGATGACCGAGCGGGCGGCGAGGGCCATATCGTCCGAGTGGAAGAAACCACCCTTGACATCCGGGAAGCGGGTCAGGAGGTCCTGCCACAGGGTGGCGACCTTCTCAACCTGCCAGTCGCCCGGCTGCTCGTCGACGACCTTGATGTTCGGGTAACCGGCGAGTGCTTCGTTGAAGCCCTGCGCGCGGCCCTGGGCACCGGTGTGGGCCAGAGCACCCTGGGTGTGGATAACTTCGCCTTCGCCACCGATGGCCTTGAAGAGCTCGGTCGCCACGGTGAAGCCCATGTAGACATTGTTCGGCTCGATGAAGGTCAGGTGGCCGTATTGCGAGAATGCATCCGGATCCTGAATCAACCGCGTGTCCATGACGACCAGCGGCGTGCCCTTGGCGATAACCGCATCGGCGCCGTCCTTGAGGGCGTCGGAAGCGGCCGGGTGGACTGCGACGAAGTCGTAGTCGCCCTGCGAAACCGTCTGGAAGGCCGTCAGCTGATTGGCCGGGTCGAACTGACCATCGAACGCCTCAACTTCAACACCGAGCAGGGAGCCAACGAACTTCGATGTCTCGATGCCGTGCGCAACCCATGTGGAGGCCGCACCGACTTCGATCGTCGCCATCTTCATGTTCTTGGCAGGAAGATCCTCCGGCAGAATGCCGAGGTTGTGGAGCGCCTGCGCCGCCGAAACGCCCGGGCGCAAACCGCCCATGGTCGCCAGGGCCGAGATGCCCAGGCCACCACCGACGAAACCACGTCGCGTAATACCGTCGACCAGAGACCGCACTTCCTTGCGGTTCAGGCCCTTGCCCAACTGACCCATGACCACCAAACCTCCGTCGGTTTACCCAGTTCCTGCCCGGTGCACCAATGCTCCGGACACCAATATCACCCGCGACGTCGACCACAGGGACCGGCGCCGTCATGGCCAAATGAGTTGAATAACGAGCGCGCACACGGCGTCCGCATCGATTGATGATGGCAACCTATCACACCGCCCGCGCAAGTTTCAACAGGCGCGGCGCATAATTCCGAAAGCGTTTACATGACCGCAGCAACAGGAGCATTTTGCGTGGGTACGGATTTGAGCGGCAAGATCGCAATTGTCACGGGCGCCGGATCCGGGTTGGGTCAGGCCACGGCAATCGGACTCGCTGCCGCCGGCGCCACGGTCATCGCCACCGAGTTGCCTGATCGCCAGGACAACGCCAAGCAAACCGTCACCACCATCGAGTCGGCAGGCGGTGTGGCCGAAACCGCAACGCTCGATGTCCGGTCGCTCGATTCCATCCGGTCCTGTGTCGAATCGGTCCGATCCGCGCACGGCCGAATCGACATCCTCGTCAACAACGCCGGCGTCAACATCCGCAAGGCCGCACTCGATGTCTCGGAATCGGACTGGGATACCG
>JAPXRQ010000194.1:0-5551 GCA_033813515.1 Thermomicrobiales bacterium
GCTCGGTCACCTGACCGGAACCGATGCCTGGGTTGATCGTGCAACGGCGGCGCTGGGTGGAATGAAGCAGTATCTCGATCAGCAGCCGATGGCATTTGGCCGCTTCCTGGCCGCCGGTTGCAGCACGCTCGCCACCGTGCGGGAGGTTGCGATCGCCGCGCCCGAGATCACTCCGGAATCGCATGCGCTGGCCGCGACCGTGTACAAGCGGTTCGAGCCAGATGCGTTGGTTGCGTATGCGGATCACGCCTCGATCGCCCGCATCCCTTGGGTGGCAGATCGCCCGATCCGCAACGGCCAGCCGACCGCCTACCTCTGCGAACGATTCGTCTGCCTGCCGCCAGTCCAAACCCCTGCCGATCTCACCGCCCAACTCGAAATCGGCACCGGCATGATCTGGACCTCGTTTTAGGTCTGGCGCGCGACATAATGTAGGGGCGACCGTCAGGTCGCCCGCTTTCAGCTGGCGCCAAACTAATCCCCGCCGCCGCCCTTTTTCGGGCCGAGCGGAATTGCGGTCTCGTCCTGCAGATGGCGGACCGGATTCTCCAGCGTCCCGATCTTCTCGATCGTCACCGCTACCGTATCGCCAGGATTGATCGCTGAAACACCATCGGGCGTGCCGGTCATGATCACATCGCCCGGCTCCAGGGTCATCACGCTCGAAATGAACGCGATCAATTCGGCCGGTCCCCAGATCATGTCGGCCGTGGAGCCGTTCTGCCGGATCTCGCCGTTGACCGTGCAACTGACCGCCAACCTGGTCGGATCGAGATCGGTCTGAATCACCGGACCGAGCGGTGCGTAGGTATCAAATCCCTTGGCCCGCACGAACTGTCCATCCTGCGCCTGAAGCGTCCGATCAGAGACATCGTTCCCGCAGGTATAGCCAAGGACGTACGACAGGGCATCGTCCGTATTGACGAAGCGAGCCGTCTTGCCCATCACCAGCACCAGTTCGGCCTCGTGATGATTCTCGTGCTCGGGATGATGGATTCGGATTGGCGTTCCGTGCCCGATCAGCGCAGAGGGAGGCTTCATGAATAGCACCGGCTCGAGCGGAATCTTCCGGTTGGGATCGCGCTCGGTTACGTGCTTGGCATAGTTCAGTCCGACGCAGACGATCTTGCCGGGTTCAACCGGCGCCAGCAGCTCAACTTCGGCGATTGGGCCTACATACTCGCCCGCTCCTGCCGACCAGTAGGGGACTTCCGGCATGTGGAAGACGACGTCCTCCTGGACCATGCCCCAGTACGCGCTCTCACCATCCCGAAACCGCACGATCCGCATCGCTTGCTCCCCCTGCACTGTTGGCCGACGGCATTTCAGTTGTTTTGCACTGGCCCAAAAACGACATTGACCCTCACACTATACGGGTCAAGGAGAAGCCCCCGTTGCCAGACCTCTTCCTCCAAATCCACGACGAAGGCGCGACCGAAGCCGACGACCTTGTCCAGTTGACCGATGCCGAAGCGATCGCGGTCCTTGAAACCGGCGAAATCGTTGGGCAGAAGCTGATCCCGTGGGGCTCGAACTATTCGTTCGCAGCCGCGGTCGAAGATGAGAATGGCCGCGAGATTCTGGCCATTTACAAACCGGAATCAGGCGAGACACCGCTCTGGGATTTTCCCGATGGAACGCTGTACAAGCGTGAGGTCGCCTCGTACCGGCTGACCAAACTGCTCGGCTGGGATGTCATTCCTCCGACCGTCATCCACGACGGTCCGCTTGGCCCTGGCTCACTCCAGCTCTATCGCCAACCGATCGAGCCAGATCCGGAGACACAGGTCGAGGATGTCTGGGGCCAGCGCACCCTGCCGATCGAGCAGATCGTTCTCTTCGATCACATTGCCAACAATGCCGATCGCAAGATTGCCCATTGCCTGATCGATCACACCGGCAAAATCTGGGGTATCGATCACGGCCTGACCTTCAATGTCGATTACAAACTCCGCACCGTGCTCTGGCAGTTTGTTGGAATGCCGGTGACGGAGCAGTTAATTGCCGATATGCGCCGGGTGCGGGAGGACGAGGCGACATTGCGGGCCGAACTCGAACCTCTTCTCAACGAGTCCGAGTTGATCACCCTGATGCGGCGGATGGGAGCCTTTGTCGCCGAGCCCACCTTCCCGATCCTCGATCCGAACCGCAACATCCCCTACGGCTGGTGGTAACCAGTCGCGGCCAGACCATGGTTGACAGGACAGCACCTGTTCTATTTCATGCCCAGCAAGCGGATCCCCTACGCAGAATGGGCGGACCTAGGCAGGTAGTCGTGCTGCCGGGATAGCAACCCGTCATCACAAGCTCTCAGGATGTCTCAACACGCGACATCACAAGCCCGGCCAAATGCGCCGGCCGCCTTCGCCCACCCAAATGCAATCCCATCCGGCAGAGCCCAATGAACTGCACCAGAGATCACGGTTGATAACTGCGAACCCGACGGCATCATCACGCGCCACCAACGACTGGTGACTGGCGACTGAGGACTGGCTATCCGATCTCAATCACCGCCTTGATCGCGCCCTTCGTGCTCTCCATCAAATCAGTCGCATTCGCCAGACCGGCAATACGATGCGTGAACATCTGCTCCATCGCACCCGGCCACATCTCTTCCCAGACCAGCATATCCCGAATCGCGGCCTCGAAGTCGGCCACGGAAGAATTGACCGAGCCGACCATCGTCTTGTTCCCGCCGACCCAGCCGACATTGATCCGGTCCATCGGCACGGTCACTTCCTGGGATCCGCCGGTGTTGCTGAGGAGCACCAGCACGCCGGCGTTGCCAAGAATCTCCATGCTGGCCAAAACGCTATCGCTCGCTCCGGACGCCTCGACAATGACATCGATGTTCGGCAGCGCATCCTTCAGCGACCGCGGATCGATCTCCTGATTCGAGACGTAAGTCGCGCCAATCGCGTCGAGGATGGGAGCGGCGGGCGCCTGGGAGGACGGACGCCTCGCCACGACCGTGACATCCATCCCGTGTTGCCGGAGCAGCATCGCCTGCAGGATGCCGATCGGTCCGGCTCCAAACACGACTGCTGTCTTCGGCTCCCAGACAGGGAAGCGCTGCTGGACGGCCGACGCGACCCGCCATGCCTTCTCGATGACACTGGCTGGCTCGACCATCACGCCGACCTTGCGCAGCGAATTCGGAACCTTGAGCACGAATGCCGCATCTTCGACGTAGGCATCGGTCCAGAATCCCTGCGCACCACGGATGCCGCGCTCGGTGAATTCCATCCATGTGCAGTAGTCAGATTCTCCCGCCTGGCAATTCGGGCAACCGCATGCCCGGCGTACCGTTGCGGTGACCAGATCGCCGACCTCCAGGCCTTCAACCGCCGACCCGACCGCCTGGACCGCTCCAATGGCCTCATGGCCAAGGACGAGCATGCGTTCACCCTCGGGCGGATATCCGAATTGACCGTGGATGATTTCACGGTCTGTTCCACAGATTCCGGCTTCGAGGACACCAATCCGGACATCATTCGGCCCGAGTGGCGGCAATGTCATCTCGACGATGCGGAGATCTCCGGATACACCCGGCTCGATCGCAAGTCCGTTCACGGTCAATGCTGTGGTCACGCGGTTCTCCCTTGACGGCTGATCTATACTGACTGATGGCCGATAACTCATCGGCACATAGTGTTGTGCGCCATTTGCTGGCGATTATCCATCCAGGTGGTGATTTCTACGAATGCGGGTTGAGATCAAGGATTCCGAGTCGTTCGATCAGTTGCTTCGTCGGTTCCAGAAGGGCATCGAACGATCAGGCATTATCCGCGAGCATCGCCGCGGGCTGCGCTTCATTTCCGCTCAGGAAGAGAACCGCGCCAAGCGTCGGAAGGCTGAGCGCCGCCGACGCCGCACGCAGGCTTAACGGCTCCAGACAACGCGACTTCGAAGACGGTGTGACCTTGATTGGTCCACCGTTTTTGCGTTAACTCCCGGTGCTATTCTTCCTCGGCATCACTGGCATCTCTGCCACCCCGGCCCGTTTAGGAGGTCTTACCCAATGGCGTCTGTCGTCAACGCTCCCGAGCAATACGATGTGATCATCGTCGGCGCCGGTCATAACGGGCTCGTTTCGGCCTGCTACCTCGCCGGATCCGGTCTGAAGGTCCTCGTTCTGGAGCGATATCACGAAGTCGGTGGCGCCGCGTACAGCGAAAAAACGCCAGAAGGCTTCACGCTCTCGACCGGGTCCTACGTTCTCTCCCTGGTCCCGCGGCAAATCTTCGATGAGCTCGGCGTCTGGAGTGAACTCGAACTGCTGGAGCGCAACCCCCGCTTCTTCGCCCCGTTTCCCGATGGCACCTCGCTCACGATGTGGAACGATTACGATCGCTGGATCGAGAACATCCGCCAGATCAGTGAGCACGATGCCAGGTCCTACGCTGCCTACGACAACGCGGTCGAAGTGGCCTGTGCGGTCATGGACAAATACATCCTGCAGCGCCCGCCATCCTGGGACGAGGTCGCCAGCAACTTCCGCACCCCCGAAGAGCAGAAGATCTTCCAGATGTTCTTCCTCGGTTCGGTCGCGGATATCGCGGAGTACTACTTCGATAGCGACCAGATGCAGGCGACGGTCAGTTCCAGTGGCCTGATCGGCACCTTCCGTGGTCCACGCGATCCTGGCACCGGATACGTCAAGCTCTACCACTCGATGGGGATGAGCACCGGTCACCGTGGGCGCTGGGCGTATGTCCGGGGCGCGATGGGTTCGATTACCCAGGCGCTGAAGAAGGTTGCGGTCAAGCGCGGTGCAACGATCCAGACCGATGCCGATGTCGCCCAGATCCTGGTCCGCAACGGCGCCACGACCGGAGTCGAACTGACCAATGGGCAGACCATCAACGCGCGAGTGGTGCTCTCCAACGCCGATCCGAAGCGCACCTACCTGAACCTGGTCGAGGAATCGGATCTGCCCGCCGACTACCGGCGCGCGATTCATGGCATCAAGATCGAGAGCCCGGTTATCAAGATCAACATGGCCGTCCGCGAATTGCCGAAGTTCACCGCACTGCCGGACGACAAGCAGCTCCAGGGCTCAACCGGTGGCTTGTTTATCGCTCCATCCATTGACTACCTGCAGACGGCCTACTACGAGGCGAAACTCGGAAACCCGGCCACGCATCCGTTCATGAACATCCACATGCAGTCCGCAATTGATCGCTCGGTCGCTCCCGGGGATGCGCACACGATTTCGATCTTCACGCAGTACTTCCCGTACACGCTCAACGAGGGCACATGGGATGAACGCCGCGAGGAGATCGCGGACAAGATCATCGCCGAGTTCGCCCAGTACGCACCCAATATCCCGGATGCGGTGATCACGCGACAGGTCCTCACTCCTCCGGATGTCGAGGCCAGGTTCGGTATGACCGGTGGCCACATCTTCCACGGTGAACTCGTCCCCGAGCAGGCCTTTGATATGCGCCCTGTTCCCGGAAGTTCCTCGTACGAGGGTCCGATTGGTGGCCTGTTCCTTTGCGGATCGGGCGGCTGGCCAGGCGGCTGCGTCATGGGAGCGCCCGGGCAC
>JAPXRQ010000195.1:0-5501 GCA_033813515.1 Thermomicrobiales bacterium
CTTCTGCTCCGGGGTGATGCGACCGAAAATCGTTCCCTCGATCGCCGCCTGCCGGAAATCCGACTCGCTCATCCCGGCCAGTTCGACGCCGGATATCTCGACCAGATTGCCCTTGAATCCCGCCTGTCTCGCCAGCGCCGCCACCGTATCCGGGTTATCGCCAGAAATGATCTTGAGCGTGATTCCGGCATCGCGGAACTGCTGCAAGGTTTGCTGGCTGTTCGGCCGCAGTTCATCGCTGAAGCCCAACCAGGCCAGCGGGGTCATCGTGTTCGGCAGCGCGGGCACATCGTCGTCGCCATGGAGCGATCCGACCTCGTCCGCATGGGCGACCAGCAGAATCCGCAGCCCCTGATCGGCCCATCCTTCAGGCGCCGGCAGATCGTCTCCCCCCTGCAACAGTGGCCGCAGCATCTCCGGCGCCCCCATCGCAAATGTGCCACCGCTTGCGCCCGCCTCAAACGAGATCGCGCTCCACTTCCGGTCCGACGAGAAGGGCACCTCGTCGATCACCCGTCCCGCCGAGCCCGGACAAGCTGTCGCGATCGCTTCGGCTGTCTTGTTGAGATTGGTCATGCTGGCAATGCCATCGCCGACCAGCTTGCGGACATGCGCTTCATCCCCGTCGATCGGCAGAATCTCGGTCAAATTGAGCTTGTTCGCCGTCAGGGTGCCGGTCTTGTCCATGCAGAAGATGTCAACATAGCTCAGGCTCTCGATCGCGTTGACTTGCTGGATCAGCGCGTTCTTGCCCGCCAACCGCACGGCCGCCATCGAGTACGTGATCGTGATCATCAGGAAGAGCCCCGTCGGCACAATCCCAACCACCACTGCCGACGCGATCACTGTGTCCTGGGCCGGGTAATCCCAGATCGCCGCGCCAATCAGCACCATCGCCAGGTAGAGCCCCGCCACCACCAGCAACAGCCGGATGATCACATTGGTCGTGTGCTGCAGCGGGGTCAGAACCAGGTTGTAGGTGCGTGCGCCGGCCGTAATCGTCCCGGCCAGGCTATCCGCCCCGACCTTCTCGGCCACATAGGCGCCACTCCCGGAGACGCAGAACGAACCGGAATAGACCGGATCCCCCGCGACCTTCGGGATCAGATCGGACTCGCCCGTCAGCAGCGATTCATCCAGGTTCATCCTCGCGCCGCCGACTACCGATCCATCGACCAGAACCTGATCACCCGGTCCAATCCGCAGCAGATCTCCTTCGACGATCTCGGCCGGATCAATCTGCGCCTCAACGCCATCGCGCACCACTGTGGCCGTCGCCCGGTTCAGAAGCGCAATCTGATCGAGGCGACGCTTGGCGATCACCTCCTGAATGATCCCGACCAGCGCATTGATGATCACCAGCCCGGTTGCAAAAAATGCATCCCGGTACAGCCCCATGCTGATCAGCACGGCGCCAATAATCGCCAGAGTCAGATTGAGGAATGTCAGCAGATTCTGGCGGACGATTTGCTTGTACGACCGACTTGTTTGCGGTGGCTGCGCGCGATTGAGATTGCTCGCCTTGCGCTGGGCAACTTCCGCACTACTCAACCCACGTTCGAGAAACGCCGCGTCTGTGCTCATCAACAATGCCTCTCAGCGATTCCCGAGATGTGCCCGGCATGGTACGCAATCCCACCGCCTCCCCACCAACCACCAACTGCCAACTGTCCACCGCCAACTGGAAACTGCCTGTAACGTTCCTGTCGCCACCTCCGTATACCCATGCGAGAACGACGACGCGCGGATGGAGGTGGCAAGCAGATGGCAGTGCGGAGGCAATGGCACGATGCATGGACGGAACCGGCAGTGGCCGACGACCATGCCCTCGTCCGCCTCGCCCAGGCCAATGCAGCCGCCTTTGGTGATCTCTACCGCCGCTATCTCGATCCCGTCTACCGGTACTGCAGCCGACAACTGGATCAAACCGCGGCCGAAGATGTGACCAGCATCGTCTTTCTCAAGGCTCTCCAGGCGATTGGTTCGTTCGATCCCGATCGCGCGACCTTCCGCTCGTGGCTTTTCACCATCGCCCATCACGCCATCATCGATCAGCACCGGGTCCGGACCCACCTGCCGATCGACGAAATCGAGCGATCCGCCACCGGCCCATCGGTCGAGGAAATCGCGGTCCATGGCGATCAGATGCGGCACTTGCGAGCAGCCCTGCGCACCCTCCCGGCCGATCAGCAGGCGGTCATCAACCTCCGCCTCGCCGATCTGACCGGAGTCGAGATCGCCGCCGTCCTGGAGAAACCGCCCGGCACAGTGCGGGTGCTGCAGCATCGCGCCGTGCAAACCCTCAAACGTCTGCTTAGCGAACCCGAGTGGAGTACCGACCATGACTGACGATCGCATCCGACACGAACAGGACGAATTGGATCAGACCTGGGACGCGCTCGTGATCTCCGGCGGCCAGGTCCTCCCAATGAACCCGATGGCTCGCGATATCAAACTGATCCGCGCCGCTGACGATGCCCCGTCCCCTTCTGCTGCCTTTGCCAACCGACTCGAAGCCCAACTGGCGACCGCCGATTCCGGGTCCATGGAGAAAACCATGTCCAAATCAGCCGCTGCTCCCATCCGCGTGCAATCCGCGCCATCGTTCGAACGCCTTGCCCCGCCTCCGGTCCGCCGCGACTACAAATGGCTGTCGTTCCTGGTTGCCGCCGCCCTGGTGATCGCCATGACTGGTGCCTTCGCCGTGCAGAATCGCTTCGGTGGTAACGACAATGACCGTGCCACCTCGATCCCCGCCGCCAGCGCCCTGACCAGCCCGGAAGCCTCCCCAATAACCGCCAACACCGGCCCCTCCAGCGCCGATCCCGGCAACACCAACGCCTACGCGGAGACCGGCCCGAGTCTGTTCGGTATTGCGACCGGTGTGCTGCCCGTCGGGATAAACGGAATGTCCGTAACCGATGCCGCGATCGTCATCGAGTACGGCAATGTGCTTAGTGCGTACGATCCCGCCACTCTTGCCCTGCGCTGGTCGGTTGATCTCGAGTACGCCGTCTACAGCGCCCCCGTCGTCGCCGGTGACGCGATCTACATGGGCCAGACGCTTCAACCCGAAGGTAGCACGGAGGGGTTGCTTGGCATTGATGACGGCAAAGATGGCCACCCGGTCATAGAGAACCGCCTCGTTGCCTTCTCTCTCAAGGACGGATCTGCCCTCTGGTCGGTCGACGATGCCGGCTCTGGACCTATCCCTCCCGTCGTCCAAGACGGCTCGGTCTTCAGCCTGGGAGAACTGAGCGGAAACTGGTCAGTCTATGCGCTCAATGCCGCGGACGGATCGGTCTTGTGGATCTCCCCAGGTGTGCCTAACTCACTCAAGACCGACAATTCGATTCCCACGGTGATGCCAGACACCTCAGCGACGCTCGCATACGGTGACGGACACGTCCTGCTTTCCTTCCGCAATGCACTGCTTTCGTATCACAGCGGTACGGGTGAGTTTGCATGGTCGAACATGCAGGAGGACTCCAATTTGAACGGCAGCCTGCCGGTCGTCTTCGGCGATCTCGTCTTGCAGTCATATACGCAGACCGGTCGCGTTGCGGACAACGAAGCTCCCTCTGGGGGAACGTTGGTGGCCAACAATGTAAAAACCGGTGAACAAGTCTGGTCCATGGTCATTGAGAGCGGTTTGCAGGCATCAGCGCCTTCGACTGATGGAGACATCGTTGCATGGACCACATGGAGATGGGATGGAGGCGCGGACACGCGTGACGCTACATATCATGTCGCGAATTTGGACGATGGCCAAGAAATAGCAACGACACTGATAAGTTCCGATCGAATGTTCGGCGGCTCTTCCAAGGCGAGAGTGCGTGTCTCCGAGAATTCTCCGACGATCGCAGGTGGAGTTGCGTATGTGTTCGATTCACTTCCCACCGCCGATTCTTCCAACAACCGAATGCTTGCTATAGGTGCAAAATCTGGAGAGATACTCTCCATCACCTTGATAGACGGTTATGTTGGAATCTCGCCGGCAATGCTGGCAGGTAATCTCTTGATTGCATCCCAGGTCGAAGGTCTCATCGTCTTCCCACCAGCCCAGGTTGACACCAGCCTCGGGACCCCGGTCGCCACAGACCTGCGCACGGTCAACGCCTGCGATGTCGACCCGATGGAAGACCCGATCATATCAGGCGCTCTCGATGCCGCCACACCGGTCGCGCCCATGCTCTCGATCGACGACACCATCGCGCCGGATGCGGTCCCCACTCCGACCACCGGCACCACTCCGGATAGCGACACGGTCGATGCCATCACCGCCCGCTTCAATCTCTACCAGTCCTGCGCGCGCGGCAACGACCCTGAAAAGCTCTACGGCTTCTTCTCGACCAACTACTACGCCAATCTGGTCACCACTGGCAACGAAACCCGTCTTGAAGGGAAGGATGGCGAGCCGCACGCTCCCCTCTTTGCCAACTCGGGCGAGATTCAGACCCTGCAGACCGACACGCTCGTCGTCCTCGGTGAGAACAAGATCGGCGGCATCGTCACCGGCAAGAACGCCCCCCGTTTCGTGATCTTCGTCCTCGAGAACGGCGAGTGGCGCATTGATGAATGGCACACGGTGATCACGCCGTAGGTCAAACGTCGCAGGTCGCAAGTTGATGGCAAAAGGCCGGGAATCATCCATCCCGGCCTTTCGTCCCTGACCGACAATCTCCAGCCTAGAGCCTAGAGCCTAGAGCCTAGAGCCTAGAGCCTAGAGCCTTGAGCCTATGACCGCTGCACGATCTGAATATGCTCCCCATTCGGTCCGGCCACAAATGCCGCCCGCAGGTTCAGCACGAACGGATGCGGTGGAGTGATCGGCATGGCACCAACCGCCAGCAGGCGCTCCCAGGCCGCATCGACATCGTCGGTCCACAGCACGACTTCACCCGATTGCGGTGTGATATCGATGGGCAAACGGTGCACGCGCCTGGCAGACTCGATGCTGCCAAACCCAAGCACAAGCCCTTCCATGCGGACCTCCACGTGCTCGGGCGTTCCCGTCTTGGGTGTCCGGAATGTCTCTCGAAACCCAAGGTGCTCAACCCAGAACCGAACCGATGCTTCGACATCATCCACGTAAAGATTGACTTGAGGCTGGCTGAATCTGGGCATCGCAATTTCCGTGCTTGATGGTTTGGCTCTTAGCCCGTGACGTCAGACATCTGACCAGCAGCCTGTCCAATCGCATCCAGCAGCACACTTGGCGGCTGCGCACCGCTCACCGCCAGCTTCTGATTGATGATGAAGAACGGCACACCCTGGATCCCCGCCGCGCGCGATCCCTCGGCTGCCCCGGCAACATCGTCCAGAAAATCGACATCGTCCAGCCGGCTCGTGTCCACACCGAACTGCTGCCCGATCTCGATCACCTTCGCCTTGTTGCCTATATCGATCCCCTGCTCGAAATACGCCGTGTGGATCGCATCCAGCACCGCCGATTGCTGCTCAGCGGGCGCAGCCAGAATCAGCGCGTGGGCCAGCGTCGT
>JAPXRQ010000196.1:0-5476 GCA_033813515.1 Thermomicrobiales bacterium
GGCACGATCACGAACATACGATTCTCCCGGTGGTGATTGGGATTGCGGGACCAATGCGGACGAGAGTTTCTTGAGTCCGAGGCGCACCCGACCCTTGACAGTGCCAAGTGGAACACCGGTCAGATCCGCAATTTCCTGATGGGTCATGCCCTGGAAATAGGAGAGTTCGATTGCCTGACGTTGATCTTCGGGCAAGGTTTCGACCGCCTCCCGAACCTGAGCGCCATCAAGCGATTCGGTGACGGCATCCCATGGATCATCGGCGACGCCGCTGTAGTCGGCCGCCTCGATCTCGACCGAGACACCGCGGCTCTTGAGTGAGCGGATGCGGTCGATCGATCGATTGTGCACGATCGTCAGAAGCCAGGATTTGATCCCGCCCTTGGCCACGTCGAAGGCGGACGCATTCCGCCACAACGCGACGAAAGCATCCTGAACGACCTCTTCGGCGGTGGCCGCGTCCTGGAGAATGCGGAACGCGAGGCCAAACGCCTGGCGGTTGTACCGATCGTAGAGCGCCATCAGGGCATCACCGTTGCCGATCGCAACAGCGGAGATCAGATCGCTATCTGACTGCCCAATGACCTGACTATCGATTGGAAACCGGCCCCTTCTGCATGACTTACGGCGGCGTGGCGGTTGCGGATATTGTCGCAGTTGCGGTTTCGGTTGGCGTCACGGTCGCCGTTGGAATCTCGGTAGGCGACTCGGTGGCGGTGGGAATCTCGGTTGCGGTTTCCGTCGCGGTCGGCTCGGACGTCGCTGTTTCTGTCGCGGTGGGAACCTCGGTCGGCGATTCGGTTGCCGTCGGCTCTGGTGTCGCGGTGAGTTCGACCGTTTCCGTTGCGGTGGCGCTAGCGGTGGCCGTTTCCGTGCTGGTCGGTTCAGATCCGCTGCCGGAACTGCTGACCTTGAGCGGTCCACTCGCCGTGGCGCCCGTGCTCTGGCCAACGGCGTTCAGCGTGTAATTGCCCGGTGACAGGCCGGATGGAATCGTGATCCGATCAGTGCTGGACCGACTACTGCCGCTGTAACTGGTAGTGAACTGACCCAGGTTTGTCGCGGGTGAAACGATGCTCACCGTGACCGCTTCGCCCGCCCCGAACCCGCGCAGGACAAGCCCGACCGTGTCGCCGGGATTGGCGGAACTGGTGTTGATCCCAACAGAGGCCCGGATCCGGAGATACGTCCGTGCCGATTGTTGGCTGTCGCGGCCAACCCCGTCGATGTCGTGCCTGTCGTAGGTAGATGCCGGGATAACGACCGTCGCCGATCCGCTGCCGTTCGCTGCGATGGGCGCACTACTCCCAATGACGACGCGTTGGCCAGGTGTCTTGTAGTAGCCGATATCAACCACCTCGCCCGGACTGTATCCGTAGAGCGAGACCGTTGTGCTCCCATCCACCTTGACCGATGTTGGCGATAGCGCCATCGAGGGGATGACATTGACCACGGCCGCCGATTGGATCGCGGAGGACGAACCGCGCGCCAGAATGTAATGCACACCCAAATCGGTGATCGGAATCTGCAGCGTCGTGCTCGCGAGGCCATTGGCATTGGCCGTGGTGGTCTTCTTTGCCGTCGTGTTGGTGCTGCCCCAGAAGAACTGAACGGTCTCGCCCGGTGTCTGTCCGGAGCAGGTGACACTCACGCTTTGTCCGACCACGACTTTGGGACCGGATACCGACCCAATGCCGCCAGTCGCCGCGCAAAGTGCAGGCTGCGTGCCAGACACCATGATGCGCCCACCGACCACCGAGAAGTAACTGACCATCGTGTTGTTGTTGTCGTTGGACTCGAAGAGCTTATTGGAAGGATCGGCCGTGGTGCGGATGCCGTACTGCCCGTCCGGCAGCATCGATTTGCCGAGCTTGATGTACTGGCCCGGGAGCGAGGCGTCATAGATATCGGCCCAGCCCGGCGAAAGCCCCTGCTTGGTCGCGCCACATGCTCCGTAGGTCCGGTAGGAGGGACCACCCGAGGCAACGCGCATCAGATCCAGGATGCAGAACGAGGATTTGTCGCCGAGGTACGACGTCTCGCGATAGATCCCCTTGCTATCGCGTTTGACCAGGGAGAAATCGTTGAACTCCTGAAAGTGGAAGTGGTTATGGGTCGGGTGATAGAGAATATCGGCGCCAATCTTGGTGTTGATCACCACTTTGCCGCCCATTTTGGCGTCGTAGATCTTCTGGTAAATCTGCTTGTTGGCGAGCGACGGAACGACGATCTCCAGCGGACCGCCATAGTTGGCCGTAGTGCTGTCGAAGCGCAGGTAGTAATCCGACCCTTCCTTGTCCACAAATATGCGGGAGGTCTGGATTGGCACCAGGTCCGGGTAAACCGGAGCGCCGGCATAGACCGACGAGGTGATGAACTGCCCAAGCGCAAGGAAGGCGAGCATTGCCGCGATGATGACCCGGTGACAGGACAACCGGACAACTGGCCGCAAGATCGAACGTTGCAAACTCATACTCATCCTGACCTGGTGCCGCCTGGATCTGGCAACTATCGCGATATTCCACGCGGGGCGCGGGCAACTTCAATGTGAACGATCAGCATCGGGGCGGTGATCGCCTGCCTCTGGACTGACTTCATCATACAAGCTTGCATTCCCGGATCAATGCATGCATGTCGCATTAGCGGGCATGGCGCAGCGCACGGGCTGTCGGCGTGGCGCGTTCGATGAGGCGCAACGCCATGTCCATCAGCAACGAGAGCGCCGTGATCGCAATCGTTCCGGCCAGAATTTCGGACGGGTAATCGCGCGCAATCCCATCGAACAGAAGCGTGCCCAGTCCGCCGGCATTGATCCAGGCTGTGACCGTGGCCAAACCGATTGTGGTGACGATCGCAATACGGACGCCAGCCAGCAGAATTGGCAGGCCGAGCGGGAACCGGACCTTCCAGAAGCGCTGCCAGCCGGTCATACCCAATCCGCTGGCCGCCTCGAGCATGGCAGGATCGGCCGAACGCAGGGCGGCGGCAATATTACGGACCAGGGTCAATTGGGCGTACAGCGCAAGCACAACAATCGCCGGCCGTTTGCCGAGATGGAGCCAGGGAATGAGGAATGCAAGCAGCGCCAGGCTTGGGATGGTGTAGATCAGGCTGAGGGCGATCAGGATCGGAAGGCTCAGCGGACGGACTGTCGCGACAATGACCCCAAGTGGCAGGGCGACAAGCAGTGCCAAGGCCAGCGCCAATGCGGTCAGCTGCAAATGCTCGCCGGTCAGATCCAGCACCCGATCGAAGTTGTTGCGGAGGTAGTCCAGGTTCATGGTGACATGCGCTCGGCGGACTGGCTGGCGTCCAGCACCTGCGTCAGTCCGATCTCGCCAATCGGCTGCCCGTCATCGTCAATCACAGTGAGGATCGACAGTCCTGTCTCCATCAGCCGTCCCAGTCCGGCGCGGAGGGTCTCGCTGGCCGGGATCGTCTCCGACGAGGGAACCGTCAGCGCGGACATCACCTCGCTGATCGGAATCAGGCCGAGACGACGCAGCACATCATCGGCGCCGACCAGGTCACGTACGAAGTCATCAGCCGGGTCCATGACGATCTCGAGCGGAGTCGCGTATTGCACAACCGCTCCGGCCCGCATGACCACGATCCGATCGGCGAGGCGGACGGCTTCATCGATATCGTGCGTGACGAAGAGGATGGTTTTGCCGATCTGCTGGTGAATCTGGAGCAATTCTGTCTGCAGCCTGGTCCGGGTGATGGCATCGAGGGCGCCGAACGGTTCGTCCATCAGCATGGTGGATGGGTCCGCTGCGAGCGCCCTGGCCAAACCAACACGCTGCTGCTCGCCCCCGGACAGTTGCGAGGGATAGCGGCGTCGGTAGTCGTCCGGCGGCAAACCAACCAGGGTCAGCAGTTCATCGACACGCCCCGATATCCGGCGCTTGTCCCAACCGAGGAGCGACGGCACGACGGCCACATTGTCCTCAATGCGCATGTGGGGGAAGAGTCCGGTCTGCTGGATGACATACCCGATGCCACGACGGAGGTGCTCGGTCTTGAGGGAGCGAATATCGCGCCCATCCAGTTCGATCGTGCCGGATGTGGGTTCGATCAGGCGATTGACCATCTTGAGCAGGGTGGTCTTTCCGCACCCGGACGGACCGAGCAGGACAACAAACTCCGCCGGTTCGATCGTCAGGGAGACATCATGAACCGAAGGACGGGGCGCATTGGCATAGGTCTTCCCAACACCCGTAAACGTGATCTGGCTGCCGGTTCGGTGTCGATCTGGTTCGATCGGCATGCGGTTCATCCTGAGCGACGCAAGGTACTGGCCGGGTTGCATCACCCGGCCAGTGCCTGCACATGTGCGCGAGTGCTATCCGGCAATCAGGCCCTTTGAGACGAGGAAATCTTTGGCCACGACTGCTGGCTCGGCTTTTTCGTCGCCGACCATGCGGGCGTTCAGCGCCGTCATCTCCTCGGTGGTCAGGACCGGGGCAAGCGCGTTCAGGGCGTCGGCGATGGTCGGCTGGGCGTCGAGCGCCTCCTGGCGGACAACCGGAGCGACGTAGTACGGCGGCCAAAGGCCCTTGTCGTCGGTCAAGACGACCAGATCGTTGATGACGATTTCGGCATCGGTGCTGAAGGCGAGAACGACATTGGCGTCATCGTCGATCAGCGCCTGGTACTTGATTCCGGGGGCGACGCCGTTGACCGTGGCGGCGAAATCGCCATAAACCTGCTGCAAACCGAGCAGGCCATCCTCGCGCTCTTCGAAGTCCGACGGGGCGGAGATGACGAGATCGACCGAAGAGGCCAGGGCGACCAGATCGGAGATAGTGGTCAGGCCGTTCTCCTCGGCAAACGAGCGCTTGACGGCGAGCGCCTGCGAGTCGTTCATCTGACTCTGATCAAGCCAGACCAGATTGAACTGGGCCTTGTACTGATCGCGCACATAGGTGAACACAGCCTCGGCCGTGGGATCGGCCATCGGAGTGCCCATGGCGTCCGGTGTTGCCATCGCGCCGGGTGACTCCATGGCGGAGGGTGTGCCGGAGCCAAGCGCCGCGTCGACCGAACTCCCGAGCACCACGAGTAGACCGGTGCCGGTGTATTCCGGATAGACATCGAGATCGCCATTGACCAGCGCTTCCTGGGCGACAACGGTTCCGCCCAGATTCATCTTGCGCTCGACAGTCAGACCGGCATTCTCCAGCAGAGCGGCATACATCTCGCCGATGCAGATGTTCTCCGGAAAATCCTTGGAGCCAACGCGCACGGCATCAGACTGCGCAAAGGCGGATGGGCTCAGCGACAGGCCGCCAGCAACCACTGGAATGGCGGCGGCACCCTTAACAAACGAACGACGTGTAACCATGGGGGTAGGTCCTTTCTTTTGGTAACACCGCCCCGCGCGTGCGGAGCGTATTCAGACTGGCGGCGTCGCCCAACGTTCGGCGCCGGCCAGGGTTACCTCCACAACGAGGGCAAGGAGTGCGATCGGAAT
>JAPXRQ010000197.1:0-5448 GCA_033813515.1 Thermomicrobiales bacterium
CCTCGAGCACTACGGAATTACTCCAGAGAAGATGGGCTGCGAAATCCGGGCCTCGATGGAGACGGTGCATATCGGCTACGTCGAGGAAACCGTGCCGGTGTACTTCGACCGGAATGCCTACGAGGGCGCCGATGCCGTGATCCCGATCGGCCGGGTCAAACCGCACACCGATTTCGTCGGTCCGGTCGAATCCGGGTTGATGAAGATGATTGCGATCGGACTGGGCAAGCAGAAAGGCGCTGAGTATTTCCATGCGCGCGGGTTCAAGCACTTCGATCATCTGATTCCGGCGGTCGGCCAGTTCTCGCTGACCAAGGTGAACATGCCGTTTGGGATCGCCACAGTTGAGAACGGCCATGCCCATTGCTCGCTGATCGAAGCCGTGCCAGCAGCGCAGATGTACGACCGCGAAGTCGAATTGCTGAAGATTGCCAGGGAGCGAATTGGAACCCTGCCGGGTGATGAACTGGACCTGCTGATCATCGACGAGATAGGCAAGGACGTTTCGGGTGATGGCGCCGATCCGAATGTGATCAATCGCGATGTGATCGGGTTGGTGGATCGGGCCGCGCTGGGGTTCAAGCCCGTCATTCAGCGGATCTACATGCGCGATTTGACCCCGGATACCGAAGGTAATGCAACTGGCGTCGGTATGGCGGATGTTGTGCTCAAGCGGTTGGTTGACAAGATCGATCCACTGAAGACGTATATGAACATGATTACATCGAAGGGGCCGGAGGGCGCACGTATCCCGATGACGTTCGACAACGACCGGACGTCGATCTACATCGCGCTGGCTTGTTGCCTGGACACTGAGGTCGAGACGGCGAAGATCGCCCGCATCCGCAGCACCAAGTACGTGGAAGACATGTATGTCTCCGAGGCGTATCTGAACGAAGTGCTGGCTTCTGGCCGGGTCGATGTCATCAACGAGCCTGGACCGATTGCTTTCGATGCGAATGGGATGTTGACCGAGGGCTGGTAGTTCGGGCCTCACAATCTGGAGAGAGACGCAACGTGGATCAGCGAGTTGCCACGGTTATCCGTGAGCAGATGTCGAAGTGGAATGTGCCAGGGATTTCGGCGGCGATCGCCAATGGTGGCGAGGCCGAGTACGAGCAATTCGGTATCGCCAGTATTACCACCAACCAGCCGGTGCAGCGCGACACCCTGTTCCAGATCGGGTCGATCAGCAAGATTTTCACGACCACGCTGATCATGACGTTGGTCGACGAGGGTAAGGTCGATCTCGATACCCCGGTGATCACCTGGATTCCGGATTTGCCGCTGACCGATGGCACGGCGCGCACGTCGATCACCCTGCGTCACCTGGTCACGCACATGGGCGGGTTCTACGGGGACCGGTTCGATGATCATGGTCGCGGAGATGATGCCCTGCAGCGCAAGGTGGCGGCCTTCTACGATCTGCCGCAGCAAACCGCGCCGGGCGAACTCTGGACCTACTGCAATGCCGGATTCGACCTGGCTGGGCGGGTGGCAGAAGTGGTCGCCGGAGATACGTTCGAGAATCTCGTCCGCACGCGTATCTTCGCTCCGCTGCAGCTGGACACGATCACGTACTTCCCGGATGAGGCGATCCGCAATCCCGTTTCGGTCGGGCACGAGGATCGGGAAGATGGGGATGGACTGAAGATCAGCAACCCCTGGCCGATTCCGCGCTGTTCCAATCCGGCCGGTGGCATCAGTGCAACTGCGGAGCATCTGATCCGGTTTGCGCGAATGCATATGAACGATGGCGAACTCGATGGCGCGCGAGTCATTTCGGCCGAGAGTGCCAGACTGATGCGATCGTTCCAGACCAATGCCGAGGGTTCGCGGACGTGGGGATTGGGCTGGGCGCGATCGAGCATCGATGGTGTGGCGATGGTCAGTCACGGCGGCGCCACCAATGGCTTCACCGCGCGATTGCTGATCGTGCCAGAGCGCGACTTCATCTTCGTCGCGTTGACCAATCACGATCATGGCAGCTCAGCATACCCGGTGATCGAAAAGACAGCGCTGCATGATCTGCTCGGGCTGACCGCGCCGGAGCCGGTAGTGATCCAAATGTCGACGGACGATTTGGCGCGCTTCGCCGGGACGTATCACCACGATCTGGCGACGATCACCTTGTCGCCGATCGCAAACGGTCTGCAGGCGTCGGTCATCCGGCATCACGCCTTCTACGAGCAGGACTCGGAAGGGCTGCCGTATCGCCTCGAACCGACCGGTCCCACGACGTTCGTGGCACGGGACAACGGGATGGACGGGGCTCCGGCCGAATTCATCCTGAACGCCGATGGCACAGTGCGCTTCTACCGCACCGGCGGCCGATTGGGGTATCCGGTCACCTAACTGCCCATCGGATCTTGCCAGACACTCGCTTCTCAATGGGACTCGGTTAAGGTGACATAATGTATGGGCTACCTGCGGTCGCCCGAGTGTTTCCGACCTGCCCGTTCGAGTCCACAGAGCGGTATCAAATGCCGCCTGCGGATGAGCGGTCATTGCACCATAACCAGCGCTCCCAAAACCGTCGGGCGACCGCAGGTAGCCCCTACAAATCGTCCGCTTTCAGGAGAGCTGGTCCGGTGTGATCGCCAAACTTATGCCGATGCGGCGTGACGTATCCGGACCGGCTTCTTGCCTAATGGTCCGGGTGGGACAGGTCCCCTGGTCCCGATCGATCCGGACCAGGGGATCAGACCTTGCCGCCCAGGTTGCGGTTTCAGGCGTTTTCGGGCTGATAGGGGAGGGGGGCGCCGGGATGCACATCCGGCGCCTGCTCCCGGAAGCGCCGGGTGAGCACGACTGAACTGATCACCAGGCTGCCCGCGAGAATCTCCTCCCAACCGACCGATTCACCCAGCAGCAGCCATGCCCAGAACAGTGAGAGCACTGGCTGGGCGAGTTGAACCTGACCGACCCGTGCGATTCCCCCGAGTGCAAGTCCCCGGTACCAAAACAGGAAGCCGACATACATCGAAACGGTGCAGAGATATGCCAGTCCAAGCCAGGCCTGCCACGGCGCCACGATCGAGCGATGGGCGGCATCCCATGCAACGACCGGGGTGATGAACGGAAACGCGACGATCAGCGTCCACGAGATCACCCGCCACCCACCGAGATCGCGACTCATCCGGCCGCCGACCGCGTACCCAATCGCGGCCGCCGCGACCGCCCCGAGCAGGAGCGCGTCCTCCCATTGGGGTGTACCAGCACCCTGAACCATCGCGAAAATGAGGACGGTCACCACGCCGAACGCAACGGCTCCCCAGAACGCCCGGGGTGGGTGCTCACCCGCCATCAGCACCGCGCAGACGGCGGTGGCAGCCGGGAGCAATCCAACAACGACCGCTCCATGCGACGCCGGCAGATGGCGCAGCGCGATCGACGTCAGCATCGGAAATCCGACCACGACTCCGCTGGCGATCATGAACAGACCGGGCAGGTGGTCGCGGCCCGGGAACGGTTCACGGCGCATCGCCAGCACAACACCGGCGATCAGGGCAGCGATGACAGCCCGCCCGATGCTGGTGATGACCGGTCCGAAGTACGGAACGGCCTCCCGCGTTGCAGGCAGGGACAAGCTGAACATCAGCACACCAATTGCCCCGAGGATCAGCCCCTGCCGGTCCCTGCTCATGTCCTGTGTTGCTCCGGGAAGTTATTGATCGAGGAAGTAGTCCTCGCAGGCGATGCCGTCGCCATCCGGATCGATCAGTTCCGAGACTTCCGGATAGAGATCGAGGAAGTCTTGCGCCTCATCGAAGGTGTCAAAGAACGAGCAGACATAGTCGCTGTCGTCGACCGGCGTTTTGGTGCGATCGATCGGCTCACTGTCCGGCCCGCTATCCGGATCCTCGAGATCGGGATCCATCGAGACCGAGGCGTCGCACTCAAGCCACATACCGCGGGCGTCGGAGATGGCGCGGCGTTCGGCGTCATCGAGCACATCCTGATAGCCGGTGTCGGGGCGGTAGGTCTTGGCTTCGGCGTAGCCTTCCTCGACCAGTTGCTCATTGAGGAAGTGCACCTTGCCGTCGAGTTTGGAGATCACCCAGACATAGCGGAGCAGGCGTCCGTTCTTGTCGCGATCGCTGACGTCACTGCTCAGCCAGACTTCCTTTGCGTCCAGAAGGAGCGCCTCGGAGCGGCCCGAGGCCTCCTTGCCGTAGCACTCGGGCTCGTTGCCATACGAATAGTTGGTTTCGGGGGTATCGATGCCGATCATGCGGATGCGCTCTTCACGGAACTGACCGTTGTCCTGCTGGACATCCGCATCGAAGGTGTCCCCGTCGATGGATTTGATGTATTCGGCGTACTGGGCGTCGGCAGGAATCTCCCACTCGTCGGATTTCTGGGCCGCGACCTGGCGGGTGTCGACTGCATACATCGAAACGGCGCTGATCATCAGGATTGCCAGCGCCAACCAGCGCATAACCTTGTTGCTTCGCATCTGAATCTGTATCTCCCCGGTAATTCTGTTACCGGGGCAGTGTACCGGTAGTTCGCCTGCAATCGGCACACACAAACGCCGCCCGAACTCGGACGGCGTCTGCGCTTTGTCAGGTTGATCGGTCAGATCAGATGCGGTGGTAGCGGCGATTCATGATTTCGATTCCGCCGGCGCCGAGGAGGGCCAGCAGGCCGATCATGGCCAGGAGAATCTTGAAGCCATCCATACCGCCGCCTGGGCCGAAGCCGGTACCAGTGTTCGGCAGATTCGAGACAGTGCCGGTTGGGGCAATGGTCGGATCGGTCGGCTTGGTCTCGGTTGGGACAACCTCAGTCTCGGTCGGATTCGGCGTGACGGTCGATCCGCCAACGGTCTCTTCCTTGGTCGGTGTGGCCGTTGCGGTCTCGGTCTCAACCTCGGTGGCCGTCTCGCTCGGGGTTGGCGACGGGGTGAAGCCTGTGCCACCGGTCGGGGTAACCGTGCTGGTCGGTGTCTGGCTTGGGCCCTCGGTCGCCGTCTCTGTCACGACGGTGGTGGCGGTCTCCGTTGGCGTGTTGGTTGCCGTCTCGGTTGCGGTTTCCGTCGGGGTGTTGGTTGCCGTCTCGGTCGCGGTTTCCGTCGGGGTGTTGGTTGCCGTCTCGGTCGCGGTTTCCGTCGGGGTGTTAGTTGCCGTTTCGGTTGGCGTGTTGCTCGGGACCGTTGTCGCCGTGTTGGTTGGCGTGTTGCTTGGGACCGTCGTTGCCGTATTGGTTGGGGTCTTGCTCGGAACGGTCGTTGGCGTCTTTGTGGGCGGGCACGGAGTGCTGGTTGGCGGCGGTGTGGTCGGTGTCTTGGTCGTGCAGGTGTGAGTCCCGCCAGCCTCGCCATACGAGCCGTCGTCACCTGGGCAGTAGCTGCCGCCAAAGGAAGCAACGCTGCCGGAGCCGGTCGACGAAGGTGCCGCAACGCCTACGCGGCCAGACACTACCAGGCAGACCATGCTCAGTGAG
>JAPXRQ010000198.1:0-477 GCA_033813515.1 Thermomicrobiales bacterium
GGGCTACTGGGACGCCCGGAGCTAAAGGTCCGGGCTACCAAACGCAAACCCGCTGAAGGGGTTGAAACAGGCGCTCTCCAAATGTAGTGCCTGGCGTCTCTGCCAGGTCTCAGCCGCAGGTCGAGGTCGCCCGAGGGCGATGACGGTTTCGAACAACCCGGTGACACGCCGAAGACCGATGCTGGCGACCGGCCACGGGTCTTCCGAGACGCCCGTAGCTAAAGGTCGGGGCTACCAATCGCAAACCCGCTAAAGGGGTTCAAAACGGCGCTTCCCAATGTAGTGCCACGGGTTCCAGCCCGTGGTCTCGGCCGCAGGTCGAGGTCGCCCGAGGGCGATGGCGGTGCCGAGTAACCTGGTGACACGCCGAGACCGATGCTATTGATCGGGGAATGGGCTGCCGGGACGCCCGGAGCTAAAGGTCCGGGCTACCAAACGCAAACCCGCTAAAGGGGTGAAAAGGGCGTTTGCCAATGT
>JAPXRQ010000198.1:487-5381 GCA_033813515.1 Thermomicrobiales bacterium
ACTGGTTCCAGCCCGTGGTCCCCCGAGACCGCCGAGTTCTCGGTCTCGGCCGAAGGTCGAGGTCGCCCGGGGGCGATGGCCGTGATCGCGCGTACTGTTCCACGCGGAGGACCTGGCTCTGGTCGTATCTGGCGAAAACGAACACGAACGTCGAACACAATCCCCCGGTGACTTTGCGGCACATTTGGGTGGATGGCAGGTCGGTCTATGGGTCGGCCGAAAGTTATCCACACGGTTATCCACATGAAAATGGCCATAATGTGGACAAGTGTTCTACTTATCCACAATGTTATCCACAATCGACCGCTCAATCGACGCCGCCGGAACACTGGCGTTGACTGCTGTCACACCAGTTTTCGTGCCTACCAACTACTCAAAACGAGAAAGAAAAATGACATAAGTCGTCGTCGCATAACTCCATTGAGAGCCTTCTACGGCTTTATGCCGTCTGATCTCTTCTTATCTAATCTGGGCGGTCACGTAACGGTCACGTGACCGTCACCATCCGTTGTCGTCCACTCCTGGAGGACAGGCGCTCTTGACGAGAGAGAACACATGTTCTATTATCGACGTGTCAGCAGCGGCAATACAGCGGCATAGTGCCGGAACAGGAGGCGACAGGTGGTAGCATTGAAGATCGAAACACCTGTTCGTCTCCAGGAACTGCCCGCCCCATGTCCCAATCCCTGCTCGATGGCCTCAATGACAGCCAACAGGAGGCCGTCCTCCGCACCCGGGGCCCCGTCCTCGTCGTGGCCGGACCAGGCTCGGGCAAAACGCGTGTCCTCACCCATCGCATTGCGCATCTGATCGTCAATGAGCACGTCCTTCCTGACCAGATCCTGGCCGTCACCTTCACCAACAAGGCCGCCCGCGAAATGCGCGATCGCATCGATCGCCTCCTCGGCTCGCCCGACGCTACCAGCGGTCTCTGGATGGGCACATTCCACTCGATCGGCGTCCGCATCCTCCGCGCCCACCCCCGCGTCGTCGCCGATGCTCTTGGAATCCAGCCGAACTTCGCGATCTACGATGACGCCGACCAGCTCAGTATCGTGAAACAGGCCATCATCACCATCGGCCACGATCCCAAGAAGGTCGCCCCCCGGCGCATGCTCTCCCGCATCTCGGCCGCCAAAAGCCACCTTCAGTCGGCGTCCGATTTCGCCCAGACTGAAATCCGCACCTACGACGACGAGATCATCGCCCGGGTCTACGAGGAGTACGAGCGCACACTCGCCACCAACAACGCGCTGGACTTCGACGATCTGCTCAACAAGCCGATCCAGCTGTTCGACGCCGCCCCGCAGATCCTCGAGTACTACCAATCGAAGTTCCAGTACATCCTGGTCGACGAGTATCAGGACACAAATCGCGTCCAGTACATCCTGGTCTCGGCCCTGGCCGACAAGCACAAGAACCTCTTTGTCGTCGGCGATCCGGATCAGTCGATCTACGCCTGGCGCCACGCTGATATCCGTAACATCCTCGATTTCGAGCACGATTTTCCCGATGCCACCCGCATCGACCTGGAAATCAACTACCGGTCGACCGCCCGAATCGTCTCGGCTGCCGACAATGTCATCCGCAGCAACAAGCAGCGACTCGATCGCAAACTGCGGACCGAGAACGGCGATGGCGAGCACATCTCGATCCGGGAACTGAGCGATCAGAACCACGAGGCGCAGTTCATCGTCGACGAGATCCGCCGGCTGATGCTCAAAGGCCGCAAGCCGGGCGAGATCGCGATCATGTACCGCACGACCGCCCAAAGCCGTGCGCTGGAGGAGGCCTTCCGCCGCAGCGATGTCCACTACCGCATCGTTGGTGGCGTGCGCTTTTACGATCGCGCCGAAGTCAAGAACGCCATTGCCGCCCTGCGCGTCCTTTATAACCCGGCTGATCGCGTCTCCCTCAATCGGGTGATCGACAACCTGCCGATCGGACGGGGAATTGGTCCGAAGGCAGTCGAAACGATTCAGACCTGGGCCGATGCCACACACCACCTGGTTCTGGAAGGCTTCATCGCCCTGGCAGATCCGTCGATGAACGATTCGCCCTCGCTCACCGGCGCCGCTCGCTCCAATGCTGCCAAACTCGGCGCCGCGTTCCAGACGCTCCGTGCCCAATGGCAGGATATGCCGCTGCTGGAGTTGTTCGAGTCGATGCTCGCGGTGACCGGGATCTCGGCCTCATTCGATGTCAACGATCCGGACGATGTGGAACGCCAACAGAACGTCAACGAACTCAAAAACGATATCGCCCGGTACAACGATCTCCCGCCTGGCACAGCCCTCGGTCAGTACCTTGAACAGGTTGCGTTGATCTCCGATGCCGACACCATGGAGCGGCGGGAAGAGTCGGTCACTCTGATCACGCTCCACTCGGCGAAGGGCCTGGAGTTCCCGGTCGTCTTCATCAGCGGGGTGGAAGAGGGGCTTTTGCCGGTCTCCCGCGCAGTGGAGAACGAGTACGAGCACCCCGAAGGCATCGAGGAAGAGCGCCGACTCTTCTACGTCGGTATCACTCGGGCCATGGAACTCCTGTACATCACCTATACCGGTATGCGCATGAGCTACGGGCGCATCGATAGCAGTGTGCCCTCCCGTTTTCTGGATGCGATACCCGGCGAAGCAGTGAAGGTGACCGGCGCACGCTACCGGACCGGTGGCGATACCGTCGCGCGCCTTTCTGATCGGGTTCGCTCGGCCCAGATGAGCCGGACCACGACCAGCTACGGCAATGCAGTTGCCAACGCACCAGTGATCACGCTGCGCGAATACACTCCGGGACAGCGGGTCTTTCATTCGCAGTTCGGCGAAGGGACGATTACCGAGGTTGTTGCACGCCACAACGATCAGGAGATTGCGGTCGAGTTTGCCCGCCACGGAAAGAAGCGTTTGCTGGCCAGTCTCGCTCCCCTGGATGTGGTGACCTAGGTGGCCGGAGATGCGATCGCCGAAATCCGCGACCGGACCGATATGGTCCAGTTGGTCGGTAGCTATGTCCAGCTCAAAAAGGCCGGCCGCAACTTCAAGGGCCTGTGTCCGTTCCACGGTGAAAAGACCCCGTCGTTTATCGTCTTCCCGGAATCTGGCACCTTCCACTGCTTCGGCTGCGGCAAGGGCGGCGACTGCCTGACCTTCTACAAGGAGATAGAGCGAGTCGACTTCAGGGACGCCCTGCAGGAGCTGGCCAAGCGGGCCGGGATCGAACTCCGCTCCGGACCCCCACCGTCCCCCGAGCGCGACGCCTACCGCAACCGGCTGGTCGAGATCAACCAGACCGCCGCGCTGTTCTATCAGGCCCAACTCAAATCCGGTCCCGCCGCGGCCATGGGTCAGAAATTCATCGAGGATCGCGGGCTCAGTCCGATTGCGGTGGAGCAGTTTCAGCTCGGTGTTGCGCCGCAGGAATGGGACACCCTCAACAAATACCTCGCCGCCCGCGGTGTCGATCCGAAAGACGCGATCGCCGCCGGGGTCCTCTCGGAAGCCGAGAGCGGCCGCATTTACGACCGTTTCCGCAACCGCTTCATCTTCCCGATCCGCGACCGAGAAGGCAATGTGGTTGGCTTCGGAGCGCGCGCGTTTGGCGACGACCAACCCAAGTACCTGAACTCACCACAATCCGAAATCTTCGATAAGAGCCACCTGCTGTACGGACTCGATCTCGCCCGCGACGCCATCCGTGATACCAAACAGGTCGTCATCGTCGAGGGCTACATGGATGTCATCGCCGCCCACGAGAACGGCTTCCGCAATGTCGTCGCCTCGATGGGCACGGCGCTGACCGAATCGCAGCTCGGCCTGGTCAAGCGGTTCACGAAGAATGTCGTCCTCGCACTCGATGCCGATGCCGCCGGACAGATGGCCATGATTCGGGCGCTCGAGGCTCTTCCCGGCGCGGAAACCGAAATGGTCCCGACTGCCGCGCGTAACACCGTCTCTTTCGAGCGTCGCCTGAGCATGGACATCAGCATCCTCGAAATCCCGAGCGGGAAGGATCCGGACGAGATGATCCGCGCCACGCCCGATGCCTGGCCGGGGGTGGTCCGCGATGCCAAACCGTTCTTGCAGTTCTATATCGATCGCGTCGCTTCCGAGACGGATGTTGCCAATCCGCGCGCCAAGGACGAGGCAGTCACTCGCATCGCCGCCTTGCTCTCACTCCTGCCCGATGGGATCGAGAGTCGCCACTACGTCGATCTGGCCGCCGCCAAACTGCGGATTGCCGATCGCCAGGTCATCCTGGATGTCATCCGTCAGACCCGTCGCGGCAATGCTGTCTGGGCTGGACCGCGCGCCAGCACGCCAACCCAGCGTCGCCAGAACGTGGCGGAAGACCATCTGATGGCCGTCGTCCTCAACTACCCGACCATCCTGGGCCAGTTCATCACCCAGATTGACCCCGAGGATCTGATCGATGCCCGGAATCGTGAAATCCTGGCCCAGATCATTGCGGAGCAGGCAGGCGAAGCGGTCGCTCCGGCATCGTTCGAGGTAGATGAGCACCGCGAGAAGCTGCGCCGACTGCTCGATGAACAAGCAGTGATGACCCGGACCGAGGTCGGTCGTGATGCCAGCCGCACGTTGCAGAAACTGCGCAAGGACCGGAATAACGCGCTCCTGGGCGAACTGCGGTTGGATATCGCGGCCGCGGCCAGCGACAACGATCAGGAGACGATCGCCGCACTGCTCACCGCGATGGAGAAGTTGACCGACGAACACCGCGAGCTCTACCCCCGCGAAAGCCCCGTCTTCCGCGACAGCCGCAGCCCCCGCAAGAACAAGAACACGTTCACGCCTTAGGTGTTGAATGTGGAATGTTGGATGTCGAAGGTTGAACGACCCTGCTGTGTCGTAGTCACGGTACCGCCGTGTACCGTCTTGGC
>JAPXRQ010000199.1:0-1288 GCA_033813515.1 Thermomicrobiales bacterium
TGCTGCGTTTCCCTGGGCCACTCATGCGCTCGGCAAGCAGGTCTACGACCTGAAAGCCAAGGTTGTGGCGGGTTTTCTGGTAATCCTTGCCCGGATTTCCGAGCCCAACAATGATCTTCACGCTAACTCACTTTGCCTCTTTCAGGCAGGGAATGCCAATTGCTCAATGCTATACTCCGGGCGGGTCGGAGGCGGCATTTTTGCTGTGCCTTGCCACCTTTTGAGGGTACATCCAGATGAATTTCTTTGGTATCGGTTATCAGGAGATTGCGCTGATTCTTGTCGCAGCGCTGGTGGTCTTCGGACCAAATCGACTGCCCGAGGTCGCTGGTCAGACTGCGCGTTTCCTCAAGGATGCGCGGAAAATGATGACCGATTTGACTTCCGAGTTTGAGAAGAATGCCGGCGTGAAAGAGTTCAAGTCGGCGATCGAAGGCGAACTGGGCGGGATCAAGAAGGATCTCGAGGACGCCGGGCTGTCGGTGAAATCCGACCTCCAGAAGGCGTCCCGGGACGTGAACTCCACGGTCAAGTCGGCGGCGAATGCGGCAACTGCGAAGCCGGGCGCCAAGAAGACCGCGACAACGACCAATACCAGCAAGACCACGGCGGCGACCACCAGTACCACCAAGGTCAAGGCCAAGGCGACCAAGTCGGACCCGTACGCCGGGCTGGTTGCGCTGCCAGAAGTGACTCCCAAGGCACCACGGGCGGTGGCTGCGACTTCTGTCAGCAATGACATCCTTGAGCCGGTTGCCGTCGCAGATGAGCCGATCCGGGAAACCAGCGAAGCCGTCATGCGGGCGAGAGAACGCCGGGCCACGGCCGGCTACAACCGCCGGATAGCCGCATCCTGATTCCATCTGACGATTTCCGCTTTGACCTGATTGCAACCGATGCCGGCTCCAACGCCCGGCGCGGGCGATTGCACACGCGGCGTGGACCAATCGAAACTCCAGTCTTCATGCCTGTCGGCACCCAGGCCACCGTCAAGACGGTTGAACCGCACGAGGTGGCCGCAACTGGCGCCCAGATCATTCTGGCGAACACCTATCACCTGATGCTGCGGCCCGGCGCGGACCTGTTGCGGGAGGCTGGTGGTGTCCACTCATTTATGCGCTGGCCTGGCCCGATCCTGACCGATAGTGGTGGCTTTCAAATCTTCTCGCTCGGCGCGAATGTGCGGATCAGCGAGGAAGGGGCGACATTCCAATCCCATCTCGACGGATCGCGCTGGGCGGTAACTCCGGAGCGGGCGATTGAACTCCAGGCCGCATATGGCTCGGAC
>JAPXRQ010000199.1:1298-5350 GCA_033813515.1 Thermomicrobiales bacterium
CCTTGTTGGGTATCCATGCGACGAGAAAACGGCCGCCGATGCGATGCGACGCACGCACAGGTGGCTGGACCGGTGCATCGCAAGAGCAGCCCTCGGCGATCTTCAGCCAGAACAGGGTGTCCTGTTCGGCATCGTTCAGGGCGGAATGTTTCCGGATCTGAGAGCGGAAAGCGCAAGGTTCGTCGGAGAGGCCGATGTCGCTGGCTGCGCAATTGGCGGACTCAGTGTCGGCGAACCAAAGGATGTGATGGCGGAGTATATCGACATAACGATACCGCATCTGCCCGCTAAAAAACCTCGCTACCTGATGGGGGTAGGGTCACCAGAAGACCTCTGGAACGGTGTGGCGCAGGGAGTCGATATGTTTGACTGCGTGCTCCCGACCCGACTGGCCAGGAACGCGGCCCTGTTCACCCCGGACGGCAGAGTCTCAATCAAGTCACGACGCTTCCGTGAAATGCATGTGCCGCTGGATGACGAATGTGACTGCCACACCTGTCGGAACTACACGGCCGCCTATCTGAACCACTTGTACCGGGCTGGCGAGATCCTCGGCATGAAGCTGGGTACGATTCACAACATCCGCTTTCTGGTGCGACAAATGGAGATCATGAGGTCCGCCATCGAATCCGGTACATTTGCGGCATCCCGGGTAGCGTTTCTTGACCGCTACCGCGTGGCCGGCAGCCGTCCATCGAACCAGGACTAATCATGTATGTACCCGAATTTGATCCGGAGAAAAGCGGTCGCATCGTTGTCGGCATCGATCTGATCGAGATCGCCCGGATCGAACGCACCCTGGCCGATTTCGGCGAGCGCTTTCTGCATCGCGTCTACACCGAACGCGAGCGAGATCGCTACCGCAACCGCGTCAACGAACTTGCTGCCCGTTTCGCGGCCAAGGAAGCGATCTCGAAGGCGCTGGGCACCGGCATCCGGGGTATTCGCTGGCGGGATATGGAGGTCGTGTCCAACCGCCGCGGCAAACCGATCGTGGTGCTGCATGGCTCATCCGCCGCCCGCGCCGCATTACTTGGCATCACCGACTTCGACATCTCATTAACGCATTCCCGAACCGACGCCATGGCATTTGTGGTCGGTTTCCGGGGAGAGCCACGCCCGGAGACACTGGATACATGACCGCCAACGCACGCATATTCACTCGCGATGACGCCCGTCGTTCGCTCCCGACGCGCACACCTGACGCACACAAATGGAGCGTTGGCGCAGTCATGATCATCGCGGGATCGCCCGGATATATCGGCGCACCCGCATTGGCGTCGATGGCGGCCGCCCGGTCTGGCGCAGGCATCGTCCACCTCGTCTCGAACCGCGGGCTGTTTGCACCAGTCGCCCAATTGGCGCCCGAAACCGTGTTCCTGGCATTGCCTGACGGTGAAACGGGTCTCGCCCGGCGACTGTTCGATCTGATCGGCGAGCGCGCCGCCCGGTGCAACGCCTTCCTGATCGGGCCAGGTCTTGGCGACGACGACTACGCCCGCGCTCTGGTTGCTGCCGCCCTCGGTCTCTCGACGAATTCAACCCGACGGGTCGGATTTGGCGCCAATGCGAACGATGAGGATTCAAGCGGAACGAGCAACCTGCTGACCTACGGCAAACCAATCGTCGTCGACGCCGATGGTTTGAACGCGTTGTCCTCGATTGACAGCTGGTGGGAACGTGTTCCAGCCGGCTCGCTTCTGCTGACTCCGCATGTCGGTGAACTTGCGCGCCTGACCGGGCTGTCCGCCGAGGAGATCAATGCCGACCACGCCGCCGCCGCGAGGAGCGCAGCCAAAAAGTTCGGACAGACCATATTGCTTAAGGGTGCGCCGACACTGGTGGCATCCGGCGAGGAATTGTGGGAAGCAGAGGATGCCCCCGTTTCGCTGGCCACGGCCGGAACAGGCGATGTCCTGGCCGGTTCGATCGTCGCGTTCCTGGCACAGCGGAGCGCACCCGCCACCGCCGCGAACCTGGCCATTGCCGTCGGCTCGGCCGCGGCGAGAACTGTTGAAGCAGACCTGGGTGCGCTCGGTTTGATCGCCAGCGACCTCCCGATGGCGATCGCACGGGAACTGGCGAGACTCGGGCAACCGTGAGCGAGACCGTCCTCGACCGGATCATGCAGATTCCGGGACGATCAACCCGGGCGATCGTTGACCTGGATGCCATAACGGGCAATGTCCGCTCGATCGCATCTCATCTTCTGCCAAACCAGCGCGTGATTGCCGTCGTCAAGGCCGAGGGGTACGGTCACGGCGCGATCATGGTTGGTCGGACGGCTCTGGCAGCGGGTGCTGAGATGCTCGCGGTGGCAACCGTTGGAGAGGCCGCGAATCTGCGGGCCCATCAGGTGTCTGCGCCGATCCTGATTTTGGGGCCTGTTGATCCAACCGAGTTGGCCCGGGCCACGGAACTGGAATGCGAACTTGCCATCGGTTCCGAGGAGCTCCTCCGCATACTCGTTGCCTCCAAACACCGACCAGCCGTCCACCTGAAGATTGACACCGGCATGCATCGCTACGGTGTCGCGCCCGAGGACGCAGTTCGCGCTGCGGTTGCCCTCGATCAGGGTGGGTTCGCGCTGCGCGGCATCATGACCCACTTTTCGAGTGCGGACGAACCTGATCTGCGCCCGACCGAAACCCAACGTGACCTGCTCGATGCCGTGGTTGCCCGCATCCTCCCGGAGATCGCGCAGCGGCCATCGATCCATGAAGCAAACAGCGCCGGTTCGCTCCGTGGCTTACCAGGAACATTCATACGTCTCGGTGTGGCGATGTATGGATTGCGGCCCGGCACAGGTGCGCCATTGCACGCGGATATGCGACCTGCCCTCAGCGTCGTTTCGCGCTTGGCCCGGGTACACGTCGCGCATCCCGGCGATGGCGTCAGCTACGGGCGGACGTATGTCGAGCCTGCTGATGAACGTCTCGGCCTGGTGCCGATTGGATACGCCGATGGGTTGCATCGACTGCTTTCCAATCGCGGCTGGATGGGGGTTGCAGGTGCGAGATGCCCCATCCGTGGTCGGGTCTGCATGGATCAAACGGTGATTGGCGATATCCCGGAGACGGCGATGTTTGGCGCGACCGTTGGCGTTATGGGCCCAATAGGTGGAGGGCCGTCACTGGATGACATCGCGGCCTGGGCAGACACGATCAACTACGAGGTGGTGACCTCAATCAGTGCCAGAGTGCCCCGGTATTACCTCAGCGATGGTCAGATGGTCGCTTCCCTGATTGAGGGCATGTTGTGCGAGGCATGAAAAAAGGCGAGGGATTGCTCCCCCGCCTGACTTGAACTGACTCAGTATGCCCGCGAACCGGATCCTGCATTGGCAAACTCGGTGCCCAGCATCTGGAAGTTGTCCACATCGCGACGAACGATAAACGTCCGTCCACTGTTTTCGTCCTTGACATACCCAAGGCGGTGATCATCCATCCAGCGGTAGATCGTGGGCCGGGTAACATCGAGGCGTTCGGCGGCGACGCCGATGCTGACCAGCTCGTGCGGCTCGTACGCCTTGAACTTGGCGAGGGCCATCATGCGTCCGAGTTCCGTATCCCAGAAGGTGCGGGGAACGGTGTACTCGTCGGCGGCAGCCGGCCAGAACAGAAGTTGCACGACCGATTCAATCGCCCGGAGGACCTGTTCCTTTGGCTCACGCGCCTGCCCACGGGCAAGATCAGCAAGCTTCTGAAGGTCACGACCGAGGGGACCGGCGCGGAGATCGTCAAGGTTCAGCTCGACGAATGTGTCCGGCGAGAGTTGCTTGGCAAGTCGGTGATGATGGCTGTAGACCAGATCAAGAGCCTGATCAATCACAGCCTGGTAATCGGGAGAATGGGCGTCCACACGAACTCCTTCAAGTCGTTCAGGTCGTGTGCGGGAACCGTACGTATCAGGCGTACGTAAAAACTGTACGGTCAGATTGTACGCTCGGGCCGTAGGGGTGTCAATAACTATGCGAACCTGTGCAAACTCATCGGGACCGATGGGTGAGGGGAGGGGTCCAACTCAACTTCCGGTGGCAATGCCGCGGATCG
>JAPXRQ010000200.1:0-5328 GCA_033813515.1 Thermomicrobiales bacterium
TGTAGGAGGGAATTGACATTCGCGTAACACTGTTGTTACATATTTGTATGGACGCCATTGCCTCAGCCATAGCCGATCCCACCCGCCGCGGGATTCTGGAAGCGCTGGTGGTTCGCAATCGAACGGCCGGCGAGTTGGCCGCGCTGTTCCCAATTTCGCGGCCTGCGGTCAGTCGACACCTGCGTCTTCTGCGCGAGGCAGGTTTGGTGGAGGAAACGGTCGTCGGTCGACATCATCACTATGCGCTTTGCCGGGAGGCGCTGGCCCCTCTGGCGCAGTGGATCAACGGATTCGGGACAAGGACCTCCCTGTTCCCCGATCTGGACGCATTGGAAACAGAAGTGCGCCGGGCGACGCGGGATCGTCGGATGCGGCACTCGGATCTGGAGGAGACAGGATGACAACGGAAGCGACTGGCAAAATCGCGAAGCAGCAGGATGGTGCTCTTGATCTGACGGTGACCCGGGTGTTCCGCGGGGCGATTGTGGAGGATGTTTGGGCGAGCATTACCGAATCCGAGCGCACCGAACGCTGGTATGGGGCCTGGCGGGGCGAACCGGGAGTCGGCAATACCATCGAGGTGCGCATGGCGTTCGAGGAGAATGCCGATTGGTCGCCGATGCGGATAGATGCCTGCGATCCGCCGCATCGCCTGCGCCTGTATTCCAGTGACGATTACGGTGTCTGGGATATTGAGCTCGTCGTACGGGACCTGGCCGATGCCGTAGCGCTCGATTTGATCCACCATGGCGTTGCCCCGGAAATGGCTGGCGATATCGGTCCGGGTTGGGAGTTCTATCTGGACAATCTGGTAGCAGCCAGGAATGGGACCACGATGCCGGTCTGGGACGACTACTATCCGGCCATGTGCGCCTGGTTCAAGGATCAGCTGGACACCGCGGCGGAGTAAGTTCAGCGGGCGCAGTCCAGATGTCGGGAAGATCCGTCAGATATACGCCCGATTTACCTGCAGAATCTCTGCCTTCCGCCTCGCCTGGAGAACAGGCGCGGACGTGCTGACGCGCGTCCCTGCCCACGATCGGGAGACCTTCGCGGCCAGCAGGCACGAATGGAACCGGTGAGGTCCGGTTGCCGGGGCGTGGATCGGTGCTAGACTGTCGCACACTCAGATTCGACCTCGGGGGACCGCGATGGCCCGCTATATCTTCGGCAGACTGATAGGCCTGGTCTTCGTGCTGTTCGCAGTCACGGCCATTGCCTTCGCGCTCATGCATCAAGTGCCGGGCGGCCCATTTGACGAGACGAACAATCGGATGCCGGAAGCCACCCGGCAGGCGATCGCCAAGAAATACGGACTCGACAAGCCGCTGCCCGAGCAATACGCCCGCTATGTCTGGGCGGTGATGCACGGGGATCTCGGGATTCCGTTTCAGAGCCCGAATGAGACCGTGACCGGATTGATATCGCGTGCCTGGCCTGTGACGATCAAGATCGGTGTCCCCACCATCCTGCTTGCCTTTACGCTGGGGATCACCCTCGGCACCATCGCGGCACTCAAACAGAACAGCTGGATCGACTACTTCGTGACCACGGTTGCCACGCTGGGCTTGACCGTGCCGAGCTTTGTCATCGCGACCTGGCTGATTCTGATCTTTGCGATCCGGCTGGAATGGTTGCCCAGCGGTGGCTGGGGCGAGCCGAAGGATTACATCCTGCCGGTGATCGCTTATGCGGCCGCGCCGTCGGCCCTGGTTGCACGGTACGTGCGCGTCTCCCTGCTCGAGGCGATGCACGCCGAACATGTCCGCACCGCCAGGGCAAAGGGCCTGGCCGAGCGCAAGGTGATGACCTGGCATGTCGCGCGCAATGCGATGATTCCGGCCGTGACTGTGCTGCTGCCGACGATTCCCGATATCCTGACCGGCTCGATCTTCATCGAATCGGTCTTCCGTATTCCCGGACTGGGGCGGTTCTTCGTAACCAGCACCACCGCGCGGGACTATCCGATGATCCTGGCACTGGTGCTGCTGGTCGCGCTGGTTTGGGGAATCACCTATCTGATTACCGACATCCTCTACACCATCCTGGATCCGCGGGTCCGGATTGGTGGTCAATCCATCAGGGGTGGGTGAGATGACTGCCTCTGCCGCCAGCGCGATCCAGACCAGCGAATCGCTGGCCATGCAAAAGAAGAGCCGGACAAACTTTCAACTCGCCCGCGCCCGGTTCATGCGGCAGAAGCTGGCTGTGGCCGGACTTTGCATCGTGCTCATCTTCGTGTTCCTGGCGGTCTTTGCCCCATGGGTGGCGCCATCCAGTTACGATCAGGCCAGCCTGCTTGATGCCAACAAGTTCCCCAGCCGTGAGTTTCCGTTCGGGACCGATACCATCGGCCACGATATGGTCAGCCGGGTGATCTACGGTATCCGCACCTCGCTGATCGTGGCCGGGGCGGCCGTTTCGATGGCCTGTCTGATCGGGATTCCTCTCGGACTGGCGGCCGGACTGCGCGGAGGCTGGACCGACTTCATCATCCTGCGGGTCGTCGAGATCATGACGGCGTTGCCAGGCATCCTCTTCGCGATCTTCCTGATGTCGGTCATCAACAGTGGCGCATTTCCAATCCTGCCGAACAATCAGGTATTCAATGTCGCTCTGGTGATCGCGGTGACGAGTTGGGTACCGCTCTGTCGATTGATGCGCGCCCAGATCCTGACCTTGCGCGAACAGGAATATGTGACCGCGGCCAGGGCGATCGGAGCGAGCGAGCTTCGGGTGGCACTGACGCATCTTTTCCCGAATGCGATTGCGCCGATGATCATTGCCCTCACCCTGGCCATACCCGCGGCAATTTTCGCGGAGGCCGGACTCAGCTTTATCGGAGTCGGAGTCAACGAGCCGGTGCCCAGCCTCGGCAAGATGGTGTCCGACAGTCGTCAGTACATTCAGCTGTACTGGCATCTTGCGCTCTTCCCCTCGCTGGCCATTGCGCTGGCGGTGCTGGGATTTGCGTTTCTTGGGGATGGTCTGCGGGATGCTTTGGACCCGCGCCAGATATAGGAACAGGGCAGTCCAACGGAGGGCTGCCTCATTGAAAGGAAGCGTCTGCGTATGACCAATCGTGCGAAGTTGAGCGAATTGCTCGACAAGCTGCCGTCCGGTGATCCGATGTCGATCACCCGGCGCGAAATGCTGATGGGTGCGGCGGCGGCAGCCGTTGCCGGAGCCGTCGGCGGCCCCATGCTTCAGAACGCCCGGGCGCAGGGCACACCGGTTGCGATGCCGGATGATGCTGCTCCCGCCGAGAAGCAGATCTTCTACCAGCCATCCGATGCCTCCCTGGCGGTGGCGCTGGACTTCTACGAAGCCGTGTACCAGCGGGCTGAGGCTGCGGCCGACATGTTCAGCGATCCGCTCGTCCGGATCAACCGCGACTTCGAGATTCTTCCTGGCGGCGCCGAGTCGTGGGAAGGCTCCGAGGACGGCATGACCTGGACCTTCAAGATCCGGGAAGGCAATGTCTGGAGCGATGGCAATCCGGTGACCGCTGCCGACTGGGTGAAGACCTTCCAGTACGGCGCCGATCCCGCCCATGCCTGGGACTTCACCTGGTTCTTCCAGGGTGTGCTCAAGGGCTGGAACGAGGCCATTGCCGGTGAGATCCCGCCGGATCAGCTCGGGGTTGCCGTGGGCGCCAACGAGTATGAGCTGGTGATTCAGACCGAAGTGCCGGCGCCGTACATCCCGGCGATGATGCTGTACTCCAACACGCTGTCCAAGGCGGCGCTCGAGAGCAGCGGACCGCTTTACAACAGCAAGGTGGAGACCTCGGTCACCTCCGGACCGTTCAAGTTGCAGGAGTGGGTGCCGGATCAGTCCGTCACGATCGTCCGCAACCCGGATTACAAGGGCACGCAGATTGTGATGCTCGAGTCGATCGTGGCCAAGCTGGCCTCGCCGGATGCGTACTTCACGATGTACCAGGCGAACGAGATCGACTTCATGGAGAACCCGGATCCGGCGGCGCTGACGCTGATGATGGGCGACGAGGCGACCGCGCCGGAAGTTCACTCCGGTGTGGGCGACTTCCCGACCTGGTACATCTTCTTCGATGTGACGATGGCGCCGTGGACCGATATCAAGGTCCGCCAGGCATGGAGCCATGCCATCGATCGCGATCTCCTCAAGGAGCAGGTCCTCGGCCCGAACGGCACCCAGGCGTACAGCTGGTTGGCCCCGGGCTTCCCGGCCTCGCAGCGTGAGGCGCTCTCGGGCATCCAGAACTTCGATCCGGCCACTGGTCAGCAGCTGCTGGCTGATGCCGGATTCCCGAACGGCGAAGGTTTCCCGAAGCAGCAGATGTGGCTGCGCGCCCCAACACCGCTCGACAAGACGGTTGCTGGCGCCCTGGCCGCGATGATCAAGGAAAACTTGAACATCGATATCGAGCTGCTGGAGCAGGATCAGAAGACCTTCACCGATGCGCTGAACGCCAAGCCGACGCAGATCTCGCTCGGTTACGTCCGCTACGGTATGGACTACCTCGATCCGTCCAACATGCTCTCGGTCTGGAAGTCGGGCGGTCGCCACTCGTGGTCGAACCCGGACTTCGATGCTGGTCTGGCGGAAGCCTCGGCCTATCTTGGCGATCCGGCCGAGCGCATCACGATGTTCCAGGCGACCGAGAAGATCCTGGTCGAGGATGTTCCGGCGGTGTTCATCTATCACGGCACCCCGGCCCAGTTCATCAAGCCGTGGGTCGTTGGAGACTTCAAGGCGCCAGACAGCAACGGCATCGCCGCGCTGCACTGGCCAGGCACCAAGACCATGGATACCGTGATCGAGGAGCTGTACATCTCGAACGAAGTGCCGGACCGGTAGCGTCGCAAGCTTGGGGCCCCAGGTCTCAGGCATACAGCGTTCGGTTCAGCGAGCGGCGGAGTGGGAGCAATCCCGCCCCGCCGCTTTCGTGTTTTCAGGTTGGACGTTGGATGTGCGACGTTGAAGGTTCAACGTGGGATGTTGAATGTTGGGCCGGTCCAAATGGGTGGGCCGTGGGTGGCAGAGGCTGGAACATCTGCCGCTACATCTGCTGGCCCCGGCCAAACGGCTTCCAAGTAGACGAAGCGATCAAACGTAGCGCCGCCTGTTCCAGCCGGTGGCATACGGGATGATGCGGGTGGGTGGCTCCAATTGACGCGCCGTCCGGTGGCAGAGGCTGGAACATCTGCCGCTACGTTTGTTGGTCTCGATCAAAGACGTGTAGGTCAAGCAAGCGATCAAATGTAGCTCCGCCTGTTCCAGCTGGTGGCAAACGGGATGGTGCGGGTGGGTGGCTCCAATTGACGCGCCGTCCGGTGGCAAAGG
>JAPXRQ010000201.1:0-5311 GCA_033813515.1 Thermomicrobiales bacterium
GGATCGCCCAGGTCGGGAGTCGCCGGGCCGTCCACATCAATCGCCGAGGCAACATCTGCAATCGTGATCTGCTCGGGCGGCTGGATCAACTCGTGACCGCCACTCGGTCCGCGTGTGCTGCGAATGAATCCGGCGCGCGCGAGTGAAGCCATCACCTGGTGGATGAAGGCGTCCGGAATATCCCGTCGACTGGCAATCTCGCGGGCGGCGATCGGTCCCCGACCATCGTGAAGCGCCAGCTCAACCAGCGCTCGTACCGCGTAGTCCAGTCGATTTGATACGCGCACTCAACACCTCATTCATTGAACCGGACCGGAAACCTTCCAGATCGAGCGTGACGTACTGATACCCGGCCTCGCGCACCGCCAGCACGATCGCCTCGCGCTGCTCCATCGCGGAAACAACCTGATCCAGCGGAATCTCGAGCCGGGCAATATCGTCGTGATGACGAACCCGGAATCCCCGGAAACCCAACTTACGCAGACCAGACTCTGCCTTGCCGACCTGCCGCAGTTTCTCGACCGTGATCGGGTCTCCATATTGGAAGCGGGATGACAAACATGCCGCGGCAGGCTTGTTCCAGATCGGGATATCCCATGCCTTGGCCAGCAAGCGAATCTCGGCCTTGTGCACCCCGGCTTCGGCGAGTGGACTGATCACGCCGAGCCCTTCCGCGGCACGGATGCCAGGGCGGAAATCGCCCAGGTCATCCGCGTTGGTGCCATCCAGAATGGCCGCATAGCCAAGCTGCTCGGCCGTCACCTGCAATCGGGAATACAGCTCTGTTTTGCAGAAGAAGCAGCGCTGATGCGTGTTGTCGGCATAGCGCGGATCGGTCAATTCCATTGTCTCGACCATCTGGTGCGGTGCGCCGATCTGGGCGGCAACCCGTTTCGCTTCTTCGATCTCTTCCTCGGCGTAGCTCATGGAAAGACCGGTCGCGCCAAGAGCCTTGCCGGGCAGTGTATCGACCGCAATCTTGAGGACAACCGCCGAATCGACTCCACCGGAAAACGCCACGATCACCGAGCCCAACCCGGAAATCCGGGCACGTATTTGCGCAACCTTGGCCAACAGGTCGGGCGAAAGATCGTTTACTGATTGTTTGGTCGCAAACTCCATCATTGATTAAGTGTATGACGGACGCAGCGCAGGTGTAGACGGGTGGTAAAATCGGGAGACACCGCACATCGTGGTGTATTTCGTGAGTCCCGGACAATTGGGCCACCGGGGCCATTCTTCAGGGAGTAGACGCATGTCGGAACCGAAACTCGCGCATCAGATTACTGATCTCTACAACGAGTTCATGTCGGGAAGAATCTCTCGTCGCGATCTGGCCAAGGGTGTTGCCGCTCTCGGCGTCCCAGCCGTCGCTGTCAACACATTCATGCGCGGTGTGCCGTCCGTTGCCGCTCAGGATGCCACCCCGGCTGCTTCGCCGGCCGCTTCACCAACATCCTATGAGCCATTTACCTCGATGAATCGCGAAGAGTGGAAAGCCAAGCTGTTCGCCTGGTGGGCAGAGCAGGATCCGCCGTACGCCGAGCCGGCCAACACGGGCGGACAGGTCATCATGGGCGATGCAGGCTCGTTTGTTGCCACCACCAACGCCCTCCTCGGCGCCGACTCGCCGACCAATCCGGTCAACGCGCTCGTCTTCGAGACCCTCGTTGCTTCGTCCCCGATCGATGGCGATTATGTCCCCGGCCTCGCCGATTACTGGACGATCGACAGCGACGGCAAGACCTACACGTTCTACATCAATGCGAACGCGACCTGGTCCGATGGCACGCCGCTGACCGCTGCTGACTGTGTGATGTCCTACGACGCGCAGTCGAATCCGGATACCGGCAGCTCCTACACCGGCACATTCGTCGCCTTCGTTGCCTCCTATGAGGCCGTTGATGACAAGACATTCAAGGTCGTCGCCACCGACATCTTCCCGCAGATCGTGTTCCTCGGGAATGCGTATGCGCCGATCATGCCCGCCCACATCTGGGGCGATGTCGAGCCGGCCAACTGGGCCAGCGACGGCGGTTCCACCGGCGCCGATCTGACCCGCGTCATCGGTTCCGGCCCGTTCACGTACACCTCGTACGATGGATCGACGACCCGCGCCGAGTTCGCCAAGAACGAAGGCTACTGGGACGATGTCCCGGTCATCGATCAGTTCGTCTTCCAGTCGTCTGCCGAGGAGACTGCCGCCATCGAGCAGCTCCGCGCCGGCGATATCGACTTCTATGAGAACGTCCCGGCGCCAGATGTTGCCGATCTCGACGCACTCGACAATGTGAACGTCGCCTTGTACTCCACCTATAGCTTCAGCTGGTGGGGTTACAACCTCGACCCGGAGAAGACGACCCTCTTCCAGCAGCCGGAAGTCCGCAAGGCCCTCCTGTATGCGGTCGATCGCCAGTCCCTGGTCGACAATCAGCTCCTCGGCTTCGGTATCGTCGCCAACGGCTCGCAGCCGGAGCTCTCGATCGCCTTCGCCCCGGATCGCATCACCACCAAGTACACCTACGATGTCGAGAAGGCCAAGCAGCTCCTCGCGGACGCTGGTTGGGCCGACAGCGATGGCGATGGCATCGTTGAGAAGGACGGCGAGAAGCTCTCCTTCCAGGTGATGTACGGCGCCGGCTCTGCCGCGACCGACTCCATCGTTGCCGCCATCCAGGAGTTCTGGAAGGCAGTCGGTGTCGATGGCCAGCCGAATCCGGTGGACTTCTCGAACGTCCTCGTTCCGGCCCTGACCACCAACTTCGACTTCCAGGTCTGTCTCCTCGGCTTCAACTGGGATGCCACCGGCGATCAGTCGGCCATGTTCGCGACCTCCTCGTACGGCGCTGGCTTCAATGCGATGAAGTACAGCAACCCCGAAGTTGACGAGCTGCTGGCTGAGGCCAACCGCGAGCTCGATTTCGATACGCGCGTTGAGCAGCTTATCAAGATCAACGACCTCATCAACGAGGATCTTCCGGTTGCCGTACTCTGGTTCCGCAAGGACCGCACCGGCTACAACACCCGGATGCACAACTTCGTTCCGAACGCACCGGGTGGCCTCCTCTGGACCATGCCGTACGTTTTCGTCGATCCGGCCTAGTCGATCTGACGTACAAGAGAGGGGAGCCGTTCAGGCTCCTCTCTCTTCCCTCGGGAGGGATCCCAATGGGCGCATACGTCATTCGCAGAATCCTGGCCATGCCAGTCATTCTGTTTTTTGTTGCCCTCATAACGTTTGTCATTATTAATCTCAAAGGCAGTCCGCTGGATCGCTTTGCGTTCAATCCCCGGGTAAAACCGGAGGATATCGCACGCATGCAGCACAACCTCGGGCTGGATCAACCAGTCGTCAAGCGCTTTTGGCTTTACCTTCAATCACTCGTGCACGGCGACCTCGGGGTCTCCCTGATCGATTCAAAGCCAGTCACCATGCTCATTGGCGAGGCGCTCCCAAACACGCTTCGCCTCGCGCTCGTCTCCCTCCTGGTTTCCCTTCTGATCGCAGTGCCACTCGCGGTCTTCGCGGCCGTCCATCGCAACTCCCTGCTCGATCGGATCATCCTGACCTCGTCGATAGCCAGCTCGTCGATCCCCACCGTTTGGCTCGGCCTGCTGCTGATCATCCTGTTCGCGGTCAAGTTCCGGGAATGGGGTCTCCCCTATCTGCCCATCAACGGCGTCAAGGACACCAGGAATCCGGGCGGATTCTGGGACATGGTTGAACACATGATCCTGCCTGTCACTGCGCTTGCCTTGCCTCAAATAGCGGGCTGGATCTGGTACATACGCAATGCCATGATCGAATCACTACAGCAGGATTACGTCCGCACGGCACGCGCCATGGGGGCGAAGGAGCGCTCGGTCCGCTTCCTGCATGCATTCCGCAACTGCCTGATTCCGATCGTGACCATTGCCGGTCTTTCCCTGCCCGACCTATTCGCTGGCGCGCTTATCGTCGAATCGGTCTTCGGATATCCAGGCATGGGCCGCCTGACCGTGACGGCGATCACCAACAATAACTACACCGTCATCATGGGCACGACGCTCATCTATGCGTTGCTCCTGCTCGTCGGCAACCTCATCGCCGACCTGCTCTATCCGGTCGTCGATCCGAGATTGCGAGGCTAGATTCGTGGCGTCCGCAATCTCTCAAAATGTGCTTGCCGCATCGACGACGCTGGAAGAAGCCCAGATGCTTCGTCGCAAACCTACCGGTTTCTGGCGAGACACGTTCCGGCGCTTCCGGCAGGACAAGATGGCCTGCTTCTTCGGGATTGTCTTCCTTTTGATGCTGATTTTTGTCCTGAGTGCTCCGCTGGTTTCCCACCTCACAGGATTCACCTATTCGGAGAACCACCTCGAGCTCAAGACGTCCAAACCGGGCGAAAACGGTTTCATTCTCGGATCCGACGGCAATGGCCGTGATGTGCTGACCCGCCTCGCGTATGGTGGGCGGATCTCGCTCATGTTTGCCTTCGCAGGCATGCTCTCCATTCTGGCCATCGGCGCCATCGTTGGAGGGTGCGCCGGGTTCTTCGGGGGCTGGTTCGACAATATCGCCATGCGCATTGCCGAAGTGATCCTGGCGATGCCTGTGCTTCCGTTGTTGATTCTCGTCTCGGCCATGTACCGGCCCTCAGTCATCGTACTCGCCGGCATCGTCGGTATCTTCAGTTGGCCGGGCCTCTCCCGACTGATCCGCGGCGAAGTGATGTCGATCCGCCGGCGTGAATACATCGACGCTGCCCGTGTCACGGGGGCGGACAGCGGGCGAATCCTGATCAAGCACGTGTTGCCCAATGTGCTCCCGATCATCCTCATTTGGGCATCGCTGGCAGTTCCCGGTCTGATCATCACCGAGGCCATTCTCAGCTACATCGGCGTCGGTGTGCGCCCGCCGACACCGTCGTGGGGCAACATGCTCCAGGAATCGCAGCAGTTCTACCGCACTGCCTGGACGCTCATCTTCATCCCCGGCTTCGCCATCTACATCACCGTGCTCTCGATGACACTCACCGGCAACGGCATTCGTGACGCAATGGATGTCAAGCTGTCGAAGAGATAGTCCCTCCGGTTCATTGCACTTGACCCGGAGCTTCGCCACAGTTGACCTGGACAACCGCGCTCCCCGTGCGCAAGAAGATCGATTCCCGAACGGGGTAACGACGTGACACAACCTTCATCTCGCCAATTGATACGCGGCCTGGCGATCGGGATTCTGCTCGCCCTTTTGGTCTTCACCCTTTTCACCATCGTCGGCGACGCGCGTGAACTTGGAAAGGCGCTGAGCGACTTCAACTGGATCCTG
>JAPXRQ010000202.1:0-5298 GCA_033813515.1 Thermomicrobiales bacterium
ATCGAATCAGGGACAATATCTTGACAGCGTGACGTTGTACTGTCATTATTCGGGTATGGAGAACGAGACGCAGCGGGAGTACAGCATTGGTGAACTGGCGGATCTGGCCGGGGTCTCCACCCGAACAATCCGGTACTACGTTTCGGAAGGGTTGCTGCCGCCGCCGGTAGCCGCCGGTCCGAACAGTCGGTACACCAATGCGCATCTGGAGCAGTTGGCAATCATCAACCACCTGAAGGAGCAATACCTGCCCCTCAAGGAGATCAGGCGGCGGTTGATCGGCCACAACGTTCCGGACGCATCGTCACCCCCGCAGGCGGATGCGCCCCGTTCTCCCGCACCAGCCGCAGCTCCGCCATCATCGCGGAACTTCACGCTGGCCAAACATGCTCGGCACGCGCCGCCAGAGGAATCCGCGTCCTCTGAATCGCAATCGCCGATGCTGATGGACGCCATGCCGGACTACCGCTTCCAAATCACCCCTCCGGCTGAGACCAACTGGCGCCGGATCCAGATCGCCGATGGCGCGGAACTGCTCATCTCCGAAGCGCAGTACGAACGCCACCGCGACAAGATCGACTGGCTTGTGCAATGGGCCGAACGGGTTCTGGAGTAACCCGGCTCACGGCACCGATCTGACAACAGATTTCACACGGCAACCAGCGGGCACATTAGTCCGCACCGGCCGAACTACGCCCGAAATTCGGGATCGAAAGGAACACCATCATGACCAGGAAAGCTCCCAAATCTGCAACTATCCTCGTCAATGCCGCCTGGACCAAACCCGCCGTTGCGATCGGCAAGGGTCAGACACACCTGGTCATCACGCTCCAGACACCAAAGGTCAAGCGTTCGACGACCCGCATGCCCCTGGATGTCGCATTCGTCATCGATCGCTCCGGCTCAATGTCCGGTCAGCCGCTCGAGTTGGCCAAGCGCGGTGTGGCCGAAGCGATCCAGATGCTGGATGGCAATGATCGCTTCGCAGTGATCGGATACGACAACGAGATCCAGCACCTCTATCCCTTCAGCACGGCCGATGCCGCGTCGAAACGGCGGGTCACAGCCCAATTGCAGGAGGTGCGCAGCGGAGGTTCCACCAATCTGTTCGGCGGATGGCAGGCTGGCGTCTGGTCAGTTTCGCCTGCACGCTGGCCGCACTACGCCTACGGACAGCAATCCGACGGTCGCCTGCGTCGCGTTATCGTGCTCAGTGATGGACTGGCCAATGTCGGGGATACCGATCCGTCCTCGATCACATCCCAGGTTGGCCAGTGGCGCGCAGCCGGTGTCTCGAGCAGCACGCTCGGCCTCGGGGAACATGTCGATGACCTTCTGCTGATGGGTATGGCCGAGGCAGGCGGCGGAAACTATGCCTTCGCTGGTTCGCCAGCCGATCTCCCTGGCTTCTTCGCCCGCGAACTCGGCGAAGCGCTGCAGGTCTTTGCGACGGGCGCAAGCCTGACCCTGACCTTGCCGAAAGGTGTTCGGGCCGAGTTGCTCGATCCCTTCCCGGTCGATCGCACCGGCAAGCAACTGACGGTTGCGCTTGGCGATCTGCCGGCCGGAATCAATCTCTCGCTCGTCTTCGCCGTGACCACCAGGGCGAAGGCTGCGCAGGTCTATCCGGCGATCTCGCTGCACGGGTCATGGTCATCTGAATCTGGTTCGGCCCGGGCGATCGATCCCTTCGAGACTGGCACGCTCATGGCGATGACCGAAGCCGATTTCGCCGCAATGCCGTTCGACGATGCTGCCTTTGCCCTCGCCGCGGACAAAATCTCCGCCCAGGCGCGGCGCGATGCAATGCGTCTCTTCAATGATGGGCACGGAGACGACGCCCGTCAGCGTCTGTACATGGCCAGGCAGGCGGTGGCGATGTCGCCGAATGCTGCCCAGCTCAGTGGAGAACTCGATCAACTCTCTTCATTGAATGAAGCGGCGCCCGACTTCGCACTGAATCGGCGCGAGGCCATGGCCAATGCCCACCGCGATGCCCGGGGTCGGGAACGCTAGATCGTCCTGAACGGCGGCGGATCGCGTTCGATCCGCCGCCGTTTTTCGTTTTGGCGATAATGGCAGGCAGTTTGATCCGTTGGTTTGCAGGCAGGGAGTACGACGTTGGCACGGTGGGACGATGTTGTCATCGATTCCGAAGAAGCATTCGATCTCACGCGCCAGCTGGTCGCGATCCGCAGTTATCCCGGTGAGGAACTGGCGGTTCAGCAGTTTGTCGCCCAATGGCTGCAGGATGCCGGACTCAACGCAGAACTGATCGACGCCGGACCGGATCGGCCGAATGTCGTCGCCCGTATCGAAAACGGAGCCGGGCCGACATTTCTGCTCAACGGCCATACCGATACGGTGCTGGCGAGCGAGGCGTGGGCGCACGATCCGTGGCAGGGCAAGCGAGAAGGCGATCGCTTCTTCGGACTCGGCGCGGGTGATATGAAGGCCGGCGTTGCGGCAATGATGATTGCCGGGCGCGAACTGAATCGGCACCGCGACAAGTGGTCGGGGACAGTGCTCATCACCTCAGTCGTCGATGAGGAGGCCTATTCGCTCGGCGCGCGGGCGTTGATCGATGGCGGACTGCAGGCAGACTACTGCCTGGTCTGCGAACCCGGTTACGATCGACCGTGCCTCGGAGCGCAGGGCAAATACCTGGTCCGGGTCGACGTCACCGGCGTGGCGTCGCATGCCGCCTGGCCAGAGCGCGGCGTGAATGCGGCCGAGGAGGCCAGCAAGTTTGTCGCGCGGCTGCACGAGGTCGCCATGCCGACCCACCCGCTGATTCGGGCATCGCAGACGGTGCTCTCATTCCGCTGCGGTAGCGAAAAGTACGTGATCACGGTTCCCGACAAGGCCACGGTGCAAATCAACCGCCACACCGTGCCGGGTGAAACCCAGGAGAGTGTGGTTGCGGCCTATCAGGCACTGGCCGATTCGCTCAACTCCCCGGCCACATTCGACTTCGGATTCGATCCGCCGACCTACCCCTCCTGGCAGACGGACATCAATCATCCGTATGTCGCCGCCTTCGCCGGCGCCTACAAGCGGGAGACGGAGCTTGAACCGCCCTACGCCTACAACGGCTATGGCGATATGAACCTGTTCTCAACCGATGCCGGAATCCCGACCATCATGTTTGGACCGCGCGGAGGCGAGTTCCACGCGGCAAGCGAGTGGCTCGATGTTCCGACCGTTGCCGCCAGTGCGCGGGTCTTCCTGGATCTGGTCAGCGAAATGCTTCCTTCGGATGTCGCAGGCTAAAGGCTGAAAGTCGAAGGTTCTCTTTGTGCTGCGCCTTTGCCATTTCGTGTCTGATTCAAGACGCCCAGGCAGGTGGGAGGAGCACATTGTCCGGAACACCGGTTGCAAACAGGGCTTGCATCTGGTCCTCGGGGTAACCGGCAATACCGACGCCGATTTTGGTCATCAGGAAGGTTAGTTCCGGGTTGCCACGGGCGAACGCGAAGAGATCCTGTACTTCCTGCCCGATGGTCTCGACCGAAACACCCTCACCGATCGTGATGTTGGCGTAACTCTGCCCCTGCAATCCGCGGGCCTGTCCCCAGATCGCACCGAACTCATCGACTGCGAACCGGGCGGCGCCACCGGCGTGGTTCCCCTGATCATTGCTGCCAAAGACGAAAATCTCGTTGTCGGCCAGTTCGGTGATACGGGCCGGAGCGGTACAACGCATGACGCCTCCTCAGTGCCTACGGGATCGCGAGAAATCCGAGATAGCGGAACTCCGGAAAGCCAGCATCGAGATCATCCCAGACTTGACTGGCAAAGACCTCAGGCAGAATCCGTTCGCCGGTTGCCGACTCCCGGGTCAGGACCGCAGCGCTGGTGATTTCGTGATCGGCCTTCATGTTGTCGATCGACTCCCCATCGGCCAGTCGGCACAGAACGAAGAGCTCGAGTGTGCGATTGCCAAAGGATTCGCTGGTGAACTCCTGCGCGTAAATCGGCCGTTCGGCCACGACCCGCAGGCTGACCTCTTCAAACGCCTCACGCTCCGCCGCCTGCAGAATCGATTCGCCCTTTTCGACCCCGCCGCCCGGAGGAGACCAGAATGTTTGGTTGCGCCGGGGGGTGCGATTGTCAGGATGCGATGCAAACACGATGCCATTCCCAACCACAATCACCGCCGCACCGCGAATGCGCACTTTCATGCAAAAAGGCTCCTGTTAGGTGTCGAATTTGCGGGAAAACTAGACGCTGGCCGCGAGGAACGGCGCATTGGTCGGTGATCCCCCGCCGACCGGTCCGGGTTCCAGAGTGATCGCCAGAATATCGAAGTTGGCGGGATCGGCGGCCACCGCAATCGTTGCGTTTCCGGTGTCATCCGGCCGGAACACGACCGACGGCACGGGCGCACTTCCATCGTCGGTAATGAACCACAGTTGATAGACCTCATCCGGCGAAAGCGCGGGCAGATCTGACATCTTCAACTGGAGCACATCCTGATCAGCCTGGTACAACACCTCCCCAGTTGCACCGGTGTCGTTGGCCGGATCGAACGCACCGAGTTGGGCGATGACCTCGGGCTGCGCATTCTCCTGATCGCTGCGGAGCGAGAAGTTCCAGGCCAACAGGCTGCCGACCAGGACCACAACCAGCGCCGCCGCAATCTTCGCGAGCAGCGGATTGACGACCCAGCCGCGCGCTGCCCGCACCTCTGGCAGCGAAACCGGTTGCCGTTGGGGTGTCGACGCAGTCGGTGGGGCGAAGTTGGGTTCGGCACTGATCGCCGTAAACAGACTGTCCCGCAGCGAGGCACTGGGTGTGCGCTCCTCCGCGGCGAGCATCATGGCCCTGGCGCCTGGCATCAGGGAGGCGACTTCGGCCTGCAAGTCAGGAGAGGTGGCCAAATACCGCTCAAAGTCGGCCCGCTCTTCAGCAGACAGCGTGCCGAGGACATAGGCGCTTGCCTGCCCTTCGTACCACTCCCAGGATTTGGTTGTCCCAGTTCCGTCTGCCATTGCTCTACCGTACTGCACTGCTACGAACGATTCGCCCCTGATCTGTCAGGTTCTGCCGGTTATACGTTGACTATGGGCCGGCACGATCACGAACATACGATTCTCCCGGTGGTGATTGGGATTGCGGGACCAATGCGGACGAGAGTTTCTTGAGTCCGAGGCGCACCCGACCCTTGACTGTGCCAAGTGGAACGCCGGTCAGATCCGCAATTTCCTGATGGGTCATGCCCTGGAAATAGGAGAGTTCAATTGCCTGACGTTGATCGTCGGGCAGGGTTTCGACCGCCTCCCGAACCTGGGCGCC
>JAPXRQ010000203.1:0-5298 GCA_033813515.1 Thermomicrobiales bacterium
AGCCCTTCACCCGGGTCAACAAGAAACTACTCCCGGCCATCAATCGAGACGCCCGCCACCTCGCCGCCGCCATCAATCGCGAAGCAGTCGTGACCATCGCAGGATGAGGAAAAGCGTCATTATGTAGTGGCTGACCGCGTCAGCTCAGGGCCCTGTGATCGCGCACGCCGCATCGCTCGGACCCTGGCTCTCGAAGCTACGAACTCAAATCCGCCACCGGCACATGATGACGAATCGCGTCCAGCGCTCCCGTCGCCCACAGCAGCACCGGTCCGCCGATCCCAACTAGCAACCCGATCCCGGCAATCGTCTCTGGCGCGCCAAACGCAGCTGTCAGGAGCCCAACCACGGGAAACGCGATCGACGACGCCAATGCAATCAGGGCTCCCCACGCTGCATACACCCGACCCCTCGTAGCGGCCGGGATCGATTCGGCCAGGTACGCCTGGAACGAGATGACCGCCAGCGCATCCGTCATGCCAAACAGAAACCAGGCCAGGTACATGACCGGCATCGGCGGACTGAATATCGCGACCGTGAAGAAGAGCGAACCGAGGTAGCCAATCGCGATCATGCGCCGGCGTCCGATCCGTCCCTCAACTCGGCTGGCCACTAGAGCACCGAGCAACGAACCGCAACTGGACGCAGCGGCCAATAGCGCAAAAGCCGACTTGGCCCGATCTCCCAGGTCAAGCGTCTCCTCCGTATAGACCACGGCCGCCACGACCATCGCCCCGATCACCAACTGAAACAGGCCTTCGGTGGCCGTGATTCCGCGCACAATCGGCACACTGCGCACGGCATTGAGACCGGCCCACATTTCCTTCCTCGCCGTCCGTGCGATCTCCCGGAGCGGGGTCACCGTGCCCAACGATGGCAAAGAGAGATTGCGGACGGCCAGGATTGCGACTAGATACGCCGCTGCCTGCAACCAGAACACTCCGCGCGGTCCCCGAATCGCAATCAGGGCCGCTCCGACTGCCGGAATCGCGATGCGGGTGATCTCGTACGTTACCTGGAAAAGCGAAAGCGCCCGCACCAGCAGGTCGCCGCCAGTGATCGACGGCAATGCCGCCATCTCGGAGGGACGCGCCACCGCATTGCCAATCGAGAGCAGGACCGTGAGCAATGCGATCTGCCAGAGTGCGCCGGAAAATGCAATGCCGGCCACGATCAGCGCACGATAGAGGTTGCTGCCGATCATCAGTCGGCGGCGATCAACCGAATCGGCCAGCAAACCACTGATCGGCGCGACCACCACCTGCGGCAGGACAAGCAGCAGCGTGATCAAGCCGACCATGCGCGCCGAATCGGTCATGGCGTAGATGAGCAGCGGCAGCCCGATCATGCCGAGTGCTTCGCCCGATGTCGCGCAGACTTCGGACAGCCATAGTCGCCGCAGATTTGGATTGTGGAGAAGCCCAAGCCGCCCCGAGGTCCATCGCAATAGCACGAGTTACTCCCTGGGGGCCACGAGTTGTGGGGTGGCTGGGTCAGTATGCCACGCGGCCGGCCGAGCTCAGGCCGTTTCAGCCAGGCGCATATCTTCCACCGGGACATGGTGCTTGATGGACTGCAGCGCTCCAGTCATCCAGAGCAATGCTGGTGCGCCGACACCAACCAGAATGCCAATCACGCCGAAAGTGGCCGGTGCTCCAAGTGTCGGGGTGATGAAGCCAATGATCGGGAACGCGGCCGCAGCGGCCAGGGAGACGATCGCGCCCCAGGCCGAGTAAACACGTCCGCGCAGGTCAGCCGGTATCGATTCGGCCAGATACGCCTGAAACGAAATGACGGCCAGCGCGTCGGTAAATCCAAAGCCGAACCACGCGACATAAATGATTGGCATGGGCGGACTGGCGATCGCTGTGATCAGGAAGAGGGGACCCAGGTAGCCAACCGCCAGCATCTTGCCCCGGCCAATACGCCGTTCGATCCGGCTGGCAAGGATTGCTCCCAATACGGCGCCAACACTGACCGCGGTCGACATCAGGGCAAAGGCCGAATCCGCGCGATCACCAAGATTGAGTGTCTTCTCCGTGTAGACCACCGCCGCGACGACCATGGCCGCGTTCACGAACTGGAAGAGCGATTCGGTGGCGGTGATTCCGCGCACGATCGGAACCGCCTGGACCGCATGCACGCCAGCCCACATCTCGGACCGGGCCATGGCGATCAATGCGCGGAACGACTCCAGTCGATTCTGATCAGGCAGGCGAAGTCCGCGAGCCGCGACGGCAGCAAGCAGGAATGCGATTGCCTGCAGCCAGAAGATCGACTTTGGTCCGAAGAGTGCCACCAGAGCCGCACCGATCGCGGGCAGCACGATCCGCACAACACCGTTGCTTACCTGAATCAACGAGAGCGCACGCACCAGCAATCTGCCACCCGCCACCGCCGGGATTGCCGACATTTCAGCAGGACGGGTAATCGCGCTACCTATCGATATGCCAGCAGTAAGGACGCCCACTTGCCAGACCTGGGAGGTGAGCGGCATCAGGCCGACCATGAGCATGCGCAGGACATCACCAGCGATCATCAATCGACGACGATCCATGTGATCGGCCAGCAGACCGCTGATCGGGGCGAGGATCACGCGGGGCAGAATCAGGATGAGCGTGATCAGACCGACCGTGCGTGCGGAATCGGTCATGTCGTAGACGAGCAGCGGCAGTCCGATGATGCCGAGCGATTCGCCAGCACCTCCAGCGATCGTCGACAGCCAGAGCCGGCGCAAGTTGAGATTGGAGAGGATGCCGAGGCGCCCCGCAGCAGACCAGCCGAACATGCATTGTTCCCTTGGGGCCGCCATCATCGGTCGGCGGCGGTCAGTATTGCACGGAACGTCTGCCCCGTCCCGCGGGTGGCGGTCCGAAAACCCGCAGGCGGTATCATTGCAGCCTGAGTCCCTCGCTCCTTGCAGGCAGGAAGTGCGCATGGTTTCCGATATCGTCAATCGCTCCGGCACGATCGAACCCGGCGCCTGGCCAGACGCACGCGGACGTTTCGGACGATTTGGCGGCCAGTACGCACCCGAAACGCTCATGCCCGCGTTGGACGAGCTGATCGCCGCCTGGGACGAAGCGCGCAACGACGCCAGTTTCCATGCCGAACTCGCCCGCCTGGCCAAGGATTACGTCGGCCGTCCCACCCCGTTCTATGAGGCCCAACGCCTGAGCGAATCAGTCGGCGGCGCCCGGATCTTCCTGAAACGGGAAGATCTCGCCCACACCGGCGCGCACAAGATCAATAACGCTCTCGGGCAGGCCCTGCTCGCCAAGCGCATGGGCAAGCACCGCATCATCGCCGAGACCGGAGCCGGCCAGCATGGCGTTGCGTCAGCCACCGCCTGTGCCTTGTTCGGCCTGGAGTGCATCGTCTACATGGGCGAAGTCGATATCGCCCGGCAGGCGCCCAATGTCTTCCGCATGAAACTGCTCGGCGCCGAGGTTCGCTCGGTTACCTCCGGCTCGAAAACGCTCAAGGACGCGATCAACGAAGCCATCCGCGACTGGGTGACCAATGTCCGCACGACCTTCTATCTCTTCGGGACAGCCGCCGGCATGCACCCGTATCCGCTGATCGTGCGTGATCTCCAGTCGGTGATCGGTCGCGAATCTCGCCGTCAGATCCTGGAACAGGTCGGTCGCTTGCCGGATGCAGTCATTGCCTGCGTCGGCGGCGGCTCGAACGCGATCGGCATGTTCTACCCGTTCGTCGGCGATGAGGCGGTCGAGTTGATCGGTGTCGAGGCGGGCGGCCACGGACTCGATTCCGGCCTGCACGCCGCCACGTTGACTGCCGGCCGCGAAGGCATTCTCCACGGATCCCGCTCCTACGTCATCCAGGATGAGTGGGGGCAGGTCGTCGAGACGCACTCGATCTCGGCCGGACTCGATTACCCCGGTGTTGGTCCCGAGCACGCCTTCTACAAGGACACCGGCCGCGCCACCTACGCCAGCATCACCGACAAGGAAGCACTCGAGGCGTTCCAGATGCTCTGCCGCACAGAAGGCATCATCCCCGCGCTGGAAAGCAGCCACGCGGTCGCGCACGCCGTCAAGGTGGCACGCGGGCGATCGAAGGATGATGTGATCGTCGTCAATCTTTCCGGGCGCGGCGACAAAGATCTCAATACCGTTGCCAGTGAGTTTGGAGTCACACTCGAATGACCGAGACCATAACCTCGTCGCGCATCGCGGAGACATTCGAGCGCTGCAAGGCGGAGAATCGCGCCGCCCTGCTCCCGTTTTTGACCTGCGGCTATCCGACACCTGAGATGACCGCACCCTTGCTGGATGCCATCGCGGCCGGTGGGGCAGACCTGGTGGAGATCGGCGTTCCCTTCTCGGACCCGCTCGCCGACGGAACGACCGTGCAGGCCGCCAGTCAGCGTGCGCTTGATGCCGGCGTGACACTCGGCGACTGCCTCGATCTGGTGCGGGGATTCCGGGCAAGGGGTGGCTCGATCCCGGTGCTGCTGATGGGGTACACCAATCCGTTCTATCAGTACGGTCTTGAGCGGCTGGCCGAAGATGCGGCTGCGGCCGGCGTGGACGGATTTCTCATCCCGGATCTGCCATCGGACGAAAGTGACGAGTTTCTCGAACCGTTCGCCAAACACGGGCTGGTGCTTGTCCAGTTCCTTGCGCCAACCAGCACCGAGCGACGGATTGCCGATGTTGCCGCGCGCGCCACCGGCTTCATCTACTGCGTCTCCCTGGTCGGCGTAACGGGAGCGCGTTCGGAGATGTCGGACGAACTGCCCGAATACATCGCCCGGGTCCGTGCCAAAACCGATCTCCCGCTGACCATCGGCTTCGGCATCTCCACACCGGATCATGTCCGCGCGGCCGCGAAACTGGCCGACGGCGTGGTGGTCGCGAGCGCATTGTTGAACCATATCGATACACTTCCGCAGGATGAGCAGGTCGCTGGGGCGGAGGCGTTTGTCCGCAACATGGCCGCAGCAACCGTTCGCGATTGAAACAAGACGAAGGGCAGATCGAGCGTGAGTGACGGAGTCGGAAACTGGTCGTGCCGGGGCATTCGCGGAGCAACCACCGCAGTCGCAAATACCGCCGAGGACATCCTCGAGGTAACCGACGAACTCATGCGCACGGTGATTCGTCTCAACGACATCAGCCCGGAACATGTCGCCAGTGTGATCTTCACGACCACGCCCGATCTCAATGCCACCTTCCCTGCCCTGGCGGCTCGCGAAATCGGCTGGACCGAGGTGCCGCTGATGTGTTCGCACGAGATGGCCGTTCCCGGATCGCTGCAGCAGGCCGTTCG